>NZ_NUCO01000010.1:0-143847 GCF_002555445.1 Bacillus sp. AFS017336
TATAAAGTAGTGTTGTTTGTAACTTTATCTTTTGTAAAGTTCCAAGGTAAATCTCCTGCAGCATCTTCGTACCATCCAACGAATGTGTAACCTGTTCTCGTTGTTGTCGGTGCTGTAATCGTAGTGTTATAATTTGCAGCTTTATCAGCTACTTGGCTACCACCATTTGTATTAAAGTGAACTGTATAAGAGTTTACATTCCACTTAGCGTATAGAACCATGTCATCAGTTACTTTATCTGTTGCAAAGTTCCATGGAGTTTTACCTTCTGCATCATTATACCAACCAACGAATGTGTAACCTGTTCTTGTTGGTTTTGATTCATCAAGTAAAGAATTGTACTCAGCTTTTACTGAAACTGCAAGGCCAGCATCTTGTGTGTCATAGATGATAGTGTATTTTGCTGGTTTCCATTGTCCGTAAATCGTTTTTGTAGAGTAGATTGAATTTGTGAAATCCCAAGGGATTGTACATGCTTCATCAGCGAACCAAGCTAGATCATAACCATGAGCTGTTGGTGCTGTAATTCTACGTACTACTATTGAATCTTTCGTTGCATCCTTCACTACTGCAGGAGCATCTTTTGGCATTACGAAATGAACATTATATCCATTTAGAACTTTTTGTACTAATGTCACATCAGCGTACTCTTTAGCTTTTATTGTAACCGTATAATCTTTAGCTCTTGAGAACAGGCTCTTATCTAAAGTAATCGTACGATTCTCTTTATCTAAATTGTATTTCGATGCGTCTATTGCAAGACCGTTGATGTTAATGCCAGTAAACGCATTTGCCCAGTCTTTGTCGCTGTACTCTAATACCATATCGTTCCCTACTGCATTGTCTGTTGTATCAACTGTTACAACTGAACCAGCTAACGCATATTTCGCATAAAGGGTAATTGGTTTTGTCACAATGTTATCAAAATCATAAGCATTTGTTAAATTTTGATCTGTATACCAACCATAGAACTTGTAGCCTACCTTAGTTGGATCTACTGGTTTTGTTGCATTTCTGTCTACGATTTGAGCAGAAAGTGGATCTCCACCATTTGAATCAAACGTCACTGTATAACCAATTACTTGGTCAACAACTGTCACATCTTTATAACCTTCTGAAACAATCGTTACGTTAACTTTTTGTCCAGCTGTGAAAAGAGCAGCTTTAAGGATAATACTATTATTTGTGATCGTGTAATCCTTATTAAGAACTAAAGTTTTAGTACCTATGCTCACAGATTTGATATTATTTTTCCATGTTCCATCATCAGTAAATGGTAAAGTAATGTCGCTTCCAACAATATTTCCAACAACGTCTTTATTCACTGTAGGAGGAACTTTCATCCAACATAGATAGAATGTAGAACTACCAGTTAAGACTTTCGGATTTGTTGTAATATCGGACTTCTTGTCACTTGAATTTGCTGCATCCAAATAGAGGTCTGGACTAATCGTTAAATTACCATTAATTACATGTGTTGCACCTGTAGACATATTTGGCGCAGTTGTTTTTCCATTAACTAACGCATCAGCAAAGAATGTGTCAGTTGCATTTTTTAACGTACCACCGTTTAAATCAATATGGCGTCTATAACCAAGAAGAATATTTGGAATTGTAACCGTTTCTCCTGTTGTAGAAGTGATCGTTAAGTTATACCCTTTAATCGCGCCAGCATTCCCAAGAGTTGGCATTTCACTGAACGCAAACTTTTCACCCAGTTTAGTTTGACCTGCTTGAACAGCTTGATCATGTGTCGCCGTTGTGAATGATAGAATCCCGTTATTTCCGTTAGACGATAAGCCATAAGTGCTTGGGTCTAACGTATACTTTGTCGGTACTCCATCTGTTGAACCATCGCTCTTCATTGCATAGAACGTCGCTTCAATATTTGCAATTTTATCTTTTCCTGTTAACCAAGAAACATTTGTTAAATAATCTGGGATGTTGATTTTTAAATCGCCTTCTCCAAGTACCCAACCGTTACCACTTGCATTTGCGTTACTTGGATCGAATTTCGCTCCATTCGGATTCGATTTATCGACAGGTGAATAATTTTGAGTCGTATTCATTTGCCACTTTGCATAAACCGTTTTGTCTCCAGTTACAACAGATTGTGTATCAAATTGAGTTGTACCCGATGCCTCATTAAACCAACCAAGGAACTTATAGCCTTGTTTCGTTGGAGCAGGAGTATTGAATGCGATCAACTCACTACCATCACCATTTGTACGACTCGAGCCCGGTTTGAATCCTATCGCCATCGGATTAATCTGCGTTCCTCCTTGGCTGTTGAACGTCAGAGAATAACCAACAGGTTGTTGAGCTGTGTAAGAACTATCATAACCAGCAATTACATCAGGATAAACTGTGCCATCTGCACCTTGTGAACTGATGGTAAATTTGTAAAGTTGTGGGTAATAATTTGCTCCTCCAGGATCTACAGTTCCTCTATTATAGTTTGTAGCATCTTTCGGATCAATCGTTGAATTCGTCATAAATGTTTTCGCATTAAACGTAATTTGACCCGCTTTACTAATGTCATAATATTTTTGATTCGTATCTGGATTAATCAAATTAGTGATATCTAAACTTTTTCCACCATTTGTAGTTACAATCACTTTATTGATTCCATTTCTCCATTTCGCATCCTCTGTAAAGTTTAAAGTTAAATCTTTACCAATATGCGCAGCTGTTGGATCAGTAACGATTGGAACCTTTGGCGTCGGAATTGGAATTGTTGAAATCGTTAGAGATTTCGATACATCAGGGTATCCTGTCGCCTTTATTGTCATTGCATAGTTCGTTGCCGTTGGGAATAATGATCCTGGGAACGTAATTTTAGCTGGCATTGTTTGTGCTGCACCATTTGCATCAGCATACGTATATCCAGGGTTAATTGTCACTAAATTTGTCACATCAGTTGTACCTAACATTACTTTTGTGATCGCTTTTCTCCATACTACATCATCTACAAATACTGTATTTGTAGGAACAAGTGAAATCGATGCACCATTTTGTAAATCTTGAAGCTTTGGTGTTGATTCGATTTTCAAGTCTGGAGCAGGGAAATTAAGTTTTTGTAGTACTTGCTGCACTGTGTCGCCAGCATTTAAAGTAATTGTTGGTAATGCTCCTGCATAAGCAGTTTTAAAAGTTGTATCTTGATCTACCGTTAATTGTGCAGTTGGAACTGTTAATCCTGCATCAATTGCACTTTGATTTTTTACGCCAAAGTTTTTAAAGATGAAGTAGAAATCGTTATAATTAATCCCGTAACCTGAACCGGTTGGTTTAATCCAGTAAATATCCTCGTCACGGTTATCGTTTAAGAATGCTGTCTTTTTAGCAATCGTATTGTCTGGATTATCAACATAACCTAAGTTTTTATATTGATAATAAACATCGATTTCTTTCAGTAAATCTTTCATATCGATGACATTGTCACCATTTACGTCTCCGCCTAATAAGATTGGGAACAGACCAGGGATATCTTTTACAGTACCTGATTGATAACCGAATTTATTTTCACCAATTACTGGTGTTTTTGCATATCCTTTAAAATGTCCTGGTACACTTGCTTCAACAGAATATGGCTTGTCACTTACACCCATTGTTAAAGCATAATATGGATTAATAAATGTATAGGCCATAGTGTTATTAAATGATGTCGGTTGATCAGTCGTAAATTTATTACCCTTATCATCCGTCGCCGTTATTTTTGCACCTGAATCAACTGTGAATTGTGGATAGTTGTTGTTTATATTATTTCTTGCGAAAGATTCCGCTGCTAAACGTCCTCTAAGTACAGAAATGTTCTGTCTTACAGTAGGTACATTCGTTGGGAACCATGCGATTTCTGTATCATCACCAGATAATGTTAAATTCGCTTGTACCATTGTATATGGGAATGGTCCTGTAATTGGATCAGGGCTTGAATAAGTCACATCCGCTTCAATGATTGGCATATCATGGTCAAGAGCACCAGCTGCTCCGATATTAGAAAGTGTCACATCTGTTGTTAAACCAAGTCCATAATATGGATGAACATAAGGTTGCCCTACAGTAAGAACCTTCGTTGGATCAATCCCTTTACTAATAAGGTAATTTTTATACTCGTCTGTTAGTCGGATATTACTATATTTGTAAACTTTATTATCATTCAGTAAAAATTTACCGCCTGTCATTCCAACACCGTAGTGGGTTGTAATTGTCGTTTTGAAAGGTTTATCCGCATCAACAACCACTTTGTCTTCGTTACCTGGTCCTGCATTTACTCCATTAGATGCAGTTAAAGTAACATATGGATTCCCTTTTTTAATAAAGTAATAGGTTTGACTGTTTAGATCCATATCATCTTCACCTGAATAATCAACAGGATCAATAATGAATTCACTTCCCCATTTATTAGTAAGGTCTTCAGGAGACACACCAAAATGGAAACGACCTTTTGCATTAGTTTTGAAGTAGACTGTTGGGAACATACTGTCTTGATAACCTACAACACTATTTAAACCTTGATCAACAGGAACTGGTGTAACACCATCCTGAGGACTTGGCACTGACGTTTCCCCGTTGGATTTCATTACGTCAATGTTCGAGTCATAAACAGTACCAGAGAATCCTTTAATTTCTTGTCCAGGTAGGTACCCTGTCGGATCAATTTCATAAATTCCACCTTTAGAGTCACTATCCATCGTCATAGTTGGCGGTGTACCGTCAACATATAGCGTATCCTCTGCAGTGTAACGTTGTCCATCTTTGCCAGTTGCAATCAACTCAAGAGAGTATGCGCCTTCTGGTAACACTTGTACGTCTTTTGAAATGCCAGACTGATCATACGTTCCATCGTAAGCCTTTGTAAATGGAAGATACCATCCATTAAATAGAGTGATACGTGGGCCATATTGGACACCAGGGATGATATCACTACCGTTTGCAATTGAATTTGCTACCCCTATATATTTTCCGTCTTTGTCTTTTACTAGGATATAATAGTTATCCATTTCGTTATTTACTGAGAAATTATAAGATGAAAGATTTCCTACTGACGTCGACTTTATCGCGACTTTGAAATTATTAATACCTTTTTCCGCAACTGTAATTGTAAACGGGACGCGATAAGATTCTGATGAATCCGCTGCATTTACTACGTTAATATAACCTTCGTAAGTGCCATCTAATGAATTTGACGGAACTGTAATTTTAGCTGTTGCTTTAACAGAACTTCCGCCGCCAACATTAATAGAATTTACGTTTTTGCCATCTACAGAAAAATCGATTTTCACATCATTTCCTGTGCCTGGACCAACTTTATTTGATCCTGCAAACTTTGTTGATATAAACGCACTACTTAATTTAAATGTTTTACTGCCAGTTCCTTGATTTGTAATGTTAAAGTCTTTTGAAGAAACAACATCATCTGATCCGTTCGTTGCACCTTCTCCTCTACCTTTAAAGCCAAAGAACATGCTTCCAGTAAGATTATCTACATCATGTAGAGTCGAAGCATCTGATGGATCATCCGCCGAAACTGCTTTATCTAACACTTGAATTTTCACATCTGTAGCAATCGCACGAGCAGGATCAACTCGTCCAGCACCTACCTGGTAGACACTATAACTCTTTGAATCTGTATCAATACTTTTAGCTGTATTCATTAACACCGCTTTTACATCTGCAGGTGTATAATCTGGATGTGCAGCTTTAATTAAAGCTGAAATACCAGCAGCGTGCGGCGTTGCCATTGAAGTACCAGACTCAATCTGATATGCAACTTTATAATCATGTGTTCCATTGTTTTGCGGCTCCCAAATATCGTATGGGGCTGTAGAAGAAATGTCCACACCTGGAGCTACAACGTCAGGTTTAATCGTCCAATCTTTGACAGGACCTGTTGAACTAAAGCTTGCCAGTTCATCTCCATTCTTCCTAATAGGAGCATCAAGAGTAGAAGGGAATGTAATGCTAGCCGTTTTTGGGTCTTTTTTAATTGCATCAGATAGAGCTTGTCCCTGTGCCTGTGTTAGAGAAACTGAATATACATTATCCATGCTAACACCTAAGAAACTAGGTATATAGCCTTGGCTATCAGTATCATCCGTATTATCCCAAATAATCATACCTGCTGCTCCAGCTTTGTGAGCATTTGTCATTTTTGTTGATAAATAATCAACGCCACGTTTTACTAGAACAAGTTTACCTTTTACATCAATTCCACTATAATCTGCTTCACTTCCTAGACCAACATCAACGATTGGAAGTGATTGACCTTTATACGCATCGTCCGATTGAGAAAAGTCTTTACCAAATAAACGTGCTTTATATGATGCTGAACCATTCTTAATTGTCATTGTTGCAATATCTTCTGGAATTGTACTTGCGCCTACAGTAATTGCTAGTGCTGAAGTACCTGGTGAACCTACTGTAGCTTGTCCAGGACCACTATTACCAGCAGCAACATCACATACTACTCCAGCTAAAGTAGCATTGTTAATTGCGATACTTGTTGGGTATAGTGGATCATTAATTGTTGCACCAAGTGATAGATTAATTACATCCATATGATCTTTTGCAGCTTGATCGATACCACTTAGTACAGATTCCGTTGTTCCGTGTCCTCCTGGTCCTAATACACGATAACCATGAAGCTCTACATCAGGTGCTACCCCATTTGCCGAATAAGCATCGTTATTATTCGTCGTATTTGCTGCAATCGTACCAGAAACGTGCGTTCCATGCGAAGTAATATACGGCTTATAATCTGAAGGTGGAGTTCCCCAAACTGAATTTGGATTAGCCTTATCAGTTACCCAATCATCATAAGTTGTTTCCATAGGATCATGGTCATCAACATATTTTATATTTCCGTTTGCATCAAATCCGTCATTACTAACAAAGTCATGTCCACTATATAAGTGTCCATTTTCATCATGTGTTGCTTTATAAAGATCAGGATGGTTGTAATCGATACCTGTATCCAATACACCCACTTTAACTTTTTGACCCGCACGTGGACCTGTTTTAATGATACCCGTGTTACCATCAGCTTGAAGTTTATCAATCCCTAAATAGGTAAGCGCTGATGTTGGCTTGCCAACAGATGTACTTGTTGCTGTAGTTTTAGAATTTCCTTCATCAGGTAAAGAATATTCTACTTCAGACCAAACAGACGCAACATCTGGGCTTTCTGCAAGTTTTTGAACTAAATTTGCAGGTAATGTTAATGATACTCCATTAAATGCATCTGTATATTCTCGGTTAATGCTGATTCCCGTATTAACAGATTTCCCACCAACAATCGTTGTTTTAGGTTGTGCATTCAAAAAGCTTTTAAAATTTGCATGTGAATCTTTAACTTTATTTTGAGCATCAGAATATTCACTTGCGAATGCTTGACTATTTGCAGTTGCTCCACCTTTAGCTAAAGATTGCTTAATGATTTCTATTTTAGCTGGATCTTGTTTAAATTGAACAATAACATTAATCTTTTTTGAACCAATTAAATCCTTTTTGTCTACACGGATTTTTTCAGCTTGATCTGCTCCAGTAAGCTTATTAATATTTGCTTTTTGTTCAGCAGTAAGTCCGTCAAGAATACGGTTTACTTCACTAGCATTAAAAGAATTACTAGATGACGTTTGCTGATTAATTTTTGTCTCGGCAGTGTTTCCACTTGCATAACTATGAGGTATTACAACGTTTAAAAACATTGAACTCAACGCAAAGATCGACATAATCTTTTTCGTTGGCCTCTTACTCTTACTAGACATTTTTCTCTCTTTCATAATTTCCCCCCCAGTAAAAATAAATACTAAATTCCAAGTATTTGCCCAAATTCTGATAATTTAAGTATTAAAATTTTTCTAAACACTTAAATTTAATTAAATATTACTCCATGTTTTGATTGTCTTGTATTGGGGAAATTTAGCGATTTATGCTTCATTTTTTTTTGTGTTTAAATAGAAAAAATGTAACTATTTGACATATACTGTAGATTTTTAGCTAAAAACACCTTTAAAACATCGAATTTTATGTAAAATTAGAAACTTTTGACAATTTAAAACTTGGGGGAATTTGAGGTTTTTCATTAAAAAAATTACAAAAGTTTAAAAAGTCGGAAAATTCCTATTTTTAACAAAAAAAAGCTATCAAACTTTTAATAAAAAAAGAATGATAGCTTACTAATAAGTTTATAATTTTTCTAATTACTTCTTAATAAATAATTAATTTTTTATTTCATACCTAACTGAGTTAAAACATCGTCAAGTGTTACTCCTTTATATGCCGCTTTCGCTTTTGGCGGATTCGGAACAGTAGTATTTTGTAAACCAAAGTTTTTAACTACATAATTCATGTCCTTACTATTTACAACGCCATCAAAGTTAAAATCAGCAGACGCTTTGTTTGTGTTCCAGTAAGTCTGTACATTTACTGCATCTAAAATATCGATAACATTATCTTTATTTGTATCACCAGCTGCAGCTGTTGCTAAGTTAAACCCTAATCTTTTACCTAGCTGCTCTCCTCGAATTTCATTTGACAACATTAGAGATTTAGTCATTGTAAAGTGGCCAGGTACATCAACTGTTACTGTATATGGTTTTGCATCAGGTTTTATACCCTCTACTGCGTAACTTCCTGTCTTGTTAATGAAGTAACCACTTAAAACATTACCATCGTAAGAAGTAACCGTTACTTTCGCACCGATATTTTGTTGATCAATCGCAGTATTTGTTGTGTTAGTCGCCGGATTTATTGTGCCTTCTAATTTCATTGCACCTTCTAATCTTGAGTAAGTTTGTTTTAAATTTAGTGCTTCCATATAAGTATATACTTTACTATTCACTACATTTGATTGGTCAATTGTCGTTCCAGTAAACTCCATATCAAACCAGTTTACAGGGAAGTTTTGCCAATAACGATTACCTGAGACTAAATCGAAATTAACTAATTGTAAATCTTCTGGTAAAACTTTGTCTCCTAAATAGTTAAATGTAATTGTATAAGTTGTCTTTGTTTTTCCATCAGTTGTAGATGACACTGTCACATTTGCATCACCGTATTGTTTAACTGCATCACTTACAACAACATTTTTTATAGTAGCTAGATCCTTTCCATCTACTATCATAACTGGAATATTGATTTTTGTTGTTTTTAAGTTTTTAATATTATTCGAACGAAGTGAATAATTGATTGTATCTCCTGTTGAAGCAGTCTGTTTATTTGCCTTTAAGTAATAGTAAGGATAGTTATTAGCTACAAAAGAAACCCTTAACATTGCTGTAGCATCTGATGTGAAGTTGCTAGCTGCATCCATTCCATAAAATTGAACTTTTAATGGAGTCGTTCTTTTTTGAACTAGTATTTTGTCTTTGTAATTTCCGTCTTTGTCCGTATTAATTGGGTCATATGGAAACGGACTATCATAGAAGCTTACAATACTATTTTTAGATTGATCTACTGGAATACCATATTGTTTTGCTTCATCTATCTCAGGATCATTTAAATTAATATTAAAGTTATATAAAAACTGTCCTTTTGAATCGAATTGGCTATCGTTATATTCAATTACCTTTTGATCTAATGAATCAAAACTTGATGTCATAATTGGTGCAGCCTTTTCATACATAAAATCTGTTGATTTTGTAAACACTTTCCCTTGATCATTTGTTCCAATCAATCTTAATTTGTAGTGCCCTGTTTTTGCTAGAGTAATAAAATTACTGATTGGATTTTTCGGGTCACCTGTAAATGCATAATAAGCTCCTTGAAATCCAGCTGAGTTTGTATAAATTCTATTTTCATCAAACTGGAAACCATCAAATGAACCAAGCATTCCTAAATCTTCCCCAGTTGTTGCATTTTGAATTACTACATCTACATATTTCATATGTGATTTTAATGTAAAACTATATCCCATATAAGGAACTGCAAAATCTGGCCAAGTTAGATCCCCTGAAAACATCGGATTTGTAATCGTAAATGAATCGATTCCTTCATTAACGACTCTTCCACCGAACGGAATTTGGTATGTTTCTGTTGGATCTGCCGCATTGGTGAAGACGATATATCCTTCGTAAGTACCCTTTTCAGCTGTCTTAGGAATGTTTAAATTAAATTTAATATTTTTTGAACTAATTCCGTTTAATTTAACTGAAGTTGGGCTAGTTAAAGTTACATTATTTTTTGTGGCATCTAATGAGCCTCTTAAACCAGTTTGGAAGTTAACATTTACAGTAAATGTTTTTGCTTTTTCACTTCGATTTTTCAAGGTAACCGTTCGATCATCAGTAATATCTTGATCATTAAAACTGTATGAACCAAAGCTCATCCCACCTGTTAACTCTTTAATCGTCTTTTGTTTGCCTTTATCATTAAGTGTAGGTGTTTTGTCATTTACCTCTAATTCCACATTTGAATGAATTGCTTCGTACGCATCCACTCTTCCGCTTCCAACTTCAAATACACTATAGTTCTTTGATAACGGATCTGCTGTATTCATTAAAATTGACTTTACATCTTCAGGTTGTAATCCTTTATTTGCTTGTAATAGTAATGCAGACACACCAGCTACATATGGTGTCGCCATTGAAGTACCAGATAATCTTGCATATGCATATTTATAATCGTCCGTTTTCGTCCCATCTCCCGTTTTATTATTAACATAAAATGGAACAGTTGATAGAATAGATACCCCTGGTGCGGTTACTTCAGGTTTAATATCATAATTTATTCGAGAAGGGCCTCTTGAACTGAATGCCGCTAACTCGTCTCCAGCTGTTTGTAATTTTGTATAATCACCAAATGTAAAATTATTTTTCCCAGCTTTTATTGCTGCTAAAATTGCTGTGCCCTCAGCATTTGTTACTGAAAATGAAGGAACTGCATCAACGGACTCACCTAAGAATGCTTGAATATCTCCTTCAGCTTTATTAGCTTCATCGTTGTACATGATAACGCCGACGGCACCTCTTGTTTTTGCATTTTTAATTTTATCGATTAATGCATTTGTTCCTCGTTTGATAAAAGCAATTTTTCCATTTAAATCTTTTCCGTTGAAATCAGCTGCTGTTCTAGCAAGTCCAACATCAACTAGCTGATATGTTTTTCCTTTTAACACAGTTACATCATCAGAATAATTTCTTGCTAGTTGTCTTAAAGAATAATTAACATCATTTTGAACTCCAGCATATTGATAAAGATCAAGTGCAATAGATGATGCTCCAACTGTTAGTGGTAATGCCGCGGCTCCAGGGGCACCTAGCGTATACATTTGATCTCCAGTATTACCAGCTGCAATTACAGTTGTTACGCCGCTTAGAACTGCATTATTTACTGCTACAGAAGTGGCATAAAGTGGATTATTATAGGTAGCACCAAGTGACATATTTATAACATCCATACCATCCTTCACTGCACGATCAATACCTGCAATAATGTCTCCGGTCGAACCTACGCCATATGGTCCAAGTACTCTATAAGAATAAATATCAGCCTCAGGTGCTGCCCCAACTGTTTTGAATTCACTATCATTTTTCCCACGTCCACCAATGATTCCTGCAACATGTGTTCCATGTTCTGTATAGTATGATTCACTACCACTTAACTCTGCTTTACCAGATTTTTGCCAATCTGCATAAGTCGTTTCCATCGGATCGTTATCATTATCGACAAAGTCGTATCCACCTTTAAAGGCATCCTTTAAATCTGGATGATTATAATCAATTCCCGTATCTAAGATTCCTACTTTAATTCCTTTTCCTGTAAATCCTTCTGCGTGTAATCGATCTAAGCCGTCATATGGAGCGTAATTCCCTACATTTGCTTCGTCAGCTTTTAATTGGTCCGCGTCTTCTGCTGGTGGATCAATTGAAATTGACTCATTGCTCCATACTGTTTTAACAGCTTTTGATTTTAATAGATTTTTAATTTGGTTAGCAGGTAGGCTTATAGCAACGCCGTTAAATACAGTTTTATATGAACGATTAATTTTATAATCTACTTCTTTAT
The DNA here is from genome assembly GCF_002555445.1 of Bacillus sp. AFS017336. Lineage (NCBI taxonomy): Bacteria > Bacillati > Bacillota > Bacilli > Caryophanales > Bacillaceae > Bacillus > Bacillus sp. AFS017336. The sequence goes on from NZ_NUCO01000010.1 coordinate 12,010, forward strand.
TTTTATCATCAACTAAAATTTCTCCAACATCTTTATTAAACGTTATATGATCTTCATCAACTAATTGTGTTGCTTCAGTTTCAGTTAATGTTTGCCCTTGAACACTTGCTTCAATTTGAGCAACCTTTGCCGGTTGATTAGCAAACTGTACGATGACCGAAGTTTGTTTAGTCGAATTTTGATCTATGTCTGAAGAAATTTGAAGTCCTGTTTCTTCATTAGTTGAAAGCTGATTCAGTGCAGCTCTTTGTTGAGGTGTTAAGTTTGCAAGTAGATCCTCAACACTAGAAGTTCCTGCAGCCTTTGTTAGATTCATATGTCCTAAAGAACCTAAAATAAAACTAGATGATAAAGCAACTACAGATAAACTTTTTACAAATTTATTATTGTATGACTTATTCCCCATTTTTACCCTCCATGCGTCTCTTTAATACATACGTATCTGTTCAAGAATAAAGATACTTTGCAATTCTAAGTTTTCAATTTTACTAAATTCAGCATCCTTTACTTACAAACTACCTATGTTAATACTATTATTGAAAATAAAAAGCTTTGGGTAAATTGGGGAAAATTGAGATATATCCGTTACTTCATTAAACAAAATTCAAATAGCATTTTTAAAATAATTGTCGATTAATTTAATTAAATGTTAATCTTTCTTAGTATTTGTAAGTTTTTCGCAAATTTATTTTGTAGTTTTTTGAAGAAAAATATAAATTAATTATTGGGGGAATATTAAAAATATTATAAATTTTAAAATGATAAAGGATGGTTATGCACTACAAAATGAATAAATAGTCCTAGTATTATAGGGATTAATTAAAATATAGTGAGCCCTTTCTGAAGATTAGGTTGGTTATTACATAGGTGGCCTCTATGTTTGATGAAAATTAAATACTCATAAAGTCATGAGTTAAGAATAGAGAAGTAATTTGATTTTTTTTAACTCATAAAAGGTTCATTAGTTATTAAAAGAGATGAAATACGAATTTTTTTTACTCATAAGAGGTTCATGAGTATTCAATGACAAGAAAAGAGTCCACAAAGGGACTCTTTTCTTACATTAATAATTGCTTAATTTATTGATGCTCAAAACTCTATTTTCTCAAATGATACGGAACCGTAGTAATAACTACATCCTTTTGTCTAATCAACCAAAGTCGAAGTAAAAGTGCTGTTTGATTATGAAGAAGATTATGCCACCACTTTTTAGGAATAAATTGTGGAATTACAATTTGAACGTGACTATCTGGCTCATTTCCTTCTATTAACTTAATGAATCTTGAAAGAGGTGCCAATACTGATCGATATTGGTTTTTAAGAACTACTAAGCGGCATGGGTTCCCCCACTCTTCCCACTTTTCTTCCATTCTCTCAACTGATTCATCATCAAAGCCTACATAAACCGCTATCGGTTCAGTAGATATACCTTTTGCAAATGATAATGTATTGTGAACAACTCGATGTGTACCTGAAACTAATACGATTGTAACAACTTTATTTGCTTCTGGTTTAAACGAACTTAAATCGATACGTAATTCACTCGCTACATTTTGATAGTGTTTATAAATTGCTAAAGATAAGAAAATAATCGTCGGTATTACGACTAAAACAACCCATGCACCATCAACAAATTTTGTAACAGCAAATATAACAGTTACAACAGATGTTACGATTAAACCTATTACATTAACTGTTAATTTAATTTGCCATTTTGGTCCTTTTACTCTTCTCCATCTTCTTGTTAATCCTAATTGAGCGATTGTAAAAGATAAAAATACGCCAATTGCATATAGTGGAATGAGTGCATTTGTATGTGCTTGGAATGCAATGATTAAAATACTAGCAGCTGCAGCAAGTGCAATAATACCATTAGAATAACCTAGTCGATCTCCACGGTTTGTAAATCCTCTAGGTAAGAAACCATCAGCTGCTACAATTGCCGCTAATTGTGAAAATCCAGTAAAAGTTGAGTTAGCTGCTAAAATTAAAATAATAAATGTAAACCAAATAATAACTTGATACAAAATTCCGTGTCCGAAATAAACCTTTACTAATTGAGATAACATCGTATCGTTTGGATTAGGTGAAATTCCATTCACATATAAATGATATGCAAAACCTAAAAGTGTGATTGAAGTTAGTACCCCTAGAGCTATGTAAGTTTTTATAGCGTTTTTTTGTCGTGGCTCTCTGAAAACTGGCACTGCATTTGAAATTGTTTCAATTCCCGTTAAAGCAGAACATGCAGAACTAAATGCTTTTAATACAAGTAAAATACTTAAACCTTGTGGCACTGTACCGAATGTAGGTGTATGGTGTTGAACAAATCCATGTTGGAATTCATCAAAAAATCCAGTAAAGATTAAAAGTAACATACAAATCATAAACCCAAATGTTGGCCATGCAAAAATTCTTGCAGATTCAGCAACACCACGTAAGTTAACAACTAATAATAAAAATACACAAAAAATAGCTAAAACTGTTTCATACGGCGCAACGGCTGGATATGCAGATGACACTGCTTCAAGTGCTGCAGAAACTGAAACGGCAACCGTTAAAATATAATCTACAAGTAATGAACTTGAAGCGATAAGCGAAACCCATCTAGGTTTGAAATTGTCTTTTGCAATCGCATATGCTCCACCACCACTTGGATAAGCTAAGATCCCCATAATATATGAAAGAATTAAAAGCCCCAATAATAAAACTGTTGCAATTGTAATAGGTATAATGTACCAATGTGCTTTTGCCCCTAGACTCATTAACTCTGTCATTCCCGCCTCAGGTCCATATGATACAGATGAATACAAATCAGCTGCAAGGATTGGTAAGGCAATGAACCAAATTAATTTATTGTGCTGAGCATGAATCTCTGCAGTTCTCATTGGTCTACCAATAAATACTCGCTTTACGCTGTTAAAATTAGCAACTGAATAATAAATTCCAAAAACCGCTAAAATAAATAGTCCAAGTTCGATATAATCGGACGGATGATGCATGAATTTCTCCCCTTTTCTTAAAGAAAACACAAAGCTTGTTGAACTGATAAGTCAAGCTCTTCTTTGCTGTCAAAATATATTTTTACGCACAAAAAAACACTAAGCTTTACTTAGTGTTTACAAACAATACTAAATAAACCCCCTTCTTTAAATGCTTACGAGGTTAGCTGTCGGATTCGGGATTAAAGAATACCCCTACCTTTACAAAAAAGGATTCACCCCAATAAAGAAATGGTTCCCCCGCTCTTTTTAAGATTAAGCAATTATGGTTATGAATTAGAAAAATATAGAATTTAAATGTAAATATATAACTTCAAGATAGTTTTGTAAAGACATTTTTATATAAATTTTTCATTAAAAATTTAATATCTCAAATATTAGAAAATCGGCTTTCTTTATATCATTTCTTGAAGACTAATTCTTAGTTTTTAGTCCTGGACTATCGATTCCAAACAATTTGCTGGGACTTACTAGTTACAGTAGTGTTAGTTAACACGTTTTGTACCTCAGTTTGATGAAAAGTTGAGACTTTTTTATTTGCTGCTGACATATTCGTTTCGTACCCTGTCAGTAAAATAGAAAATCCACATCCAACTACTAAAGATAAAATTACTTTTTTCATTTTCGCTTTCTCCTTTCGTTTTTTTTCATATAAAAAAACCATGACCTATAGTCGTGGTTTGACGTTCGTTTTTAAACGTATGACCAATTCTTTGGAATTCACACCTAATTAACGTGTTTGATTCCAAACGATCTCTTTTGATTGATCAACTGTTACCATGTTTACTAACATGTTTTGTACCTCAGTTTGATTAAACATTGAGATTTCTTTATTAACTTCTGATTTGTTTTTTTCATACCCCGTTAATAAAATAGAAAATCCACATCCAACTACTAGTGATAAAATTACTTTTTTCATTTTGTTTTCTCCTCTCAAATTTTTTTCATATAAAAAAACCATGACCTTTGGCCGTGGTTTGACGTTCGTTTTTAAACGTAAGACCGGCTCTATGGAAAATTCACGACAATTTAGCGTGCTTGATTCCAAGCGATTTCTTGTTTCTTATCAACTGCCACCATGTTTGTTAACACGTTTTGTACCTCAGTTTGATGAAACGTAGAGACCTTTTTATTAACTTCTGACATATTCGTTTCGTACCCTGTCATTAAAATAGAAAATCCACATCCAACTACTAAAGATAAAATTACTTTCTTCATTTTGATTTCTCCTTTCGCGATTTTTAATATAAAAAAACCATGACTTTTTAGCCGTGGTTTGACGTTCGTTTTTAAACGTAAGACCAACTTTAACATGATAAAAACCACTCGTCAATTGGTGTTTTTTGGTATATTCCATGTAAACGATTACTTGTAAAGAATGATTTTTGATGGTCTTTTTTTGGTAATCGTTTACAAAATTGATCAGCTTTTAATTGAGTTAGTTGACAAAAAAAGACAACTAGAATCTAGTTGCCTAATGATGCATGATTTATTAGTGTATAAATTTATTACTGTATCCTTAGGCTAATATAAAGACCTAATAATGTAACCAATAACACTGGAATCGTTATAATAATCCCGATCTTCAAATAAGTTTTATAAGAAATTTTAATACCTTTTTGTGATAGTACATGTAGCCATAATAGTGTTGCGAGAGAGCCTATAGGAGTCATTTTCGGCCCTAAGTCTGAACCGATTACATTAGCATAAATAAGTCCCTCTTTTATTATTTCTGTTGTGTGTATATTTTTAATTGCAAGTGAAGCAATCATAACTGTAGGAAGATTATTCATTATGGCCGAAAGAATAGCAGAGATAAATCCCATTCCTAACGTTGCAAATAATAAGCCTTGATGGGCAACAGAATGAATTATTTGGCCCAATACATCTGTTAAACCAACATTCTTCAATGTATAAACAACTATATACATCCCAATTGAAAACACGACAATTGTCCACGGTGCTTCTTTTAATACTTTTTTTGTATTAACTGCTTTACTTCTTTTCCCTAAAAATAAAAAGATAATAGCCGCAAGTCCTGCAATAAATGAAACTGGAACACGTAGTAATTCACCGATAAAGTAACCTGCTAATAACAACAGAAGTACTAACCAAGATATATAAAACATTTTTTTATCTTTTATTGCGTCCTTTGGAACCTTCAAATTCTCAAGATCATAGTTTTTCGGAATGACCTTTCTAAAATAAAAATATAGCACCAAAATACTAGAAATAAGCGAAAAGATATTTGGAATGAACATTTTACTCGTATATTCTAAAAAACCAATTTTAAAATAATCCGCGGTGATAATGTTAACTAAATTGCTTACAATGAATGGGATAGATGTTGTATCTGATATAAAACCACTAGCGATAATAAATGGAAAGATCATCTTTTCATCTAATTTCAAGCTACGTACCATCGCTAATATAATTGGCGTAAGGATTAGCGCTCCACCATCATTCGTAAAAAAGGCTGTAACAAATGCTCCAAGAATATTTATGTAAACGAACATCTTTATCCCGTTTCCATTCGCGGCACTTACCATATGCAGAGCAGCCCATTCAAAAAAGCCAATTTCATCTAATATTAATGAAATAATAATGACAGCTATTAATGCAAATGTTGCATTCCATACTATACTTGTTACGATAACAACATCATGAAAATCAACTAAACCTAACAATAAGGATAAGACTGCTCCACCAGATGCGATCCAACCAATTGAAATATTTTTCGGTTGCCAGATGACTAAAATAAGCGTGATGATAAAAATAAATAATGCAAGAATGATTGAAACCAATTAACTAAACAGCCCTTCTAATTTTACTTTAATTTTTCAAATTTATTATCGCATGAACAATTAAATATAATCTACTACAAATTAAAGAGCCTAGTCCTATAATCTTAGGGCTAAGGCTCTTAACTAGTTATTATTTTTAAGCTCTAATTCATACTTTGCAATTTTCCGCCTAATTTTCTCTAAATTCTCTTCCGTTTCCTTTATTTGCTCTAAAACATTTTTTTCTTGTTGTTTCATTAGTTCCAAACGCTCGTGTAAAGTATCTTCGCCATTCATTGACCAGTCAACAAATTGTTTGATTCTTTTGATTGGCATTCCTGTGTTTTTTAAGCATAGAATCATCTCGATAAATTTAAGTGCGTCTTCATCAAAAATTCTGTCTCCACTGTCTGCCCTTTTTAGAAAAGGTAACAGTCCTTGATTATCATAGTATCTTAATTGAGAAATAGATAAATTATTCAACTTTGCTACTTGTCCAATTGTATAATTCATGAACTCTCATCCCTTTACCAAGGCATAATTCCATTTTCATTTAGAATTTTACCATTGTAGTTTGTATTACTTAATGCATACTCAGTAATAATTTCCGCACCTACAGCAGTTGTTTTACCACCAGGTGAATTACCGTTTAGATCAGTCGTTGTAAAGCCAGGTGTGACACCAAACATCTCAGGACCGTTAATTCCAAACTCTTTACCGAAAGTAAGCGTTAATGAATTGTTAGCAGTTTTTGAAGAATTATAACCCAATATATTGATTGAGGCAGTTTCACCACTATCAAATAATGTTTGTGATGCCATATCTGTCGTTACATTAATAATTTTTCCGCCTTTTGATTTTTTAACCAAAGGTAAAAAAGTTTGAATCATTTGGAACGTCCCAAAGAAATTCACATCAAATGCATGACGTAACGTTTCAATTTTAATTTCACTTGGCAAAATATGAAAATCTGGTGCAACACCTGCATTATTTATTAATAGATCTAAATGATTAGTCGTTTCCGTAATTTGATTAAAAGAATCTTGGATTGATTGAGTATCAGTCACATCAACTTGTATAAATGTAACATTTGATAATCCTAAAGACTGAAGAGCCTCTTTTCCTAATTCTTCATTTCGAGCTCCTAAAAATACATGATATTCTTTTTCAGCTAATTGTCGAACTACTTCTAATCCAATCCCTTTATTAGCACCTGTTACAAACGCAAATTTAGTCATTTTTTCTTCCTCCGATTTATTATTAATTACTTACAAATTAGAGATTACAACCTAAACCTAAGTTTAGGTCAAGCGTTTTAATAATAATTTTATGAATTATGGTGACATTAATTTTAAACAACAAAAAAGCATGAAATTCAATCATTTCATGCTACACAAAAATAAAAACATCATTTTAAGCTTTGATCAGCTACTACTAAAACATCCAAATGCCGTAACTCCCTTAACAGTTTTTGAACAATTGATCCCGTTTTTATTTCTTTCCATCTAGTACGAGCTGACTGTCCAATAATGACATGGGTAGTCTTTTTTTCAATGATGTTTTTGACTAATTCGATAAATACATGCCGTCGATCAGTTGTCTCATATAATTCAAATGAACCACCTAAACGTTCAGTTAACTCTTTTATCTTTTTTAAGGAAAGCTGTTCTTCTTCGGATAATTTATCATGTTCTTTAACATAGGCTACATAAAATTTAGCTTTTAATCGATACGCTAATCGAAATCCTCTTCTTATTAGTCTTTCACTATTTGATTTTAAATTTACACACACGAAAATTACTTCCTCTTGTCTCCACGGTCCTCTAAGTGTTAAATCTCTTTCCCATGCTTCAAGACGTTCATCTACATCATCAGCTACTTCTCTTAGTGCTAATTCCCGCAAGGCAATTAAATTTCCCGTTTTAAAAAAGTTATTTAGTGATTGTTCTATTTTTGCATGCGCGTAAATTCTTCCTTCTTTCATTCGAACCCTTAATGCTTTAGGTGAAATATCAATTAATTCAATTTCAGTAGCATCTCTTAGAACATTGTCAGGTACCGTTTCTCTAACTCTAACGCCAGTAATTTGTTCGACACTATCATTTAAACTTTCAATATGTTGAATATTCATAGTAGAAATAACTGAAATTCCGGCTTCGAGTATTTCTTCAACATCCATATATCTCTTAGTAAACTTACTCTCTGGTATATTCGTATGTGCTAATTCATCTATTAACACTACTTCTGGATTTCTTTGAATAATTGCCTCAGTATCCATTTCTTCTAGTGTAGTTCCTTTATATGGGATTACTTTTCTCGGAATAATATCTAAATCTCCTACTTTTTCTAGTGTCTCTTTCCGACCATGAGTTTCAAGTAAGCCGATTACAATATCTATCCCTTTTTTCTTCAGTTCGTTTCCTTCCCTTAACATCGAATATGTTTTTCCGACACCAGGAGCGGCCCCAATATAAACTTTTAAGGTACCTCGTTTAATTTTATTAATTACGTTAGCAAGCTCTTTCGGACTTAAACGACGATACGGATCCATTGTTTCTTTATTTATTTGCATTGTAGGAATAACTCTTTCACCAGCTTTTTCTGCTCGATCAGCAACAATAAACACATCATTTTTTTTCGTTTTTCTTAAAATTTTATTTACGATCGAACCATTCACAATCTCTTCCCAACGAGTCCTTTTTGATTGGCCTAATACAATACTTGTTATGTTGTTACGAATTGAATAGTCGACTATTTCACTCGCAATTGAATTGCTACTCAAAGGTAATTCTTCAAAAGCACCTCCGACTTTTTCAACAAGCTTTATGATGGAGCGTTTAAAGGTTAATTCATCATTTGTCAATTTTTTATTAGCGGCCCGAAAACATACTACTTGTAGATCACCACTGAGTCTTTTAGAAATTTGTTGTCCTCTACGTATCAAAATAGATCCATTCCAATGATATTGGACTGTAACTAAAATTTTCTCCGAGGCTCCTGATGGCCCTACTATACCGTGTTTTTCTCGATATTCATCAAGTTCATCATTTACTTCACTAGCTATGAAACGAAGTGCAAGCTCTCGAAGTACAGCTAAGTTACTTTTATGAAATAACTGATTACGTTTTTTGTTTTCATTTTTATTGTAAAAATCTTCTTTTGATCTCTGTAAAATAACTTCTGGTGAAACATCTAATAACTTCACCTCATCTGCTAATGCTAAAGTTTCTTCTGGAACAAAAAAACTCTTCTCTACTTTTCCATCCGTCAATTTGGCAGCTTCATCATAAACTTCTTTTATTTCATATATATTCATCGTTGTAATAACACTTATATTTTTAGAGATTAAATAGTTTATATCTTCTAAACGTGTTTGAAACATTGCACCTGGTCGATTTAGATGAGCAAGTGAATCAATCAGAACAACTTCAGGATTTCTTGCAATAATCGCTTCCAAATCAAGGTCTTGTTTAATCATTCCTCCACCATCCCAAATAATGGTAGATACCTTATCCAAACAGCCAATTTGATCAATTGTATTTTGGCGGCTTCTCTCATTAATTAATCCAATGACAACATCAATTCCACGTTCTTTTAAAACATTACCTTCTTGGAGCATGTGATAAGTCTTTCCCGATCCACTTACAGTACCTATAATGATTTTTAATCGACCTTTTTTGATTTTCTGAATAGATTCAAGTAATTCCTCAGGTGTTTTCCTACGAAATTGTCTGTCACTCAAGATTTCTCCTCCCTTCTTTATATAAAAAAGGAGAGAATAAATCTCTCCTTGCAGGCTGTTTAAGAATGTAATGTGGTGTTGCTTCTCACAACAGCCTTTTATGAGTAAGGCTTTTTCATTTTTTTGCTGTTTTGATTACTCATGAACTCTCTATGAGTAACCATTTTTCACTTTTTTTCCCTTTTACTTACTCATGAACCCTCTATGAGTAACTATTTTTCACTTTTTTGCCCTTTTACTTACTCATGAACCCTCTATGAGTAACTTGTTTCCTTATTTCTGCTCTTTTACTTACTCATGAACCCTTTATGAGTAACTGTTTTTCATTTTTTTGCTCTTTTACTTACTCAGGAACCCTCTATGAGTTACATATTCTCATATTGATGCTATTTTTATTACTCATGAACCACTTATGAGTTACTTACTCATAAACCCTTTATCTCAATTTCTCTAAATCTAAGTTTAATTCCAATATATTCACACGTGGCTCACCAAATATTCCAATTTGACGCGCTTTTGTATGCTTATTAATTAATGTGATTAATTGATCCTCAGATAACCCCGTCGCCTTTGCAACCCTAGGTACTTGAGCCTTCACTGCTTCTGGTGATAAATCTGGGTCAAAACCCGAACCAGATGTAGTAACTAAGTCCGCTGGTATTGTTTTACCTAAAGCATTATTATCTTTTTTCAACTCATTTATTTTATTTTTTGTTGCCTTAATATATTCTTTTGACGCAACTGCTGCATTTGTTGCCGCTGAAGCAGTTGGGTTATAGTTAGCAGCAGATGCTCTAGAGTGGAACCATTCAGGTCCTTTAAATTCTTGAGCTAATAGTTTAGAGCCTTTAACTTTTCCATTTGTCTCTATTAAACTACCATCCGCTTGTTTCGGAAAAATAACTTGCGCAACACCTGTTGTAGCTAACGGATAAATAAATCCGCAAATTAATAACAATATAATAGATGCTCTTATGGCAATCATAATTGATTTCACAATAAATCCTCCAATTCCAATGAATTAAACAAAATGCAATGTGGATACAAGCATATCGATTAATTTAATTCCAATAAATGGTGCAATAACTCCACCAAGTCCATAGATTAATAGGTTTTTAGATAATAGTTTATTTGAATCCATCGGTTTATACTTCGCACCCTTCATTGCAACAGGAATGAGGAGAGGAATAATGATTGCATTAAATATTAATGCTGATAGGATTGCTGATTTGGGCGAACTCAATCCCATAATGTTAAGATAATCTAATTGCGGTATTGCCATAATAAATAAAGCTGGAATAATCGCGAAATATTTCGCAATGTCATTTGCTATTGAAAAAGTTGTTAAAGAACCACGAGTGATTAGTAGCTGCTTACCGATTGCAATAACAGATAATAGTTTAGTAGGATCAGAGTCTAAGTCAATCATATTTGCAGCTTCTTTTGCAGCCATCGTTCCTGAATTCATCGCTAAACCAACATCAGCTTGTGCTAGAGCAGGAGCATCATTTGTTCCATCTCCAGTCATCGCAACCAATTTACCTTCATTTTGTTCTTTTTTGATTGCAGCAATTTTATCTTCAGGTTTAGCTTCTGCAATAAACTCGTCAACACCTGCTTCTCTCGCAATTGTTGCAGCTGTTAAAGGATTATCACCAGTACACATTACTGTTTTAATCCCCATTGCTCTTAATTCATCAAATCGTTCTTTTAATCCTGGTTTTACTGTATCTTTTAAATAAATAACACCGTATATTTTATTGTTAATTGCAACAGCAAGTGGTGTTCCCCCTGCTTTCGCAACAACATTTGCTTTTTCATCAAGCTCGCTTGGGATATTGCCCCCTTTAGCAGATACATATTGTTTAACTGCATCCACTGCGCCTTTTCGAATTTCAGTTCCATCTTTTAAATTTAAGCCAGACATTCTAGTCTCAGCAGTAAATTCGATAATTTCAGCATCTTTATATTCATTTTCATTCCAGCTTAACCCATTTTTATGCGATAGCTCTACAACTGAACGCCCTTCTGGTGTTTCATCTTTTACAGAAGATTTTAAAGAAGCTAGCGTTATTTCTTTTTCTGTTATACTTCCAACTGGAATGAATTCACTCGCCATTCTGTTCCCAAATGTAATTGTTCCAGTTTTATCTAAAATCATCGTATCAATATCTCCAGCAGCTTCAACAGCTTTACCAGACATCGCTAAAACATTAAATTGTGTGACGCGGTTCATCCCTGCAATTCCGATCGCAGAAAGTAATCCACCAATTGTAGTCGGTATTAAACAAACAAGTAAGGCAATCAATGTTGCTACATCAATTGAGACATTTAAATAATTCGCAATTGGCACAAGTGTCATAATGACGATTAAGAACACTAAAGTTAACACAGCTAATAAAGTCGTTAATGCAACTTCATTCGGAGTTTTTTGACGAGCTGCTCCTTCAACTAATGAAATCATACGGTCAATAAATGATTCACCAGGATCAGTTAATATTTTAACAATAATATAATCTGATACTACTCGAGTACCACCAGTTACAGATGAAAAATCTCCACCTGCTTCTTTAATTACTGGCGCTGATTCACCAGTAATAGCTGATTCATCGATGGAAGCTAAACCTTCAATAATTTCTCCATCTGAAGGAATAATTTCGCCTGTATCAACTCGAACGATATCTCCTTTTCTTAATGAAGTTGACGGTACTTCTATATATGATCCATCTTTTTGTTTTAACTTTGCATTTGTTTCTGATTTCGTTTTTCTTAATGTGTCTGCCTGCGTTTTGCCGCGTCCTTCCGCAAGTGCTTCTGCAAAATTTGCGAAAAGGACGGTAAATAATAATATAAAAAATACCGCTATATTGTATGTTCTTCCAACTGTATCAAAACCAAAAACATCTGGTTTAATGGATAAAATTAATGTAATAAACGTACCGACCTCCACTATAAACATAACTGGATTTTTTATCATAACTAGTGGATTCAACTTTTTAAATGAATCGATAATTGCCTGAGTTTTTATTTCTTTTGAAATAGGCTTATTTTCAATAGCCATATGATCAATCTCCTCTTTCGTTATTATTGCTACTATTTAAACATTCCTAAGTGTTCAGCGATTGGTCCAAGTGCAAGTACTGGGAAAAACGTTAATGCACAGACAATTAAAATAATCGCAATTAAAATAACTGTAAATAATGGTGTATCTGTTCGGAATGTTCCAGACGATGCTGCAACAATTTTCTTTGTCGAAAACGATCCAGCAATTGCTAACATAGCAATAATTGAAATATAGCGACCAAATAACATAACTAAACCGATGACGATATTATAAAAGTCAGTATTAGCTGTTAATCCACCGAATGCTGATCCATTGTTAGCTGCTCCAGAAGTAATGGCGTACAATACTTCAGTCATACCATGGAAGCCTGGATTTAATATAGAAGAAACTGGTCCTTTTAATGCCAAAGCTAAAGCAGTAGGAACTAAAATAATTAAAGGATGAGTTAATATAGCAATCGATGCTAGTTTAATTTCTTTCGCTTCAATTTTCTTTCCTAAAAATTCTGGTGTTCTACCAACCATTAGCCCGCAAATAAAGACTGTTAAGATGACATATAATAATCCGTTTAATAAACCAACACCCTTACCGCCGAAAACATTATTAAACATCATTTCAGCTAGTGGAACCATCCCACCGATTGGTGTTAAAGAATCGTGCATGTTGTTGACCGAACCTGTCGTTGCTGCAGTAGTAACTGCCGTGAATAACGCTGATTCAGATATCCCAAAACGAACTTCTTTTCCTTCCATATTTCCATGAATACCAAGTGTGTGTAATGCGGGAGTACCATTATACTCTGCTACAAATACAGTCGTTAAAAGCGCAATAAACAAGATGCCCATTGCAGCAAATACTGTCCAACCTTGTCTTTTGTTTTTCACCATCACTCCAAATGCATAAACCAATGAAGTTGGTAAAAGCATCATACAAACAATGTGAACTAAGTTTGTTAATGGTGTTGGGTTTTCGAAAGGATGGGCTGCATTTGTACCAAAAAATCCACCGCCGTTTGTACCAATATGTTTAATTGATTCAAGTGCAGCTACTGGTCCCCTAGTAATTATTTGTTTAACCCCTTCAATTGTTGTCGCATCCACAGCACCTTTTAAAGTTTGTGGTACACCTTGAAATACTAAAATTAGCGCAACGATAAATGATATTGGTAAAAGTACACGAGTGATTGTACGAACTAAATCAACATAAAAGTTTCCTAGATTATCTTGACGTCCTACTAATCCCCTAATAAATGCGACCGCTACAGCAAAACCGGTAGCAGCTGAGGTAAACATTGGGAATGTAATAGCCATCATTTGTGAAAAATAGGATAGTGAATTTTCCCCACTATAAGCTTGCCAGTTTGTATTTGTTATAAATGAAGTTGCCGTATTAAATGCCAAAGCTGATGGCATATTTCCTATATGATCAGGATTTAAAGGCAAATATTTTTGAAACCTAAAGATTGCGTATAAAATAATCATCATGACAAAGTTACTTAGTAACATTGCCAAAACATATTTTTTCCAACCCATTTTCTCATCTTTTCGTACACCGATTAAACGATAAATTAATCTTTCAAAAGGTCCAAAAAAACGATCTAACCCTGTTTTCTCACTGTCATATACTTTAACAAGGTAGCTACCTACTGGCTTTACTAATAAAATAATAATTAGCAATGTAACAACTACCTGCAAAATTCCCATGGTCATTTCCTAATTCCTCCCACTAAAGTAACTAAAATTTCTCCGGTTTAATTAGTACAAAAACTAAATATAAAATAAGTACAATTCCAATAATCGCTGGAATAAGCATTTGTTAGTTCCCCCTTACGCCTTTTCGCAAAATATTGTAAAACCCCAAAAAATTGCAAAAACGATAACTAGTAAGCCTACCATTGTAAGATCATTAATCATTGCAATTCTCCTTTCTTTTTTCGCAAAACTTTTTTGTTACAATGTTTTCCATTTTGTTTTCTAAGCAATAAAAAAGACCAATGGATACTAATCCTCCAACAAATTAACTAATTTAAATAAGGCTTAAACATTTTAAAAACCAATCATGTTTATACCTAAAAAAGTTTTAGTTAATTGAAATTGGAAGAAAAGTATTCATTGGTCTACCTAACACCCAGCTAGCACTATGCTCTCTTTGTGTTCTGTCTCCCTAATCTTTTCTATGCAATATCCAAAATTTTCCATTTTATAACAAAATAAAAAGACCAACTCAATTATTTGCCCAGGTAAAATTACTGCAATAAAAATTGCATTAAAAAAACCCGCTCAAATTAGGCGGTCTACTGACCTCCCTCGCTTTAGCCTACGAAGTTAGCTGTCGGGTAGGATGGCGAAAGAGTATCTCATCCCTTCTACATTCATGTAGAATTAACCCCAAAAAATTGGTTCCTCCGTTTACGATGATTCGTAATTAAGGCGATATTTATTTTGTTGACTTGATTATACGGCGATGATTTTTACATGTAAAGAGTTTTTTTCACGAAAAAAATTTTTAGTTAAATTTTCCCCCTTTACAATTTTATTTATCTCGTTATTATAAACATATCAACAATATAAATCTGCTAATCGCTAAATCGTAAATTTTCGAGCGGGGGAACCATTCGTGCAGTGCACATGGGGTGAATCCAATATAGGTAGGGCTACTTTTCAAGTCCGAATCCGTCAGCTAACCTCGCCAGCGTTTGAAGAGAGCAAAACTTAATCGAGTTATTAATATTTCAATATACTTTCCATTGAAATAAATAGCTTCGAGGAGATTGCTCTTCTTGTAGCTATTTTTTTGTTTTAATTAACGTTATGGGAGAGATATTAATGATCACATCGAAAAAAAAACTTGAAATAGAATTAAGTGAGGCATTTATAAAGTTCCAAAGAGAACTTATTGGCAGAGGTCCTCAAGAAGCAAAGACTTATATAGTTGAAGATATGATTATCCTTCGATTCAAAGGAGTTTTAACAACGGAAGAGAAACATTTAGTTTCTCATCATACTGGAAAAGGTCTTGTTAAAAAAATGCGACAAGTACTTAGGGAAATGTACAGTAAAGAATATGAAGAAATCGTTGAAAAACATACCGGATTTAAGGTATTATCAAGCCATAGTGATACTAGTACAAATACTGGTGAACGAATTGAAGTTTTTGTAATGGATCAAAATATTGGTAAAATATTAGAAGAAAAAAACAAAAACTAATAAATTACAGAATAAGGAGTATGAAAAATGAATATCGCGTTTTTCTTTACCCCAAAGAATGAACTTGTTTATATGAATATCAATTCAACAATGCGTCAAGCACTTGAAAAAATGGAACACCATCGTTATACGGCTATACCATTAGTAGATGATAATGGGAAATATGTTGGTACACTTAACGAAGGTGATTTATTATGGAAGCTAAAGAACACAGAAGGTTTATCATTTACAAATACTCATGAAATAAACTTAAATGAACTATCCTTACACAACATCTATGCTCCTGTTTCAATAAACGCACAAATAGAGGATTTATTTTCAAGAGCCATTAATCAGAACTTCATTCCTGTGATCGACGATAATGAAGTTTTTATCGGCATGGTTAAACGAAGAGAAATTATTGAGTATTGTACTAAGAAATTAATATCAGAAAGCCAATCTATTTGATTCATAAAAACAATGAAAACCCGCTAGGAATTAAGAATTCCTGGCGGTTTTTTCATATTTGCATGGAATACTATTAGCATAAACATGTTTGAAAGCAAAATTTGAGATAGATCATTTAGATTTGCTTGAGTATGGGCAAGTTTAAGTTATCTATCAACGAGTTTTAACGATATATCAACGGGTTTCAGTGCTATATCAACAAGTTTTAACGATATATCAACGGGTTTTAGCAATATATCAACGGAGTTCAGCATTATATCAACCGGTTTCAGCATTATATCAACGGAGTTTAGCAATATATCAACGGAGTTCACAACTTTATCAACGGTGTTCACAAAATGTTCGTGCTTGTGCTGTATTGAAACTGCTTTAGATCAACTGACAAACAGCAGTAAACCCGCTTTATGAACAAAGTTCACAGCTTTATAAACAAAAGACATAATGTGTTCGTATTTTTGAATATCAGCACTACTCAGGAACAAAAAAAGAACTGTCTAAAAAAGTTCATCGACTAGGTTGATCTAAAAGTAGATATATCTCTTTAGCTGCTCAAGATTTTACGTTATTGAGTATTTCGAAAAAATATCAATTAGGTTATTGGATAATCACATTATATTAATCTCAAATTAGAAATATTTTAATTTTTAGAATTCCATTATTACAAATATAAACATAGTTTACATACATTCCTTTTAGGCAATTCTTTCTAATATGAACCTAATTATTTGCCTAATTTAGGAGTGACTTTATGAACGAATCTACATCAACTACTTTATCGATCAGTTTGCATAAAAATATTAAACAAATAGAAGAAGCCGTTAATAAATCATCCGATTTAAAAATACGTTCATTTACAATTGATGTGGTTCGTGAAGCAGCTATTCTTTATATTGATGGAATTACTGACACAAGAAATTTACAGGAAAATATTCTCCAACCTTTACAAGGGCTTTCTAACATTAGGAATTTGGAGTCGATTGTTTCAGAAAGAATTTCAATCATTGATGCCGGTCTTGTCACTAAGTTTAATGAAATTTATTTTGCATTAACTAAGGGTAAGGCACTCGTTTTAATTGATGGATTTGATCAAGGGATATTGGCTGATTCAGCTGATTGGCAAATTAGGGCACTATCAGAACCAGATACTCAAAGAACAGGAAAAGGATCGTTAATTGGATTTAATGAACAATTAAAAGTGAATGTGAATCTGCTTAGGAGTTTGATCCAAACTCCAGATTTTACTGTTGAGAGCATTTCAGTTGGAACGAAATCGAAGACAGATGTTGCAATCGTCTATATTGAAGAATTTGTAGATAAAAATGTCCTTGAAGAAACAAGGAAGAGAATTAAGGAAATCGATGTAACTTACCTACTCGAAGCTAGGGTTATAGAAGATGCTATAGAAGAAAAAAAGGTATTATTTCCTTTAGTATTTACTTGTGAGCGACCAGATGTATCGGTATCAGCTTTGTATGAAGGTAGAACAATCGTTATCGTAAACGGTACCCCATACGTCTTAATTGTACCTACCCTATTTATTCATTATTTTCAACAACCAGATGAATATACTATGAAAGGTAGAAGGTTTATTATTAGATTTCTCCGCTTTTTCAGTTGGCTACTATCTATATTACTCCTTGGCCTTTACGCAACTGTAGTTCAATTTCACCAGGATTGGTTTCCACATAAGTTTAGTAAAGATCTTTTAACTCAATCAGATACATTATTACCGTTACCTTTAGAAATTTTATTTTTACAATTTATTTTTGATCTACTTTCAGAAACATCCTTACGCATTCCTAAATCGACGGTATTATTAGTATCACTCATAGGTGCAACTGTAGTTGGCCAAACATCTGTAGATGCTAAAATAGTCCATTCTTTAAGTTTGATTGTTGTAGGTATTAGTTTTTTAACAAGTATGTCACTAACAGCTGGTGGACTATGGGGTGTAATGAGTGTACTTAGAATTTTATTTCTATTAATAGGTTATTATTTCGGATTAACCGGTATGGCAATAGGACTAATCATTACAATCATATATATTGCAAATCTAAAATCAGTTGGGGTACCTTATTTAGCACCATTTTTTCCTTTTCAATATAAGGAATTCAAAGATGTTTTATTTCGTGGAGATTTGCGTAGTTTGATTAATAGTAAACATACTTATCCACACAAGGATAAAAAATAACTTTCTAAATCACATAATTAAAGAAGCACTTTTCACTTTTTGAAATGAATTGTGCTCCTTTTTATTTTCGCAACTCACTACGTAAGTGCGATTCTTTATGTAAAATAACTACTAAGTTGAGTCAAAGAACTGCCAAACCTTGCGATCCAAAATATAACTCTGGTGTCCAAACAGCAACTTGCAATCTGACAAGACTACCATCATCGTTAATTTGAAATACAGAAACAGAACCTTGATTGCCGTTTAAAGTGTAAAAATATTTTCCATCATTACTAACTCCGACATCCATTGGCAGACCAGTAGTCATTCCTGCAGGTGTACTCGTAGTATATCCGGCGACTGTCAGTACACCGTTATGATTGATTCGATAAGTTGAGATTGTGCCACTTAAAGTGTTAGTAACAAATGCAAATCTTTCGTTAATTGTTGTAATAACCCAGCAAGCAGTCTTCCATCCCGACTGTACAGAGCCACTGACAACTTTTAGATTCCCATTTTCACTTAATGAATAGGATGACAGTGCATTAGTGCCTGCTTCAGTTACTAATAAGATCCCTGTGGAAAGAAAATGACAACCTAATGGTCCTGTTCCATTTGAATTATTTATTACTGGTCCAGTCAAGGTACCATTTCTATTTACATTAAAAATACTTAGACGATTTGTTGTGAGTTCAGATACGAGAAGTTTACTTCCATTCGGTGTGAATAAAACCTGAGCTGGCTGAGCATTAGCAGTACTTAGAATGTGAGTGGATTCAGGGATTTGAGAAAGTCGTCCATTAGCATCTATGCCAAAACCAGTAATATTAGAAGCAAAATTATTAGCCTGGCTACCTACATTGGAAACATAGAGTAGATTACCAGACACCCCTATACTATTGGGCTGTTCACCTCCCGATGGCTTCACATCCACAAGAGTTAGAGTTCCATTCTCATTTACTATGAAACTACTAATAGAATTACTTCCTGCGTTAACAGCAAATAATAAATGTCCATCTTTCGTTAATGTCAATGCCCCTTGTGATGCTAGGGGATCTACACCATCATTGGCGGTTGCTCCGGAAACTTCTTTTATTCCGGTCCCTTTTCCGTTAGTCGGGTATGCTCCTATAAAGGTCAGCATCCCATTCATCCCCCTACTAAAAGCAATAACTTGATTCATAGTATCCATGTTAGTCATCATGTAAACCATACTTGGGCGTTGATTTCTGTAATACACTTAACCCACACCTCCTTTTTTATTTTTATATGGAATTTTTGCCTTTTCAATTACACTTAATATTTTAATCTAGGTTATCAATTGGCCTCTATCATAACAAATGACTTCTTTTTAATTTCAAAACTTACAAAACTAGAAATTGTCTAATTGTAATAGGATAATATCGTCCATTCGGTAATATTAATTAATAAAGATATAAAAGTAAGATTTCAATAAAACTAGAATACTGAAAGTTGGTGACAATTTAGTGAATGATAAAACTGTAAAAGCAACTAATTCTACTTCTCGAAATAAGGAAGACCTCCTTGAATTAGATCAAAAATATGTATGGCATCATATGTCCCCTCACAATCCAAATCCAATGGTTTTAGTATCGGGAAGAAATAGTACAGTAACTGATATTAATGGTAAAGATTACTTAGATGGAATGTCTGGATTATGGTGTGTGAATGTAGGTTACGGTCGAGAAGAAATTGCCAAAGCTGCAGCTGAACAAATGCAAGCGATCCCCTACGTTCCTATGTCACAAGGTAATGTTCCTTCTATTCTATTAGCTGAAAAGTTAAATGAGTGGCTAGGTGGAAATTATCGTATTTTTTATTCAAATTCTGGATCGGATGCAAATGAGGTAGCTTTTAAGATTGCTAGGCAGTACCATCAACAAAATGGAGAGCCTTTACGTTATAAATTTATTTCAAGATATCGTGCATATCATGGTAATTCTATGGGCGCTTTAAGTGCCACTGGTCAAGCTAACCGTAAAGTTAAATATGAGCCTCTTTCTTCAGGCTTCCATCATGTAGCTCCACCTTATTGTTATCGTTGTCCTTTTGGTAAAACATATGGAGATTGTGGTATCCAATGCGCAAAAGCAATTGAAGATGTGATCAATTATGAAGGTGCTGAAACGATTGCGGGTATCATAATGGAACCAGTTATTACAGGCGGAGGAGTTATTGTACCACCTGCCGAATACTTAACAAAAGTTCGAAAAATATGTGATGAATTTGGTATTTTGTTAATTGTTGATGAAGTAATCTGTGGCTTTGGCCGCTCTGGAAAACGGTTTGGACATCAAAACTACGGCATAAAACCTGATATCGTCACAATGGCTAAAGGAATGACTAGTGCCTATTCCCCACTTTCAGCAACTGCTGTTAGAAGCGATTTATATGAAGTATTTAAGCAGCCTGGGCCGGATAATCACTTTCGCCATGTAAATACATTCGGAGGAAATCCAGCATCATGCGCGGTTGCACTTAAAAACTTAGAAATAATTGAAAATGAAAATTTAATAGACCGTGCAGCTTATTTAGGTGATGAGCTTCGCAAAAAATTAGATAGTTTACTAATTTATAAGAACGTTGGGGACATACGAAGTTTTGGTTTTATCGCAGGAATTGAGCTTGTTGAAGATAAAAAAAGTAAAAAACCAGCTAGTCCAGAATTAGTATTAAAAATAATAACTGAATGTAAAGTAAATGGATTAATAATCGGTAAAAATGGAGATACAGTTCCTGGCTACAACAATATCCTCACACTTTCTCCTCCATTTACTACAACTGATGAAGAGATTGATTTTATCGTAAGTACATTAAACAAAGCATTCTCAAACTTATAATCGTATGAGGTGATATCCTATGTCGACGCAAACAAATATAAAAGTTTTAAAGAATTTTATTAATGGAGAATGGACTGAAGCTTCGCCAAATGCTAAAACAATCCCAGTTCCAAATCCAGCTACTGAAGAAATATTAGCACTTGTACCACTCTCAACTAAATCAGATTTAGAAAATGCTGTAAAAGCTGCAAAAAAAGCTTTTATCACTTGGAGCAAAACACCTGTTCCAAAAAGAGCAAGAATACTATTTTCATATCAACAATTACTAATTAAGCATTGGGATGAGCTTGCAAATTTAATTACGATTGAAAATGGCAAAAGCTATAATGAATCATATGGGGAAGTTCAACGTGGAATTGAATGCGTAGAATTTGCTGCTGGAGCACCAACATTAATGATGGGTAAACAATTACCTGATATAGCTACAAATATTGAATCTGCAATGTTTCGGTACCCAGTTGGGGTAGTTGGAGGAATTACACCTTTTAATTTCCCAATGATGGTACCTTGCTGGATGTTCCCTTTAGCGATTGCTTGTGGAAACACGTTTATCTTAAAGCCTTCTGAACGAACACCATTACTAGCAAATCGTTTAGCAGAGCTCTTCACAGAAGCTGGACTCCCACAAGGCGTTTTTAATATTGTTCATGGCGCACATGAAATTGTAAACGAATTACTTCAAAACAAAGATGTTCCAGCCATCTCATTTGTAGGTTCTCAGCCTGTGGCAGAGTACGTATATAAAACAGCATCTGCAAATGGAAAGCGCGTTCAAGCATTAGCTGGAGCTAAAAACCATAGTATCGTTTTACAGGATGCAGACTTAGATGAAACAGTTAAGCAAATCATTACAGCAGCATACGGTTCAGCGGGTGAACGATGTATGGCATGCTCAGTAGTTGTAGCAATAGGTGACATAGCTGACCCCCTAATTGAAAGATTAAAGAAGGAAGCAAATAATCTTACAATCGGAAATGGATTAGATGAAGATGTATTCCTTGGTCCGGTCATTCGCAAAGAACATCGCGATCGAACGGAAAAATATATTGAAAGCGGAATTCAAGAAGGTGCAACCTTATTACGTGATGGTCGTAACGACTTAATCAGAAAAGAAAAAGGCTATTTTATTGGCCCAACAATTTTTGATAATGTAACCCCTTCTATGAAAATTTGGAAGGATGAAATTTTCGCCCCAGTACTTTCAATTGTTCGAGTTAAAACATTAGAAGAAGCAATCGAACTAACGAACAAATCAGATTTTGGAAATGGAGCTTGCATATTTACCGACAGTGCCTCAAGTATTAGATACTTCAGAGAAAATATTGAAGTAGGAATGCTTGGAGTCAATATCGGCGTTCCCGCACCAATGGCCTTCTTTCCGTTCTCTGGATGGAAAAACTCTTTCTACGGCGACCTCCATGCAAACGGAACAGATGGAATCGACTTCTATACTAGGAAGAAAATGATAACTAGTAGATTTGATTAAAGTCAATTATGCTTTTCCATTAGTTAGTACTTAAGTTACTACCTATTGGGAGAGCTTTTTTTAAATAGAAAAAAATCGCATGGTCCGTTAGAATTAACGGATGCTATGCGATTTAAAATTTTTATTAAGTTTGCTTTAGGTCATTATTTATTCCTCTAGTACGAGATTTTCTTCGCCGAAAACATTGTATTATGGAATAGATATGGCCTATTTTCTTTTTATACAATTATGTGGGCATTGCCGAGGTGAGCCAAAACTACCTATTTTTTAATAAAAACAGCTAAAAACAGTTGAATCTTACCTCTTTTCAATAAAATTGGTTGATTTTGATCTAATTTTCTTGTAAATTCCTTTGAAAAATCGCTTAATATGTTAGTTTAATTGCCAATCCCAATTTTTATTTGCGATTCCCAATTTTTATTTAAGATTCCAGCTTTTATTTGCAATCCCTAATTTCTACAAATGAATCCCAAACTGTTTAATAATTAACGATCCAAAATATTTACGAGTATCAGCATTCATGATTTGTAGTGTTATAAACTGCTCCTCTTCCTCTTGGTTTTCAAAGTCAACAAAGGCACCGTCTAGTGTTTCTCTAACATTTTTAATCATATAGCCTTTCTTTAGGAGAGCGTCTATTTTATTTCTTTCGATTAAAAATTCCTTAAACGTTGACATTAAATGAATCATTCCCTTCGTTACTTTACTCTGGAAGTAAATCTAGAAATTTTTCACCGTATTTTTTTCGTTTTAAGTATTGGCCACTACCTGCATGACCGACATATTGCTTATCTTTTATGACAAATTCTCCACGAACTAAGACACTTACTGGCTCTCCGTTTACTTCCATGCCTTCGAATGCGTTATAGTCGACTGCCATATGGTGAGTTTTTGATGAGAGTGTTCGATTTATATTCGGGTCAAATATAACTAAATCTGCGTCTGAGCCAACTGAAATTGTTCCTTTTTGAGGATATAAACCAAATAGCTTTGCACTCCTAGTAGAAGTAATGTCAACGAATTGATTCAGTGTTAATTTTCCTTTTTTTACACCTTCAGAGAACAAAATACTTACACGATCTTCAATCGTCGGTCCTCCATTTGGAATTTTCGAAAAGTCGTCACGTCCTAATTCCTTTTGTCCTTTGAAGTCGAAAGAACATTGATCAGACCCTAGAGTTTGCAGGTTCCCATTTTTCAATGCATTCCATAGCACGTCTTGGTTCCACTTTTCGCGAAGCGGAGGAGACCAAACATATTTTGCTCCTTCAAAGTTTGGTTTTTCAAGCATAGTCTGATCAAGCACTAAGTATTGTGGGCATGTTTCACCCCAAATATCAACTCCATTATTTCGGGCCTCTGTTATTTTTTCAACTGCCTCAGCACATGTAACATGAACAACATATAGTTGCGAGTTTGCTAGAGCTGTTAATGTAGCTGCTCTTCCAGTAGCTTCCCCTTCCACTTCCGGAGGACGAGTTAAGGCATGATAAATTGGCTCTGTTTTTCCTTCAGCTAATGCTTCATTTATTAAATAATCGACAACATCACCGTTCTCTGCATGTACCATTACTAGAGCGCCATGTTCTTTAGCCGCTAATAAAGTTCGGTACAATGTAGCATCATCAGCTTGAAATACATTTTTATATGCCATGAAAACTTTAAATGAGGTAATTCCCTCTTTTTCTATCACTCTAGGTAACTCATTTAAAACATCATCGGTTATTTCTCCGATCATCAAGTGAAAACTATAATCGATGACTGCTTTATTAGTTGATTTTTCGTGCCATGTTTCGATTGCTTTTTGAAGTGGTTCTCCTTTGTTTGTTAAACAAAAATCTATGATTGTTGTTGTTCCTCCAAAAGCTGCTGCAATTGTTCCTGATTCAAAATCATCTTTTGTGACGGTTCCTCCAAACGGCATGTCTAAATGCGTATGGGGATCTACACCTCCAGGAAATATATAATTACCTGTTGCATCAATAACTTCAGCGTCTGTACTTTCTAAATTTAGACCAATTGTTGAAATTTTATCTTCTTCTATTAAAATATCAGCCTTAAATGTATCTGTTGCAGTCACAATTGTTCCATTTCGAATAATCTTCTTCATTTTCTTTTCCTTCCCCCCTTTAAAATTGAGTATTGATTAGAACGCGCTAGTCTATTTAATGCCTGTTCTCGTTCATTCCAAGTCATTGGAGAATGTTCACTTGTTACTTCGACCATATTTATGGCACCTTCCACCGGACAAACAATTGCGCATAAATTACATCCAACACAGTCCTCTTCACGTACCTTTAAGTATGGCTTTCCATTTTCATTTGTTAACATATCAATACATTGGTGAGAGGTATCTTCACAAGCTATATGGCATTTATTGCAGTTAATGCACACATCAGTATCAATTTTAGCTACTATTTGATAATTTAAATCTAAATTTCCCCAATCAGAAAATTTATGAACTGATTTACCTACAAGATCCATTACGGATGAAATTCCTTTTTCGTCTAAGTAATTGTTTAATCCATCAATCATGTCCTCAACAATTCGGAACCCATGGTGCATTGCTGCTGTGCAAACTTGAACGCCTGTCGCTCCCATTAGCAAGAACTCTACTGTGTTTTGCCAATTTGAGATTCCTCCAATACCTGAAATTGGTACATTAATACGTGGATTCCGTGCGCATTCTGCTACCATATTTAATGCAATAGGTTTTACGGCCGGTCCACAATATCCTCCATGTGCCCCTTTTCCTGCAACATGTGGAATTGTATTCCAAGAATCTAAATCTACTCCCATTAAACTGTTTATTGTATTAATCATACTAACTGCATTTGCGCCTCCCCTAACTGCTGCTTCTGCAGTTACCGTAATATCAGTAATGTTAGGCGTTAATTTGACAATGACTGGTGTTTTTGCGACTTCTTTTACCCAAAAAGTTTGTTGTTCTACTAATTCTGGTACTTGACCGGATGCTGAACCCATTCCTCGTTCTGCCATACCGTGTGGGCAGCCAAAGTTTAGCTCTAAACCGTCAACTCCAACATCCTCTACCCTTTTTACGATTTCATGCCATTTATATTGTTGTGGTTCAACCATTAGTGAAGCGATGATTGCATGGTCTGGAAATTTCTTTTTCGTTTCATAAATTTCTTTTAAATTTACTTCAAGCGGTCTGTCACTAATTAGTTCGATATTATTAAAGCCGGCTACTCTTTGTCCGTTGAAGTTAGTAGAAGCAAATCTTGAGGAGGTATTAATAATCGGTTCACCTAATGTTTTCCAAACTGCCCCTCCCCACCCAGCTTCAAAAGCCCGTTGTACTTGATACCCCGAATTTGTCGGAGGTGCAGAAGCTAGCCAAAATGGATTAGGTGATTGTATGCCCGCAAGATTAATCCGTAAATCTGCCATGCAAGAAAACCTCCCTTTAAATATTTAGCTGTTTATGAATCGCATAAGCTACTTCTTTTCCTTGCTGTGCAGCAGTCACTACCATTGCTTCACCTAGCCCTTTTCCGAATATGACATCACCACAAGCAAACACTTTCGGATTCGATGTTTGAAAAGTTTCTGAATTTACCTTCACGACTCCATCATTATGTTCTAATTCAAATTGTTCAATGAGATCTTTATAGCGTGTTTGACCAATCGCTTTAATAACACCATCTACTGGAATCGTAAAATTTGAGTCTGGTATAAGAACAGGTCGACGGCGACCATCTTTTCCGACTTCACCTAATTCCAAACGAACACATTCAAGTGCGATTACTTTTTCGTTTTTACCAATTATTCGTATCGGTAAAGTTAGCCATCGGAATTCTACACCATCTTGCTTTGCAAAATCGTATTCAAATTGATAAGCGCTCATTTCTGTTGGTGTCCTACGGTACAAAATTTTGACATTAGCTGCTCCTAAACGAACAGAACATGTCGCTGCATCAATTGCGGTATTTCCAGCTCCTATTACAACGATGTTTTTATCAATAAAGCGATCTGTTAATTCACCCGATTTTGTCTCTTTTACAATATCAATCGCATCATATACTCCGTTCAAATCTTCCCCTTCTATATCAAGCATCGGTACTTTCCCCATACCTATCGCTAGCACGACCATATCATTGTTTTCTACTAATTCATTTGCTAATATATCCGATCCAACTCTAGTATTCGTATGAATTTTTACATCTAACTGTTCTACTTGTTGAACTTCCCAACTTGATATTTTCTTCGGTAATCTGAACGAAACAATTCCGTATCGATTTAATCCACCTGCATAATCTTCCGCTTCATAGATCGTTACTTCATAACCTAGTAAAGCGAGTTCCCGAGCTGCAGCTAAGCCAGCAGGACCACTCCCAACGATTGCGACCTTTTTTCCGTTCTTTTGTCCAGCCTTAAATAAGACTGGATTATTTTTTATTGCCCAATCTGTTGCATAACGCTGTAAATTTCCAATCATAATCGGTTTAGTTGAGTGATTGAGCACACATGCACCTTCGCACAACTCTTCCGTTGGACAAACTCGAGCACAACTTGCGCCAACTGGATTAGATGACATAATCGTTTTAGCTGATCCTTTTAAATTTCCCGAACCTATTTTCTTAATAAATGATGGAATATCAATCCCAGTTGGACACGCCTTAATACACGGCGCATCATAGCAATAAAGACATCTATGTGCTTCTTCAAACGCTTCGCGATTCGATAAACCAGGATTTACTTCATCAAAGTTCTTCGATAAGTCATTTAACGAAACTCTATTCACCGATAACACCCTCCTAGTAGCTACATAGTTACTTAAAGAAAGCGATTTTTACGATTGTGCTAATATGTTTTGGCTTTCCCAGATTTTCTTTTTCCCTCCTTATAAGAAAAGCGATGTTCAAAATAAGAACGATTCCTTCTGTTCCTAAATGGAATGCTCTTTCAAAATTGAGGTATTTCAATATATGTAAATTTAAATTAATTTAGACATGTTTATGTATGTGTTAACGGTATCTGTTTCATGATTATTACAACATTTTTAAGCAAGTAACAACAAAAAAAACCCAACCCCTAATAAAAATAGGATTGAGCTTTTTAGACAATATTAAAATTTATTTTTCAAAAATACATTAAATCGCTTTCTATAAAAATAGATCAGTAAGGCAATGAGCAATAATCCTAAAATGATTTTGCCGAATAAAGTGAATTCTAACACTTGATTGACCGAATACGATTCAAATAAGATGACAGGCAACTTCCCAAAAAAACTAGCAACAATAAAGCTTGACCATGTGATCTTTCCGAGTGCAGCAAATAAAGTAATCAAACTAGATGGAATAAATGGAATAAAGCGTATCAATAACACACCGTAAAAAGCTTCTTTTCCTTCTAAACTTAATAGTTTATTTAATAGTTTAAATTTACTTACATCACGGTTAAATCTTTTTCGCAAACCATTTCTATACAAAATGAAAGATACTAATGTACCGATTAATTCACCTGTGAAAGAAATTAAAAATCCATCCGTAAAACCAAATATTTTAATATTGATTGCAGTCAAGAACCAAGCTGGTATTATTCCAACAATACTAATTAGAACATTAATTAAAATACTAAGTATGGCTGCATAATCTTTGTATGTATTTAAAAAATGTTCAATTGCAGAAAGAGTCATAATTTCCCCCCATTTTTTATCCACTTAATTGTACTACATTTAATATGATAAAAAAGCCAAGGCTACTAAAAATACATAAACTTCCAATTTTAAAATCTATTTACTAGTTTAGACATTGAAATTTTAAACATACTTATCATTTCAAATTTAATATTTTCAAATAAAGAACACTCTCCGATTGGCGAGCCTTTAGACGAAGACAGAGGGGTAGTTGCACTTATACTTAATTCCTAAAATTGGAAACTACGTCGTTTTTTTCTTCTCGGCTGCCAATTTATACTTTCTTAATGTGCAAAAAAAAAAGACGATTTTGTAGGGTTCACAAAATCATCTTTTTGATTATTTTTATTCTTCTTCTGTTTGACCTTGGAAGAATATGAATAAATATTTTACTAATTCTAAAACTGAAATTAAGGTTGCAGCTAAATACGTAAGTGCAGCAGCTCCTAGCACTTTATTAACACCTTTTCTGTCAGTGTCATGGATTATACCTGATGCTAGCATTAATTTCTTCGCTCGTGAACTAGCATTGTATTCAACTGGTAAAGTAATTAGTTGAAATGCTACCGCTACTGAAAAAAGTAAAATCCCTACTCCAATTAAAGAAAATGCTTGAAGTAAAAATCCTCCTAGTAATAGTAACGGGGCCGCACCAGATGCAATGTTAACAATCGGAAAGATTCGATGACGAAGTGTTAAAAATCCATATGAAGTATCGTGTTGAATCGCATGCCCCACTTCATGTGCAGCAACTGATACAGATGCGATTGATTTGCCATAGTAAACTTCTTCAGATAAACGAACTGTTCTTGCCATCGGATCATAATGATCTGATAATCGACCAGACACTACTTCCACCGGTACATTGGGTAAATTATTATTATTTAATATATATCTTGCAACCTCAGCTCCGGTTAATCCTCCAGATGCTGGCACTTCAGCCCAGTGATTAAAACTTGATTTCACTTTAAATTGTGCCCAAATCGATAATCCAAAGGCAATCAAAATCAGGAAATCCATAGGGTGAAAAAACATTTACATTCTCTCCTTTTAAAGAATAAATGACAATAAAGTCTGAATTAATTCTGATGTTTGTGACGTTAGTTGACGTAAAATATTAAGTTTCTGATCTTCACTTAAATTTTCTAGTAAAAATTTTAATTGTGATAATTCACTTTGTAACTGATTCATATGAACGGTTACTTCCTCTGTCAGAGGCGCAATACTCTGACTTTCGAAAATAGTTTTTTTCTTATCTAAAATTTCTTTTATTTCTTGGAGTGGTAAATGCATTGATTTGCATTGCTCAATAAATTTTAAAGTCTCTAAAGAAGCTTCATTATAAAAACGATGTCCAGATTCCGAACGCTCAGGTTCAAGTAATCCTAGGTTTGTATAATAATCGATTGTGCGCTTAGACACTCCTACTTCTTTTGCTAGTTCGCCAATTTTATAGACAATCCCAATGGTTTCACCCTCCTTCTATTTGTATTATATGTGAATCTTTTAAAAACGTACAGTAAAACGTTTCATTGTTTGAATTACATCTAATTAATCAGTAATTAACTACTTCTTAAAATACAGAATAGTAATAAGCTTGGTGGGAAAAATAGGATAAAATTACCTGTTCGAGAAAGGGATGCTCCTTTAATGATAGCTGACCGAGATTTAGAGAAAAACGAAAAATCGCTTCGGGAATTACTATTTAATAGCTCTGACTTCAAATTCAGTGATTTCGCAAGCAATGACCGGCATTATCGGTTATTTTATTTGAATACTATGATTGATGATAAATCGGTACAAGAATTTATTATTCGTCCTTTACTTAACAACACAAATGGCAGTGTACGTGAAGCCGTTTCCATTCTGGATTACAGTGAAACCGAACTTCTATCGGTTGCCGTAAATGCTCTTGTGGAAGGAAAAACAGTTCTCCAAATTGAAGGCGATACAAAGCTTTATTTACTTAGAACCGAGCTAATTAAAGAGCGCTCAGTGAACATTCCAATCAATGAACGAGTTTTACGTGGTTCTCATAAAGCTTTGAATGAAAATCTGAATACGAATCTGAATATTATACGAAACTTAGTTGCTACTCCAGATTTAGTGATAAAGAATTATCAAGTTGGACGTAGATCAAATACGAACGTGGCAGTTATTTATTTGCAGTCGCTTGCTAATGAAGTAGTTTTACAGGAGTTTGAACGTAGAATTGCCAATATTGATACTGATTACATTGAAGCACCTGGATTTTTCCAAGAACTGATTCAAGATAAAAAATTCTCTCTATTTCCAAAATTGCTCGTAACAGAAAGACCAGACCGAGTAAAATCTTACTTGATGGATGGAAAAATTGGTTTTTTAACCGATGGTGCTCCAGAATGTGCCTTGGTTCCTGTTTCGTTTTGGGCATTTTTTCAAAGTCCAGATGATTATCATGTTGGGTGGTTATTTGGTACTGTATTAAGACTTCTACGTATTCTTTGTTTTGTTATTGCAATTAGTTTACCTGGAATTTATGTTGCTCTTGTTACTTTCGACCCTAGAATTCTCCCGTTGGAAATCGCACTAACTTTACAAAGCTCTATGCAATACGTTTCTATGCCGCCTGTTTTAGAAGCAATCACAATGCTAGCCATACTTGAGGTCTTAAAAGAGGCAACTGTTCGTTTACCGAATCCAGTTGGACAGTCTATCGGTGTCGTAGGAGGTATCGTAATTGGAACTGTCGTAGTTCAGTCTAATTTAATTTCAAACATGATGGTAGTTATTGTAGCACTTACTGGTATTGCTTCATTTATTATACCTTCATATGAAATGAGTAACACAGCTCGACTATTAGCGTATCCTTTTATCATCATTGCCTCACTTTTCGGGCTTATCGGGTTAGAAATATCATATTTATTGATTTTGACACACCTATCCCGTATGAATACATTCGGCATCCCTTACTTTTACAATTGGTTTAATGGCGATACGATTAAAGATACGATCTTTAGAGCACCAATCACGAGTATGAAAAAACGTCCAATAGAAAGCATGGCTAAAGACGAAATTAGAATGGGAAAAACTAGGGGGGAGACTGAGTGATTCAATTAAAAAAGATTTCAATTAATCAACTAATTTGTCTCGTTGTACTGAACCAAGTAGGCGTCAGTGTATTATCAATCCCTTATGAAATGTCTAAAATATCGGGATACGACTCCTGGATGTCTCTTATAATAGGAGGAATAATAGCACAAATCGGAATCCTTGTTGTCTATCAACTTGGAAAAACTTATCCCGATCGATCATTGCAGCAGTATATTGCTTCGATTGTAGGAAAGCCATTAGGATTGATTTTCAACTTACTTTTTGCAGCATATTGTGCAGAATCTTGTTTAACGATCATTGTTACTTATGCGGATGTCATTAATCGATGGTTATTATTTGAAACACCTTGGTTCGTCCTAATCGGCTTAATGACTTTTCTCACAGGGTATATTGCTTCTTCAACACTTCGTTCATTATCTACCATTACACAGTCTATAATGGCCATGTTTTTTGTATGTTTTGTCATAATTTTTATTAGTGGTTTTGGAAACGGAGACATCCGTCATTTTCTACCAATCGGTACACATGGGATTGCTCCAATATTAAAAGGTGCTATCCCTGCTTTTTGGGCATTTGCTGGATACGAACTTCTTCTGTACGTATTTCCATATGTAAAAAGTAAAAAAAAGAAAAATATTTTAGTGGCCATGTCTGTCGCTAATGGGATAACGACATTATTCTACGTATTTATTGCATTTATTGTGACGTACAACTTTAGTGAAAAGCAATTAAATCATATCCCTGAGCCGATGGTCTTTATTCTTCGCAAGTTCAGATGGCCTGTCGTTCAAAGTTTTGATATTCTATTTATCACAATCTGGTTATCAGTGACTTTAGTAACGGCTTATATTTACTTATTTTTGTCTGCTCGTTATTTAGCATTTATCGGTCGAAAAGAAATCCGTCATCATACACTTTTAGTATGGTTAATAGCACTACTATGCTTTGTAGCAAGTACATTCTTCACTGAGAGACAGTGGATTCCGAAATTATTAGATTATCATGATGTTTCTACGGCTATCATGATATTGGGAGTTCCAATAGTATTACTACTAATTTCGATTGTAAAAGTAAAGGTGGCGAACAAATGAAAAAAGCCTTCATTTTACTACTGCTGTTGCCACTATTGACAGGATGTTGGGATCGATTGGACTTAAAAAAGCTTCATTTAGTTGATGTAAATGGGTTTGACTTGAACGAAAAAACCGATGAAGTTGAAGCCTTTTTTCTAATTACGAAGCTTAAAAGCACAGGCCAAGGTACCGGGGAGGCTCATTCGGAAATGAAAGAGCTAAAAGGACCTACATTGGCAGAAGCAATTGGTCAATGGGAATATACTGATCAGTCTCCTTTCATAGGAATTAGTACAAGAGTTTATTTAATGAGTAAAAGTTTCGCTTCATCTGATCCTGTAGCAGAACTTGATTTTTTACTTGGAGCACCCTATTCATCCATTAACACACCTTTGATCGTAATAGATGGAGATCTTTCTAAAGTATTTGAAACTGCTTCAAAACCGGAGAAAGAGTTTTCAAAAGATTTGAATGAGTTTATTGTCTCAATGGAGAAAAACAAAACGATTCCAACAGTCTCCATGATGAACTTTATCCAATCAAAGGACGATCCTTTGTGTGATTTAGCATTACCTATGTTAAGTCCAATAAATTCGGATTTAGAATTAAATGGAGCATTATTATACCGTAATGGTAAACCAACTGGGAAAACACTTGATCGTGATCAAGTAAAACTAATGATGTTACTGGAAGGTGGAAACACTGGCAGACAAAGATTTACTGGGAATTGGGAAAGATTTACCGGAAATATATCAGGCGAAAATGGTGAAAAATCATATGCTAAAAATGCTAATAAAAATAATTTCGGATTTACCGTCAAAAGAAACTTTTCAAAAATTACTGTTTCTAACGAGTCAAAAAAATTACCAAAAATCGAGATAAAAGTAAAATTACAAGTAAGTGCTTTCGAGCTTGGTAATGAAGGCCATAAGTTAAAGCCTGATTATGTTCAAATGGAAAAAGTTCTAAGTAAACATTTTGAAAAAATGGCCTTGGAAACAATTAAGACAATGCAATCAGCAAATTCAGACGCTCTCGGTATTGGAGAGGATTTAAAGGCACTCCATCCAAATGTTTGGAAGTCTTTAAATTGGAGAAAAGATTATCCACGAATGACGATTGAACCGAAAATTGATATTGATATACTTAATACATAGTAGCTTTAAGATTATTGGCTCCCTGCTTTTTTTAAGGGGGCTATTTGTTTCTTACTCCGACACTTCTCTCCAATCATTTCAAAAAAAAAGTATGTATCTACATGAATGAATATCTTTACTAAATTAACAAAAGATATGTTTACTGGAGGTGGAAAAATATTGAAAAATGAAGTAACTAATTCCATCCATAAAGATCTTAAAATTAATTTAGAAAAATTAAAAGACGAATTTTCAAATGTATTTGATTTTAAATCTAGAACGATTATTTTCAATAATAAACCACTATGTATTGCTTTTATTGATACGATTTCAAATAAAGATTTTATCAATGAAAATATTATTAGGGTCCTTATTAACATAAAAAAGGGTCATATTTTGACTGATCTTCCAGTTTCCAATATTACTACTACTCCTAATCTTGATGAAATTAAGTCTGCTCTTACTAATGGTAGTACCATTTTATTAATTGATGGTTCGAATGAAGCTTTTATTATTGAAACCGTCGAATTTGAAGTAAGGGCATCAAATGAACCTGATAACGAAAAAATTGTAACAGGTTCACATGATGGATTTGTTGAGAATTTAAGTAAAAACATTAGCTTTTTGAGAAATAGAATTAGAAGCGCTGATTTTAAAATAGAGATTATACGAGTCGGAGATCCTGGTACGAATGTAGGTGTTTTATATATTGAAAATATCGTAAATAAAGATATTCTTCAAAATGTAAAAGGGCGTATTGAATCTATTCAACTTGAAAATAATTTAACTCCAGGAAAATTAGAAGAATTAATTGAGGATAATTCATTTTCTCCATTTCCACAATTATTAGAAACAGAAAGGCCTGATCGGGTAGTTGCTAATCTTTATGACGGGAAAATCGCACTTTTAGTAGAGGGAAGTCCATCATCTGCGATCGTGCCTGCTTCATTTTTTATGTTTTTTCAAAGCCCGGATGACTATAACGGAAGGATGTTAATTGGATCGTTTTTACGATTAATTCGACTATTTAGCTTTTTTCTCTGTATTTGTTTACCGGCAATTTATATTGCGATCGTGTCATTCAGTTATGAAGTTCTTCCATATCAATTAGTAACAACTATTCGCAATAGTATTGAATATGTACCATTCCCTCCTATTATCGAAGCTTTAATTATGCAATTAACATTAGAATTACTAAGGGAGGCGTCTATTCGTCTACCAAGCCCAATTGCTCAAACCATTGGAATTGTTGGAGGTCTTGTTATCGGAACAGCAATTGTTGAAGCTAATTTAGTTTCAAATACGATGACGGTTGTAATTGCAATCACAGCAGTTGCTTCATTTGTTGTCCCTGTTCATGAAATGAGCTTTTCTCTTCGACTAGTAAGTTTTCCAATGATTATATTAGCGTCAATCTATGGATTTGTAGGAATTATATTTGGTCTAACTGTTATTATGATTCACCTAGTAAAGCTCGAATCGTTTGGCACACCATATTTTTCTCCTTTTGCTCCGATTCGACTAAAAGATATGAAGGATACACTTATTCGTGTACCTTTTTGGAAAATGAAAACACGACCAACGAATGCTTTACCAACTGATACTGTGCAATCAAAAGGAACTAAGGGGTGGAAAGATGAAAATTAATAAAAATGAGACAATTACATCCTTTCAATTATTTTTCTTTATGGTCGTTGCACATTTAAATATTGGCATTTTTACACTTCCGACGATTTTATTTAAATATGCTAAGCATAATGGATGGATTTCCGTTTTATTTTCTGGTGTTTTTTCCATCAGTATTATTTTTCTATATTCACTCTTGCTTAAGCGTTTTCCTAATTTAACAATCTTTGAAATTTGTAAGATTTTTTTTGGAAAGTGGATTGGTGGAATTTTAATTGTTGGTTATATTTTGTACTTTATTTTTACAAGTTTAATTATTAGTCAATTTTATATTGGTAGCTTTGGCAAATGGGTTTTTTCAAACACTCCTACTTGGGCCATATTACTTTTATTAATGATTATTGGTATTTATTTAGGGAAAGAGAGTATTCGTACATTAACTAGATTTTATCAGTTAGCTTTTTGGGTAATATTTATTATTTTTTTATTTAGCCTCAGTGCATATAAGGATGTAGACTGGCAATATTTACTACCGATTGGTAATACAAATATTACAGGGATCGTAAAGGGTAGCTATCATTCAATTTTTATGTCAGAAGGGTTTGTAAGTTTGTTAGTAGTCTATCCTTTTGTTAAGGTCCATCATAGAAAAAAAATCAATAGCTCTATTATTTCTGCACTTTTTGTTACATTTATCTATCTTTTTATTGTTATTTTATGTACTGTGTTTTTTAGTTCAAAAGAAATGAAGTTAATCCCTGAACCGACCATTTATTTATATAAAACATTAACCTTTTTCCATGTTTTAGAGCGACTTGACTTACTATTCCTTTCAATCTGGTTTGTACTGATCGCTTCGTCCTATGTCGTTTATTTATTTTTGGCGAATATCGGTATGATTAACTTACTAAAAATTAATAAAAATCGAACTTTATCCATACTTGTAATTTGTTCATTAATATTTTTAATTGGAAATTTTCTACCTGTTACTTATAGTTTCATGGAGAAACTATTAGATATTTTCAACTTCGCTAGTATTATTTTTATAGTTGTCATTCCTTTGTTAACATTAATCATATCCCTTCTTTTTAAAATAAAAAGTAAGGAAGTTGAACTAACATGAAAAAGTCTCTTTCTATTACATTATTACTCGTATTCTTTTTAACTGGATGCTGGGATCAACACTCCTTAAAAGACTCAGCACTTGTACTAAGTCTTGCAATAGACAAGCTTCCAAAAGATAAAATTAAAACGACAGCTAGCATTAGGACTAGTGTATCTAAAGGTAGCGAAGCCGAAGCAATTAATTATATTGTTAGTGATAATGGATTTTCTGTTATAGATGCAAGGCAAAATATTGATTATCAAATACCTGGTAATTTTTCTGCCAACAAGCTACTTGTCATGCTTATAGGTGAAGATCTTGCCAAGAATAATTTATATCCTTACTTTGATAATTTTTTTCGCTATATTAGGAGCTCCCTAACCTCACGTGTAGCGATTGTAAAAGGACAGGCATCGAGTATTCTTGAAATGAAAACTTACAAAGATATATTAATCAGTGAATCATTGACGGAAATGCTTTCGAGTGCCGAAAAACTTTCTTTAATTCCAATAGAAACACAACAGACAATCTATAAAAAAATGGATGATCCTGGTTATGACCTTGCCTTACCTTATTTAGAAAAGATAGATGATGAAACGATTAAAATTAAAGGTGTCGGCCTATTACATGATACTAAATTTTCTGGAAAAATATTAAACGAGCAACAATCCAAACTATTATTATTATTGCAAGGAAAAATAGGCAATGTAATGAATTTATCTGAACAGTTGAATGATAAAAAAGAGGTTATTTCTTTTAAAGTAAAAAACATAAAAAGAAAACTACAAGTTAATGTAAAAAACGGTCAACCAAAAGTAACGATGAATATGAAGATTAAAATTAATTTAACTGAGTATACAGGTGGAAATTTATTAAAAGATAAAAAGAAAAAACAAATAGAAAAACAGATTGCAGACAATATTGAAAAAGAAATGAGAGAAGTAATAAAAGAACTGCAAGTCGCGAATTGTGATGCTTTAGGAGTTGGTAGAAATTTAATGGCTTATCATCCTAAAACGTGGACTAAGTTGAATTGGGAAAAAGACTATCCAAGTATCCCATTTGAAATTCATACAAAAGTAGAGATGTACACACGTGGAATTATGTTATAAGGAATAATTCATTTATACACTTTTAAATAAAAAAGAAAGCCATGAACAATTCGTTTGTTCATAGCTTTCTTTTTTGATTATTCTGTCCAGTAACGGCGAGCACCAGAAAATTCTTCAATATACCCTTTTGTATTTAATGGAATAATTTCCACATTTCGCTCAGCATTTGGAGCTTGAATCATTAAACCATTTCCGATATACATTGACACGTGATGGACAGATCCAGTTCCGTTGTTACTTGCAAAGAATAAAAGGTCACCAGGTTGGATTTCATCTTTTTTGACTTCTATTCCACCCTTAGATTGAGGTCCTGAATCTCGTGGAATTGTTACACCAAATGACTTAAATAAACTAGATGTAAATCCTGAGCAATCAAATCCAAATCCTGATACTCCAGCCCATAGGTAGCGTAATCCTAAGAATTGTTTCGCTTTTTTGATTAAATTTTCAGGAGTTGCTTTAGGAAATTGATTTTCATTTTGATATACGGACACATCTGCTTTTTTAATAAATTTATTCCCATCATCTGGCGTTGCAACCATCACGACATTTCCAAAATCTTTAACAACAGGTAAGCGTGTATTAAAGCTAATCTCCATAAACTTATGATTTAGTGCTTTTCCATCATATAACCAAGCTGTTTGACTTGATACCATAATAAATGGACTATCCGAATAATTCTCTAATCGATCATCTGTAGTTAATTGTCTTTTTGGCATCCAACCAGGATAGCCTAGTTCGTTACGTGGAGTAGGTTGTCCATCAACAGCTACCTTCACCCAGTCACCCGACTCCTCTAAAATAGTTACTTTTGTACCGTATATTGCTTGAGTTTCAAGATAACTTGTTAGCCAACGTCGAGTTTCAGTATCCTCCATATTAGCAGACCATTGGCGCGGATCAACTGGATTACTTAAAGATGGTGCATCAATATCTCTAACTTGGAATCTACCATTTGTTGTCCATTGAGTTGAAACAGACACATCTACGTAGGCTGTCTCACCCGGAGTAAGTTCTTCTTGCGTATTTGCTAAAGATTGGGTTGTCATTGTGGAAAGTAATGTACCTGCAACACATAAACTCAAAATTAAATTTTTTGTTTTTTTCATCGTAAAACTCCTCTCCATATTTTAACGAAGACTTTTTGATAATCTTCGGTTAAGCCCTAAACCAGGTAGAGATGATAAATGGACTTCATCCCCTATAAATTCAATTCCATCAAACTCTTGATTCTTTAACCAAAGTGGAGCATCTAAATCGATTTTTTGAATATTTGGATGAGCAGTAGCAATATGCGCTGCTGCAATTACCGAGACTGAAGTTTCCATCATACTTCCAATCATGCAAGGAATATTCGCTCTTTCAGCTATATCTGCAATTTGCATTGCTCTTCTAATTCCCCCTGTTTTCATCAGCTTAATATTTAGAAGATCAACTGCTTCTTCTTTAATTAGGCGAACTGCATCTTCCGGAGAAAAAAGACTTTCATCAGCCATAATTGGTGTTTTGACATTCTGCTTAACAAATTTCAGTCCATCAATATCACCTGCTTTGACTGGTTGCTCAATTAGCTCTAAATTGGCATTCAACTGTTCCAATTCTTGGATAATGGAAACGGCTTGTCGTGGGGTCCATCCTTGGTTGGCATCTACACGAATGGCAACATCATTGCCGACTATTTCTCGAATCGCCATAATTCGTTGAACATCCTTTGCCCACTCTTTTCCAACTTTAATTTTCAAAGTAGAAAATCCGTCCTTGATGTTTTGACTAGCATCACGGCACATTTCATCCACTGTTCCAACACTGACAGTCATATCGTTTTTTAATTGATTCGTTCTTCCCCCAAGATATTGATAGAGTGGGAGATTAAGATGCTGACATAGTGCGTCATATAGCGCTATCTCCATAGCTGCTTTTGCACTTGTATTTGCCACACAAGAGCGCTCAATTAATAGGGAGATTTCATTGATATTTCGAATATCCCTTCCTACTAATAGTGGTGTAAGAACTGACTTTAATATCGTTTCAATACTTTCCTTCGATTCTCCAGTAATAGCTAGTGTCGGTGCTGCAGCTCCTACTCCGACGATTCCATCCTCCAACTGAACGTAAACAAAAACGTTCTCGATTTCGGTAGCTGTCCGAAGAGCTGTTTTAAATGGTTTTTTTAAAGGGAAAACTTCTGTTTGCACTTGTATCGATTGAATAATCATCGTTTTTTTCCTTTCTAAATGAGGATAAACTTCCAATTGTTTTACTAAATAAAAAATCCAGCTATTAGAAAGGAAACTTCCCTACTAATAGCTGGATTTCATCTACGAGAATAGATAAAGCAGCATTAAGATTCAATTATTTGCTTATATTTTATATGTGCATTTTTAAACGCTACAGTCAATGCTTTTTGGGATGAACCAAAATAACGTGAACTAATTTCGTCTATTACTCGATCTACATTTAGCATTGATTGCCCTTCGAATAAATGCTTCACAAAGGATGAGGTTAATGCAATAGTAGCAGAACAATCCGCATCGATAATTAAATGACTTGTCCGATCGACGACCAAACCAATAAAAAAAGCATTATATTTTTGCATAATCGGATTATTGGATGAAGTTTTTGCATCCCCAATAATGTAAATAGTATCTTTATTGTACAATTTTTTTCCTCCCGCAAAACAGGTATACCGTGCATAATTCCAACCACGAAGGAAGAAACTGGCAACGAGATATGTATTCGCTTACAAACAATACTAATATACGAATCAAGTTTTGACAATATATTATGAATATTCAGTTACAATAAAGGAAATGTGAACTATATATACCCCTTACTTTTTTACTAGTAAGGATTAGCAACTGACTAATTTTTCACAGATTCTATTAAAATAGATTTTCTTAGTTGA
This sequence comes from Bacillus sp. AFS017336, assembly GCF_002555445.1. Classification (NCBI taxonomy): domain Bacteria; kingdom Bacillati; phylum Bacillota; class Bacilli; order Caryophanales; family Bacillaceae; genus Bacillus; species Bacillus sp. AFS017336. Next base: position 52,483 of record NZ_NUCO01000010.1, read on the forward strand.
TTAAAATGTACTAGTTCCCTTTAAATGGTAAAAACCACAAGATATTTAATCTACCTTGTGGTTTTTCTTTCGTACTATTGAGCTAAAATCCTATTGAATACCTAATGCACTTTTAACGCTTTCTAAAGTACTTGCTTTATATTTCTTTAATGGCTTCGGTGCATTATCTACATCCTTATTTTGTTTTAAATAATTTAATTCAAGATATTCAATATCTCTAGCATTAACTTTTCCATCGAAATTAATATCTGCCTCTCGTTTACTCGTACCCCAATATGTCTGAATATACAATGCGTCAAGTACATCAACTACATTATCTTGGTTCACGTCGCCTGAGACACCATAATCATAAAATGATCCAGCTATGCCATTGTAGTACAATAGAAGCTGCCCAGAGACGTTTCCGTTCTTATCAAACCCTATTTGAATTTGACGCTTCATTGTGAAATGTCCAGGTACTTTCAATTCCCAAGTGAATGGTTGATCTGTAATCGGAAGCTTTGAGATACGGTAGTCGCCAGCTCTAGTAATCGTCGATGTACCATCGTACACATTACCTTTTGAATCGATTATTCTAATGGTTGCGCCTGTCTTAGTCCAATCAGGTGTTAATGCTAAGCCATATGCTTTTAATGTCCCAAAAATTTCTGAGAAGTTTGGCTGTATTTGAAAATCCATACCCGTTGAAGAGACTGAAGTCGTTTTGCCTACATCGTCTATACAAGATAATGTTGGGTTGATCGATGTGCTTAATGCAAATCCTGTTTCCTTCGCTTTTAATTTCAAATTAATAGCTGGTAAGTTTCCGCTAATTGAATTTGTTCCATTTAAAACGAGTTTCACTTTTGACGTGTTACCTGTCGTTGTAACAGTCACCTGGTAATCACCATAATTACTAAGTGCTTCATTTCCTTTTGCTTCTACAATATCAAAGCTTTGTCCGATGTTCGTTAAAGTCCACTCTGCTGATTTAATTTTTTGTGCATTATTCAAATTAAGAGTTGCAGTTACCGTATCACCCATTTTTACAGTTGATTTATCGGTCTTAACTGTCCCATAAGGAGTGCCAGCTTTAACAAAATAGTAATTTTTCTTCTGAGAAGTATTTTTCGCCCCGTCTAATCCATTCAGAGTAAATTTTATGAAAGGAGTCGTTTCACTAATTGGCACGTCATAATTTACCACGCTATCTGAACTTACAGGAAGAACAGGATTACGGCTTCCATTAATAGAATAATTGAAAGTATTAACCGATTGATTTAAGTTGAATCCCGCTGCCGCCATCTTATTCACTTCATCATCTACTACTTTAATTTGAAGAGGAACCGTTTTTTGTCCTTGTTGATATTCATACACAACAGGAGCTTCATTTCCATCTAAAGATGTTGTGATTGTAGGACTATATGGGTCTACATAAATATCACTTGAAGATGTTGAAATATGATCACGTTCACTAGTACCAATCAATTTAATCTTGTAATATCCAGGTTTTGCATAGCTTACTTTAGACGAAATTGGATTAGCTGGATCACCTGTAAACTCATAGTATTTACCTTCAAATACTCTTTCTACAAAATAATTCGTATTTTCATATAAAGTGTCTGCAGGAATAGATTCTAAAAAACCTATATCCTTGCCAGTTTTTCCATCTACAACTACTAAATCGAGCCATTTCATTTGAGACTTTAATTTAAAATTTAATCTAACCTGCCAAGTTGCTGAGCTGTTTACTGTCTCTTGTAATTGGTATGGTGAGATTACATTTGAAGAAAGTGAAGATGAATCGATTCCTTCTTCAGTTGTTCTAACGCTAAATGGTACTCGATATTGTTCATTTTTGTCGGCCTGATTTGTCATAATTAAATAGCCTTCATAAATGCCTGCTTTAGCTGTCGCTGGTACTTTGATTGTTGCTGCTACTTTTTTAGATTCTAAAGCTTGTACTGAAATAACATTTGGGACGTTTAATTTCACATCATTAGCACTTGCGTCAAGTGATCCAGCAACATCTGTTTGATAATTCACTTCAACATCAAATTTCTTCGTTTTGTTTTCAATATTTTTGAAGTTAAGTATTTTCTTAACTGAGTTATCTTCACCTGCATAAAGACTGCCGAAGCTTAATCCCCCGGTTTCCTCAGATATGTTGACTGTTTTTCCATTAATCATAATAGGTGTTTTATCTTCCACTATAACTTCCATACCTGTGTGTACAGCACGATAAGGATCTACTCGTCCTGCTCCGTCTTCAAATACACTATATTTGTCAGCTAATGGTTTGGCAGTATTCATCAAAATTGTCTTAATATCACCTGGCTGAAGATCGGGATTTGCCTGAAGTAACAATGCAGAAATCCCTGTTACATGTGGAGCAGCCATCGATGTACCTGACATTCGATTATAAGCAAACTGATAATTTGATGGATCATTTTTATAAATGTCGTAAGCAGGAACACTTGATAAAACACTTACACCTGGTGCAGTAATTTCCGGTTTTATATCATAATTTTGGCGTGATGGTCCGCGAGAACTGAAATAAGCCAGCTTGTCACCATCTGTAAATCCTTCAGTGTAATCTTTAAAAGTTAATTTGTTATGACCAGCAGCAAGCTGTGCTTTAAAATCCAAGCCTTGCTCATAGCTCAAACTAAATGTCGGAATAAAATTTTGATCCTCTCTTACAAAGCTCGATGGACCTGCATTTGGTATATTGTTATACGCTATTACTCCTAATGCTCCATGTGCTTTTGCAGAAATAACTTTTGTTTGCGTTCCGATTGTTCCTGTATTCACTAAGACCCATTTTCCGTTTACGTCTTTATTTTTATAATCTGATTCTTGTCCAATTCCTAAATCAACAATATCAATTGTTTGTTTATCAAATGATTTAAGATCTGCTATAAAGTTTGAGTAAAGATTGCTTAAATTATATGCTTTGTCTGATACACCTTCTAAAGTTCCTGTATATTTTGCGACAGATATTGGAGTACTGCTAGCCCCGACTGTCAACGCTAATGCTGCTGCTCCTGGCGAACCAAGTGTATAAGAACTAGGTCCGCTATTCCCTGCAGATACAACCGCTGTAACACCATTAAGTACTGCATAATTAATCGCTGTACTCGTTGGATATTGCGGATCGTTCATATCGATTCCTAACGATAAATTAATTACATCCATTCCGTCTGAAACCGCTCGATCAATTCCAGCTAGAATTGCATCGATTCCGCCTGTCCCATATGGTCCTAAAACACGATATCCATATAAGTCAGCATTAGGTGCAATCCCTTTAACAGCTATACCACTAGTATTTTTTGCTCGCCCAGCAATCGTACCCGAAACATGAGTACCATGATCAGTATAATAGGTTGTAGCACCTTCCGGAGGCACTGGACTTCCAGCCTTTATCCAATCATCGTATGTAGTTTCCATTGGATCATTATCATTATCTATAAAATCATATCCACCTTTAAATGCATCTTTTAAATCTGGGTGGTGATAGTCTATACCTGTATCAATTACGCCGACTTTTACGCCTTTCCCTGTGATTCCCTCTTTATGTAACTTGTCCACCCCAAGAAATGGAATGCTCTCTATTCTTTTAGTAGACTCTTCTTCATTACTAGTATCTGATTCGATCGGTTGTTCGAGCTTAACAGTAGTACTTTTATAAACAGCTTTTACAGCACCAGACTGAAGCAGTGACTCTACTTCGTTTGCAGGTAGGCTCATTGCCACACCATTGTATGCTGTTTTAAAAGAACGAGTTATTTTATAAGATTTTTTACTACCTTTTTCTTTAGCAGAAGGCAAAATTCTACTAAGATCATTTTCAAAAGTAGTATGTTCCTCGTCAACCTTGTCTTCGGCTTGAGCATCTGATAATGCTTTCCCTTCTACCGCGGCATCAAGCACAGCAACCTTCTCAGGCATCGACTTAAACTCGACAATAACTGAGACTTCTTGATCATCTTGTAAATCCTTTTCATCAAATCCTTGGAGTCCATTGTTGTCCGTTGCTTGAAGTTTTGTCAGTGCATCTCGCTCTTCTTTAGTAAGTGATGCTAAGATTTGTTCTGCTTTTGTACTGTTTACAGCTGCCTTACTAGCAGCATGCACTACATAATGGAAACTAAAATTTTGATTTGATAAACTTGTTGAAACTAAACCTACCCCTAGTGCAAGGGATGTAGCTTTTTTAATAAACTTCTTTTTCATTCTGTTTACTCTCCCCAACTATTAAAGTCATAAAATTTTCAAATCGTATCATTTAAGATTTTAAATATTCAGAAATCAGAACTTATAAACTTACCTTCTCCACTTCCCCCCACATATTAATTACATATAATTTAACTGTATATGTATCTTTAAAAAGAGTAAATTGGGGGATTTGATGCATTTCATTACTCATTTTTAAGAAAGATTTTAATACAAATTAATATTTTTATAGCTTTATTAACATAAAATTTTGTTTTATTTTTTAGAAATTTGTAATAATCGTTGTCGAAATTCCGTTATTTTTCGAGAAAATATTGGGTAAATATTCAAAAAATTACAAATAAATTAGAACTTTATAAAGAAAACTTAAAATATTAATTTTTGATTTAAATTACAACTTAACGAAGCAAAAAAACCAAAAACACTTTGAATGTCTTTGGTTTTTAATAGTTAATATTTAACATGTTGTAGGTCAATTGATGAAATAGAAAGGTTAAAATCAGATGTTTCCTGTCCACTTCCAGGTGGAGGTGCATCGATAAAATAAACGATATTATTGTTTGGCACTTGAACACATTCGTCAATTGATTTTACAACTTTGTAATCATAATTATCCCATGCTTCATCTTTAGGAAGTGTCGCTTGGTTCGATATGCCGTAAATTATGACTCGGCTTTTATTTTGCTTATTAAATTGGAAACGATTAATCTTTGCATTTCCGTAAATTACGAGGAGCCCATCATGGTGATCCATTGTAACCGTATCAAATTCAGCATTCCCCTTTATCGTCATGATGCCATCTTTTCCAAATGTAATATTATTGGAGTATACATTTCCATTCACAGTGATATTAGAACTTTGAATCGGTGAGCTAGACCAATCTGTACGTAAACTGCCATCTACAACTAGTTCCGAAGAGTTTATACTCATGTTACCCACATATAAATCTCGAGTCCTGACTGTCTTAGATGCATGATCAATTAGTAGCTGATTCATTGCTGCATATGATTCAAAATTAGCAGTACCTCCATCAATAATCGTAGCAGTTAAAGAGCTCGATACCCCTTTCACATCCAATTCGCTATTACGTATCGTTGTAGGACTTCTTGTCCATAGTTTTCCACCAATTGTAAGAGTTGTTGGGCTAGTGATCGGATTTGCATCAATTGTCATCCCACTAAAAAATAGACCATTACCATCAATCGTCACGTTACTAGAAGTAAACGTAGGTGGGCCTGCAAACTTTGCATGGCTTGTCACGTGAAAGCTTTGAGTTGTAACCATATTCATGGAATTAAAATCTGCTGCTCCATTAATCGTTACTGATTTTGGACTCACCCCTTTAAAATTACCATCCATTTTCACATCACCATTGACAGTAAATTCAGTGCCAGATAATAGAATTACTTCACTATAAAAATCTGTTGTTGGAAATGCTTTGACTCCACTATAAGTAGCACCAGGCTTTTTATTTGTAATTGAAGGAAAAACTGAACTACTTACGATATCATTTTTGATAGTATCCCAGTTCGAGAAATTTTTAGGATCATTGTAAGTATTTGTTCCTCCAGTAGAACCATTACTTGAATCATTACTTGAACCGTCATTTGATGAACCACCTGAACTAGACATCATGGATAATGTATGAATCGCTACTTCAGCTTGAATAGTGTAATTCTCAAGATTATTCACTGAACCAATGCTTTTTACAGATAATATAATTGCATCTTTAGAAAGAGACTGACTTGCAATAGAGACATTGATTGTATTACTTTCTACTGGTAATTGCACGTTCGAATATTTACCAACGATTTGATTATTGATTGTTGTATTTAGTAGTACTGCTAACTCATCTGCACTTTTATTAGGATTAGCTTGTTGAACCGATTTAGAAAGACTAGTTAAATCAAGAGAGCCTACTTCCTTTTCAACTGTTTTTTTTGCATAAGTGATTCCCATTTCAGCTAAATTAACTGCTAATTTAGATTGCTTCGTCGCTTTTAATTGCTTTGCTGTATTGAGGTTGCTACCAATTAAAACAAGACTAAATAGCGAAAGCAAGGTGACGACTAATAGTACGATCAACAATGTATAGCCTTTTTCGTTTTTCATTGGTTCACCTCATTTAACCGTGATAGTGTGGTAGTGTACTTATACGTATTTGCTCCCCGCAAAGTAATCGTGACTACCTTTGATTGATAAGTAGTATTATTTTTGTCAGTCGATGTGATTTGAATCGAATAGCCAGGAATGCTAAATTTTCGTTGCTCACCATTACTGCTAATGACAACACTATCAGCTGTCTGCGTTACGCTAAATGCACCGTTTTTTCGGTAATACCTATCTAATTGTGCCTCAATCGTATTTGCTTTTTGTTGTAGTTGTATTTGTCCACTTTCAGAGTGAAACAAGTCTGTTGACTGTATCAACACAGCATAAATAATCCCAATGAAAGTAAAAAACAACAATATTGCAGCCAGTAATTCGACCAGTGTGATGCCTCTTTCATTCTTTATTAGTTTAATTTTCTTGTTCATGTTCATCACCTTGTTTGGTCAAGATAGCAATACGTAGTAGCAATTACTTGTTGCTGTTGGTCAAGAATGTTTATTTTTACGGTCTGCAATGATTGGCTTCCTGCTTGGTCAATTGGAATCAACTGTAAACTGAATTTAGCATTATTAAGAAAGTGCAAACTATTATCAACACCTAGTAAGCTTTTAGAGCGTGTGTCCAGTGGTTGGATCGACTGTAAATCACCAGAACGAATCACCTGGCTAACTTGTTCAACTAGACTGTCGGCCGTAATGCTTTCATCATTTTTATGAGTAAAAAGAGAAGATTGAGTAAAAATAGCAAAAAATGTAATTAGAACTAAAAATAATATGACAACGGATGCGAGAATTTCAGTTAGCGTAAAACCCTTTTCATCATTGGAAATTAACATCTTCTCTCGCCTCCACTTTTATTGTTTATTTTCAAAAATACTAATTGTGACAGATGCTTGTACAAGATTTTTTTGGACCGGCGTTTGTAATACATTCTCTTGTGATTCCAATTGAATTTGCTCGGATGATTGATTCTCAGCTTTGATTTGCGCTTGACTTGGTATTGTTACGTTACAAGCCGTGTTTGTCACTTGAATCAATCTTTTAGACGCTTCTAGATTTGATAAAAAAGAATAAAACGATGATACTGAAGGACTGTCGAGCTGAATTGTAAACGTTGTTTTTTGAATAGTTGTTCTTTGATTTTGTTGGTTAGTTGCATTGTCGCTTTGATTCACGGCTGTATTCTCAGTTGAATCTGTTTGTTGCTCAATTTTATTGATTGTAATTCCGGATGCTTTTTCTGCGCTTTCAATTTCAGTAAGAAATGCTTCTAACTGTAAATCAGTTGGAAATTTATCTGCATATAACTTCTCATCTATAGGATTAACCTGCTTATCACTCAAGTTTGACTGATTTGCCTTTAGGTTTGCGAGCACTTTACGTTTTTGGTCTAGTGTTGTATTGGCAAAGTTGAAGCCTTTTTTCGCAGGCTGATACACCATTACATACAGTCCCGATACTATTCCGAACGACATTAATAAGCTGACGACTAAAATTAGGAGTTGTTTTTTCGAATATGCAGTGTTCATTTGTCGACTCCTTTCATCTTCGGAACGTTTAATTGGTTAATGTCGATTAAGTAGCTTACTAAATAATTATTAGATTCCTGCTTGATTAGTGAAACCATCTTCGCATCATAGACCCATTTTAACTTTTGAATTTTCTGTACGTATACCCCAGCTTCACGTTCGGTAGGAACTATAATCGATATTGTTACTGTATTTTGCTCATATTGAAAATTCGTTAATTCGGCTCCACCTGTTAATCCATTCAAACTATCTTTGATTAATTTTGATGTCAAAACCGTTTGTTCAATAACTGCACGTTGTTCTTCAATTCCATTTTGAGCTTGGTTTACTAAGTTTTTTGATTGCTCGCTTCGCAATTGATTAATTACAATGGTAGTTTGGTCAATTTGACTTTGTATAATAGCCGTTGAATTAGTAGCTTTGTTTGTCAAAACTAAAAACGAAGCACTGCCAATCAATAATATGAGTAATGAAAGAATAATTGTTAGCCAATTTGCTTTACTTTTTCCTTCTCTAGTTGGGAGTAAGTTAATGTTAACGATCAAGCTAACACCTCCTTAAGAGAAAGCCCGATAGCAAGTTGATATTTCATTGGAACTAACTCTCCACCTATATCTTTTATCGTGTGACTGTCTAATTCAGTTGGCAGATCAATCTGTTCATTTAACATATCAAAGAAAGTAGTCAAAAATGGATGGTCCCCAACAAGTTTAATATTTTTACATTCATTTCCTTCTGATAACGTAAAACGGTAAAAATGGAGAATTCGTTCAATCATCCCGATAACAAGATCAAATCCATTCATAATGTCAGACCCTCTTTGTTTCCAAGCTTCCGATAATTCATCAAATTGACTTAGTATAATTGAAGTTGGTTCGCATTGCATAAATACAGGAACTCTTTCTTCAAATAAGCTAATCGTTGTTGATGAGACGTCCAACTGAACAAGTAGACTCGTTTCATTTTGACGATCAGTTGCTACATGATAATGTAATCTGTCAAAACAAAGTGGTGAAATATCTGCAGCAATTGGATCTACTTTTGCTTCTTCAAAAATAGACGAAATTGCTAAAACTGTTTGTTCTGGCGTAGCGATCAGTAATAATTCGCGACCTTCATTTGTTTCTTTTAAGATTACATAGTCAATTGATGGATCTTCAAAAGGAAGGTGAATACTTTCTCCAAGCTCTAAATATAGATATCCTCTTAGTTCCTCAGGATGTAAATCGATTGGTGTTGTAATTTTTTTTACAACAACAAGTTCGTCTGATACCGAAAATGTAATCTTTTTCTTTTTTAGTTTCCACGTATCAATACAATCTTCTATAATAAGTTTAAATTGAGTTAAATCACTAATTTCACCATTTTCAATTAAGCCTTCAGGAATCAGTCTTTCACCCATTTGTTTCACAACAAGCGGATTTTTCGATTGTAATTCAACGAATCGAATGACATGCTCTTTTATTTCAATCCCAACAGATGAGGATTGTTTCGATAAACGTAAACCAAACATAGGGATTCTCCTTTATAAAATAAATTGTTGGTACCAATTGATTAAAGCTTCACCATAAATGCTAGCGATGATTGTTCCTACAAAAATAGATGGACCAAATGGAATATACTGTCCTTTTTTTAGTTTGCCAACTACCATTCCACTGACTCCGACAATCGTACCGATGAAACAAGAAAGAAACAATGTAAGAAGCACAAGTTTAACTCCTACAACAAAACCTATTAATCCGAACAATTTAATATCTCCGCCGCCCATTCTTCCACGGCTTACAAACGCTATTAGAAGTAAGATCGCAAATCCTGTAACAGCCCCTAAGATGGCGTCTAACCATGAAATCCTTGGCACCACTAACTGTTCGATCAAAAAGAGAACTGAAAAAAATCCAAGCACCTTATTTGGGATAATCATATATGCAAGATCAGAAACCGTTATGATGACAAACAAGGAAACTAATGTCAGAACAATAATCGTTTCTTCACTCCAATTTGTTACGAATGGAAGTGAGGCAAATAACACACCAGTTAATAGCTCAATAATTAAATACATTGGAGCGAGCTTTACTTGACAAAAGCGACATCTACCTTTATGAAATAAGTATGAAACAACCGGTATTAATTCTAGCGGACCTAATTGGCGATGACAGTTGTCACACGAAGAACCCGGCCTTATGATTGATTGACTTTTTGGTATGCGCAAACCAACCACACCAAAAAATGAACCAAATGTAATACCAACTAAAAATAAAAATCCCATCGTGATTAGCATCTGTTTCACCTTTTCTACTAGTTTTGTTTTTAATATTGCTTTGTAAAACCCACCCGGTTTGATCGGGTGGGTCTAGCATTTATTGAATATTATTGAATTGTATGTGAACCATTACCATTATCGCTGTTGATAGCTTTTACGCTTGCGTTTGTAAATGTGATTACTTGGCTTCCAGCATGACCTTTACCATTAAATGTTACTGTGTTTCCATCTGTAGAAACATTAACTGTCCAACCAGTATCTAATTTATCAGTATTTTTTACATAAGTTCCTAAATCAGCAGCATCTAATGAACCGTCTGCAGGAATACCTTTGCTTGAGATATATAAATCAGCTGAATTTAATACTTGGATTGCGTCTGCTCTTACTGCATCTTCACGTGAATTTTGAATTACTTTCCCAATACTTGGAATTGCAATTGCTGCAATGATTCCTAAAATAACGATTACTGCTAATAATTCAACTAAAGTTAACCCGCGCTCATTTTTGATTAATTTTTTTAACATTTATTTCTCCTCTTTCCATTTATATATATTTTTTATATTGTTGCTCTTTTAGTACTTTCGATTGTGTTAGTGGATTTGGTTGAACATGTCAAACATAGGAATCATAATTGCTAATACAACAAATCCAACTACACTAGCTAATAATACAATCATGACAGGCTCAATTAATGATTTTAATTGTTCTGCGACTGCTTCTACTTCATTTTCATAAAAAGTAGATACTTTTGTTAACAATGATTCAAGTGAACCAGTTTTTTCCCCGATCGCAATCATTTGCGTTACTAACGGTGGAATGACCCAATGTTGTTCCATTGGTTCTGCCAATGAATCCCCCCTTTCAAGTGATGTTTTTCCTTCATTTAAAACTTTTGCTACTACTTCATTTCCTACTACTTTCTCAGTGATCTCAATTGCTTCTAGAATTGGGACTGAACTTGCAAATAAGGAAGCAAGTGTAGACGTCATTCTTGATATCGCAGCCTTTTGAAACAATGTCCCAAAAATTGGGATCTTCAACAGTATGACATCTAATAGATAAGCACCTTTTGGTTGTTTTTTAATGAGCAATAAGCCCGCGACTGCTATAATGACTAGTAACAAAATTAACCACCAATCTTGTTGAATCCATTTACTTGCGGTTAATACCCAAATCGTAATTGCAGGAAGTGTTGCGTTTAAATCGTTGAACATATTAACAAATGTTGGGACAACAAATAACAAGAGAAAGAACACAACAAACGTTGTAATGATTGCAATTACGGCAGGATATGTCATGGCTGCCATTACCTTTTGTTTAGTTCGTAACTGTTTTTCGTAATAATCAGCTAATCGTTCAAGCGTATCAGCAATCGTTCCACTTACTTCACCAGCTCGAATCATATTCGTAAATAGTTTTTTAAAGATGTGTGGATATTGCTCATACACTTCTGATAATGCATTTCCTTGCTGTAGACTCTCCTGAATTTCGTATAAAGTTTTTTGTAATACTTTGCTATTTGTTTGTTTTGCGAGGATATTAGTTGCATCCACGATCGTAATTCCTGCCTTTAGTAAAGTTGAAAATTGACGTAAATAAATAACAAAGTCTTTTTGATTAACAGATTGGTTAAAAGATAAATCCTTTGTCCAAATTGTTTCCGGTACTTCAGTTAAGGAAAGGACACGATATTGTTTTTCTCTCAATAATCCGTAAGCTTCTCTTTGAGAATTGGCCTTGATCTGACCGTTTTTTCGTTCACCTTTTACATTTTTAACGGTGTATTGATATTGAGTCATCTACAAGCCACCTGCCAAAACTAGCTGAGACTGTTCTTTTGAAACTGCACCAGCTTTTATTAACTCTCTCATATTCATTTCAAATGTGTGCATGCCCAAACTTTTACTTGTTTGTAGTACATTATCAATCTGATGAACTTTCTCAGTTCTTATGAGATTCGCGACAGCTGAGTTGTTGATTAATATTTCAGTTGCTGCTGTTCTACTTGTTTTGTTTCCGTTTGGCACAAGCCTTTGTGAAATAACCCCTACTAACGCATCTGCAAGTTGAACTCGTATTTGAGTTTGTTTTTGCTCAGGGAATACATCGATTATTCGGTTAATCGTATTGGATGCGTTCCGACTATGAAGTGTCGATAAAACTAAATGTCCAGTCTCTGCTGCTGTAATGGCTGTTTGAATCGTTTCTAAGTCACGCAATTCACCAACTAAAATAATATCTGGGTCTTGTCTTAAAGAAGCGCGAAGCCCACTTGCAAATGTTTTTGTATCCCTTCCGATTTCGCGTTGATCAATAATTGATTTCCCATGTTGATGCAAGTACTCAATTGGATCTTCAAGTGTAATAATATGCTTTGATTGCTGTCTATTTACAAAATCAATCATTGCTGCTAATGTTGTAGATTTTCCACTTCCTGTAGGGCCAGTTACTAAAATTAGTCCTTGAGGTTTTTGAACAAGTAATTGAATAATTACTGGTAAATTTAGTTCCTCAAGTGCAGGAATTACTGTTGGTATAAGTCTTATGGCCAATGCAATATTTCCACGTTCCCTATATACATTGATCCGGAACCTGCTCATGTTATATAAATTTGTGGAAAAATCTAGTTCTCCGTCTTTTTGAAACCTTTCCCATTCTTCATCAGACGTTAAATCATTTCCAAATTGTACTGTATGAACAGGTTCTATTAGCTCTTCCTTGAATCGAATTAGCTGCCCATTAATTCGGAAAATTGGTGGAACTCCAACGGTAAGGTGAATATCAGACGCTTTTTGCTCAAGAGCGCTCAGTAAAATTTCCTGAATGGATAACATTCATTTTGCCTCCTACGAAACCGTCGTTATGCGAAGGATTTCCTCGGTTGTTGTGAGTCCTTCTTTTACTTTTTGTAAACCATCGTCGATTAAAAACGTTGTTTTATTTGATTGTGCTACCTCAACAAGCTTCGAAACTGGCTCATTATTAACCATAATTCGTCTCATCTCTTCTGAAATTGCGAGTACTTCTTGGATCGCCAGTCTTCCACGGTAACCAGTTAATTGGCATACTGGACAACCTTTTCCGTAAAATACACGCTCGATGTTAATGCCTCTAGCTTTAAAAATCTCTTGTTCTCTTACAGAAATTTCTCGTTCTTCCTTGCAATGTTTACAGATTCGTCGGCATAGTCGTTGAGATACAACTCCATTTAAGGCAGAGGCAACTAGAAATGGTTCTACACCCATATCCATTAAACGAGTTAAAGTCCCAATCGAATCATTCGTATGCAATGTACTAAAGACTAGATGACCAGTTAGAGAACTTCTAATCGCGATTTCGGCTGTTTCTCTATCACGTATCTCCCCAATCATAATGATGTTAGGGTCTTGTCGAAGAATTGAGCGCAATGTTGTTGAAAACGTCATTCCGACTGAAGCATTTACTTGCACTTGATTGATTCCTTCAAATTGGTACTCAACTGGATCCTCAACTGTGATGATGTTTACATCTTCGTGATTGAGTTTGTTTAATGCTGCATATAATGTGGATGATTTACCAGAACCTGTTGGACCAGTAATTAATACAAGACCATGAGGCTTTTCGATAAAGTTCATAAATGTGTTGTGATTTGTTGGACTAAATCCTAACTGATTAAGTTCCACAATTGAATGGTTTCGGTCTAGTACACGAATTACAAGTTTCTCACCAAAAATTGTTGGCAATGTTGAGATACGTAAATCGATTTGCTTTAGTTCAACAAGTAAACGAATTCGCCCATCTTGCGGAATACGTTGTTCGGTAATGTCCAAATTAGCCATAATTTTAATACGCGCTAATATAACACTTTGAAGTTCTTTAGGTAATACACGCTCATTTCTTAACGTTCCATCGATTCGAAAACGAACGACTAAGTTTTTTTCATGCGGATCAATATGAATATCACTAGCCTGTTGTTCAACAGCATTTTGTAAAATTGAGTAAACGAGCTTGATAATCGGTGAATCATCTTGTTCATCAATTCGTATTACTTCTTCATGTTTTTTCTTTTGCGAATCCTCTAACCATTTCCCAACTAACTCTTGCTGAGTATCGTATTGTTTACTAATCGCTCGTTTGATTTCATCCTTTGTTGCGATAACAGGTTGAATTGCAAATCCTGTTGAAAGTCTTAAATCATTTAATAGGAAGAAGTCCATCGGGTCAGCCATTGCAACAAACAACTTATGAGCTTCTTTTTTCAAAGGAATAATCGTGTTCTTTTTAGCCGTTTCTTTTGGAATTAAAGTAACTAATTTTTCATCAAATGGATAATTATATAAACTCACTCGTGGAATATTTAATTGAATTTCAAGTACTTCGATTAATTGTTGCTCGGTAATATATCCTTTTTGAATCAAATAATCTCCAAGCTTTTGATGTTCTTCTTTTTCACGTAATGCTATGTCAACGATGTCTTCTGTAATCACACCTGATTCAACTAATAAATCACCAAGTCTCTTTTTACGAACGGCCATTTTGTACACCTACTTTCCATCATTATGGAACACTGCTTAACTGTCTCGCTTAACCGAGATACATATTGTATACAATAATATTAACCAGTTAACCGTTTAGTTTCAATCTACAGATATTGGTAATTTGAATTAAAAATTCTATCATTTCTACCATTTTTCAATTAAAAAAAATTTAGATACTAACGTTAAATGCAACTGTTAAAATAACCAAACTTAATTTACACTACACTTAATTGTATACATTTTAAACACATTATTGAGTTAACTTCATTTAATCTAGTTGAGGGCAAAAAAAAATGACGTGCAATATTTCACACGTCATTTCTTCAATATTAAACTTAATTTACTTTTTGAATTCTTCCTTCAACTTCATAAGTGAAGGGTCTTGAAAGTGATTTCACATAATCTACAGTTGCTTGAAGATCTTCTGGACCTACCTCTAAATTAGTTGAAAGTTCACCAATACCATATTTTACGTTTCCATACATATAGTTGTTTACTACAACTGAATACTCTTCATTTGGATCAATTTTACTTCCATTTGAAAAGAAGATGTCTACAACTTTTCTAGTCGAAGAATCCCAAGTATATTTAAATCCAGCGATATGGAAATCTAAGCCTTTATCTGTAATTTGATTATTTAAAACTGTTTCAATATCTTGTCCACTCAGCATTACTTTATTTAAAACATTTCCAAATGGTTGAATTGAGAATAAATCACCAAATGTAACTTGGCCAGCATTAAGTGGTGCTCTAACACCTCCACCGTTCATCATTGCGAAGTCGGCATTCATAGCTACTTTCATTCCATCTGCTATTAAATTACCTAATGCTAAATCACCATAATTATCTGAAGATGGGTATCCTTTTGGTAAATTTTGCATCGAATCGCCTACAATTTCAGCTTTAATTGGTGCGATTAAATCCTCGTATTTCTTCATGATCGAAGAAATTGTTGGGTCAGGCGTATAGTCTTTTTGATAAACAGTTACAACTTCTGCTTCTTTCTTCACAATATCACCTGTAACTGCATCTAATTCTAAATCTACATCAGAAAATGCAGAACCATATGAATAAGCTTGTACGATTAATTTATTATCAACTTCTTTATTATTAAAGACATGATTATGAGCAGCAAAAATAACATCTACCTCATCATCAACTTTTTCAGCAATATCAGATGCATCATATAAATCCGCTTTACCTGTTTGAAGTGTAGGATTATGTGCTAATACTACGATTGCTTTAATCCCTTGTTTTTTTAGAATATCCGTATAATGATTTATTGCCTCAACCTCATCACGAATCTCAAGCGTTTCGTTCCCTTTTCTAACGATCATATTTGGTGTTTCTTGGGTTACAACACCGATAAAACCGATCTTTTTACCACCAACTTCTTTTATTGCATAAGGCTGTGTGATTAATTGCCCTGTTGAAGAATCATAAGCATTGGCAGCAATAACTGGAAAGTTCATTCCGTCATATCCTTTTGTACCATTAGGATGCTCTCCACCATTAATCATACGTTTTAATTCAGCAATACCTTCATCAAACTCGTGATTTCCAACTGTACCTACATCAAAACCCATAGCCTCCATCACTTCAACAGTTGGCTCATCTTGGAATAACGCTGAGATTAGTGGACTTCCACCAATCATGTCTCCCGCGTGAACAAGTAATGTATTCGGATTTTCAGCTTCATGTTCTTTCATTGCGGCAGCTGTATATTCCATGCTTCCAGTTAATAATTCTTGACCATTAACAGTAACTTTTGTATCTGTATCAAGCTGACCGTGAAGATCATTTAGGCCCAATAATTGAACTTTAATATTCTCTTTAGGAGCTGTAGCTAAATCTAATTTGAATATTCCAAAGCCTGCGTTATCAGTTTTATTTGTATAAGAAATATTACTCTCTGATTTAATAAATTCTTCTGCTCTTGGAGATGATGTAAAAGTTACATTTACATTACCGCTAATTGGTGCGATCGACCAGTTGTTATCTGCTGTTGGCGTAATTGTTTTCGATTCAGAAATGTAATCCATTAAGATTTGACGGTTTTCATCAGCAGAATCTACTACAAGTTCGCTTCCTTTAACACCTGGGAAATTTCCACCGCCACCAGCACGATAGTTATTTGTTACAACGATGAAATCTTGATTTAAATCTACTGGTTGTCCATTATATGTTAAATTTACTACTCGGCTTGAATTGCTATTTACTAACTTTCCATTTATATCATACTTTGCTGGCTTCGTTACATCGATTTGATAGTTAACACCATCAATTACATCAAAATTATAAACAGGGAAAGCTGGATTTAATAAAGCTTGTTCTTCTGTTTTAGTAGGATCAATTTGATTATACTTACCTGCAGTCATCTCAATCCACTCTTTGACAACAGAACCTTTTACTTTAATAGCCTTTAATGTATTGTCATATAGATATAAGTCGCCTGCGCTTCTAATTGTTAGATCGCCTTTTTTAATTTCTGTATATTCAGCTACACCATTACGTCCTGCTTTAAATGGAGCACCCACTGACAATATTGGTAATTCTTTATATTCTGGTTTCTTTTCTGAAATATATTTTTCTACAAACCATTTTTGGGCATTTGTTACAACTTGAATTGAAGGATCATCTTGGATCAATGAAAAATAACTATGGATATCATCAGTTGTTGTTCCAATTGGTGTATTAACATATTTAACCGTTGCATCATGGTTAGGTTTAACAGCCTTTACAATTTCTTGATCCGGCGCTACTGTACTTTTTGTTATAGTTTTACCTGTAGCAGGATCCTTCACATCTTCGTATATTTCTCTAGTTGAAGACTTAGAATTTACTACTGACCATTTTCCTTTTTCTTTCTTAAGTGTAAGGTCAATCAATCCTAATGAACCGCCACCGTAACCTGCTTGAACTGCAGGTACACCATTAATTGTTCCCTTCGAATTATCTACACCCGGTAATGGCTTTTTATCTGCACCTAAAAATAAGGCATCAAGAGTAGCTTCTGATGTTGCAGGGAACACTTTATGCGTATGTGAAAAAGTAATTGCATCAATTCCAGGTACTTCACTTAACGTATAAATAACATCTTCAGTATTTTCTTTATTTGCATTAAAACCAGAATGAGTCATTGCAACAATAACGTCTGCTCCATCTTTTCTCATTTCAGGTATGAATTTTTTAGCAGTTTCTACGATATTTTTCGTAATAACTTTTCCATCAAGATTTGCTTTGTCCCACTCACTAATTTGTGGAGGAACAAATCCAATGAAGCCAATTTTAATTACGTGCTTCTTCCCTTGTTCATCGATTACTTTTTTATTAATAATTTTATAAGGATTGAATTTGTTTTTATCATTATTAGGATTTTTATCATGATCATCTACGTAAACGTTTGCATTAATGTACGGAAAATCAGCATCATTATAAGCTTCATTTAAAAAATCTAATCCATAATTGAACTCATGATTACCTAATGTTGCAATATCATACCCCATTATGTTCATTGCTTTAAATACAGGATGAACTTCGCCCTTTTTTAAAGGATCAATTTTAGCTTCATAAGTTCCTAATGGAGTTCCTTGTATTAAATCCCCATTATCGACTAACACATTATTTTGAACTTCTTTTCGAGCTTCTTTTACTAATGTAGCAGTCTTAGCTAATCCAACTTTTTCATATGCTGCATCTTTGTAGTAATCATAATTTAATAAATTTGTATGGATATCTGTCGTTTCCATAATACGAAAATTTACTAAATCCTTTTCATCTTGACCCTTTTTGGATGCCAGAACATTGATTGATTCTTCCTTAGGTGTAGCATATGCTTGCGTACTTACGACTGACATGCCTAATAAAGATAATGCTAACGATAATGACAACGTTTTCGAATTTCTTCTATTCTTTCTCCTCATTTAAATTCCCCTTGTAATTTATTAGGATTCAATTAAAAAATTGCCCCAAAAATTATTATAAAATTAAAATAGGTTAAAATATATTTAATTATACTTAAATTAAGATTAACGATTTCTTAAGGAGTAAACAAATGAATTTAGACCATTTAGCTTATATAGTTGATGTCTCAAAAACTAACTCACTCTCAATGTCTGCGAAAAAATTACATATTTCAGTTTCTGCAATATCTCAGGCCATAAACAATTTAGAGGAAGAATTCGGCTTTAAAATTTTTACTCGTTTGCGTCATGGAACAATCCCCACACCTGAAGGAGAAAAACTAATTGAAAAATCCGTAAATGTTTTGGCACATGCTGAAAAATTAAAAGAGCTAGCACTCAAAAAAAATGAATTACAAAAAGAGATTACGATCGCTTCTGTACCTGGATTAATGCATTATATCGTCAATTTAATTAAACTAATTAAATCCGAAAATCCAAACACAAAAATAGAAGTTAATGGCAAAACAACACAAGAAATTATAAATGATGTAAAACAAAAAAATGCACGCTTTGGCTTAATTTGGATTTATGACAAGTTACTAAAAACAAATAAAGAAATGGTTTTTGATATTATTCAAGAGGTTAAAATCAAAATATGCGTAAGTAAAAAGCACCCGCTCGCTGAATGTAAGCAAATAACAATAGAGGATTTATCAAACGAAACATTTGTCATTCATGATGAACAAAACATTAGATGGTATTATGATGAGTTTTTAAAAAACAAAACAGAAATTTTATTTTCAACAAATAATATCGACAGTATTAGAAGCGCAGTCAAAGAAAATATTGCAATAACAATTGGCACTGACTTCGTTATCCAAAATGAACCACTGATCCAAACTGGTGAAGTTAAATCGATCGAACTAATTAATCCTTATCACCGGCCCTTTTATGTAGGATTTGTAACAAATAAATATCCTCCTCTGTCATCTGATGATAAAAAATATATAAATCAATTAAAAAATGAATTTAACAAATAGGTAGATCATTAAGAAGATGATTACTATAGAAAAAAATATGGGGTAATAACTGAAAAAAGCTGATTTCTAAGGTAGAAGATACCTTAGAAAATCAGCCTTTAAGTATTCAAAAATATATTAATGCTCACAAGCCAAACCACATGAGCAACGATTTTTCCCAAATAACAGATGATATGATGCCGGGAATTCCTGATTGACTCGTTGAACTTCAGCTGCAAACTCCTTACTATCTTTTGGTACATTAGAAAGTGAATCCGCTTTTTCTTGAGTATCAATATTAGCTCCGGGTGGTACGAACTTATTTGGTGCAATCCGAACACCATTTGTTACGACAGCATTATATGAAATAAACGCGCCTTTTCCTACAATTGCAGTATAAATGATGGAATTAAAGCCAACAAATACTTTGTCCGCAATATAACAAGGTCCGTGAATTAGTGCACCATGAGCAACTGACACTTCATCTCCAATGAAGATCGAATACTTTTTTTTATCGACTGTAATTCTTTTATTTAATAATCCATGCAAAACTACCCCATCTTGAATATTCGTTTTGGAGCCTATATAAAACGGGGTCCCTTCATCCGCACGTATGCTTACATTAGGCGCAACATAAACATTGTTTTTAATCGTAACATCACCAATCACACTAGAAAACTGACTGATAAAAGCTGTTTGATCAATAGTAGGAAAATGTTGAACAGGATTAAATGAAGTAATAGGGTTGGGACTAATAAACGGTTCAAAACAACACGAATCATTATCAACAGAGGAGTTAGTTTCTTTTTTATTACCCACGTCATCACCTCATTTATAATCTTATTGGCACTAAAATTTTTTATGCTAGAAGAATTGGTGAAGAACGGTTTATCTTAGCTGGAAGATGCAATTCATCCAAAAGGTTTATCAACAAAACTCTAAGCTAAATCAACAAATTCCGTTATTTTATCAACAAAAATAATGACTATATCAATAAAGTTCACAACTTTATCAACAAAAGACATAATTTGTTCGTAATACTTCACTCATGCTGAAAATAAAAAAGAGCTGCCTCATTACTTTTGAGACAGCTCTTTTTTAAGTCTATATTACTTAAACGTGTACCCCAGAAGAAACAACTCCTATTTCAAGAGCCGATGTCAATCCTTCGTACGTTGCTTCTTCAATTGTACGCGGAGCAAGACAGTCCCCTATTTGTCTAACGACTGGTGCCATATGTTTCACTTGTTCATATAGCTCATAATTTGGAACGCGTCCCATTGCAAGTACAATTGTATCCCACTCGTCTATAAGTTCCGTCTCATGAGTAAAAAGATTTCTTAATTTGACTTGATTATTATGAATACCACCAAAATCAAAATGTGGGCGAACATCTACTTTTAATTGATATAGTCTCTTTAAATATTCATTTACTAAATATGAATGTAATTCTTTTCCAATGTGTACTTTAGCAGAAAACAAAGTAACATCGTGATTTTTTTCCTTCAAGTGGATAGCTGCTTCGATACCTGGCCAATCGCCGATTAAATCAAAGACTAATACACGTTTGCCCATTTGTATCGAGTTTCCGCTGAAAAGGTCATCAACTGTTATGATTCTTGGATCACCGATGCCTTCCACATGTGGATAGTATGGTCTAGAACCTACAGCACAAATAATCACATCTGGCTTAATCTCTGATATTTTCTCAAGTGTAATTTTCTTACCAAGTTGAACATCAATCTTACTATTAGATAGCTTTCTAATATAATTGTCTAACATCGTTTCAGCTACTTCATGACGCATAGGAGCCTTTCTCATCTTTCTTAGTAATCCGCCAATCTCATCACTCTGTTCAACCAATATCACTTCATGCCCTTCACCATCAGCAGTTAAAGCAGCATGTAATCCAGCAGGTCCTGCACCTATGACAAGTACTTTTTGTTTTACTCTTACGCTTTGGACTAGTGGTAATAATTCTTTTTCTTTACCTGCCATCGGATTTTGCACGCATCCAATTGGAAGTCCTTTAGAGTAGTGACCAATGCAAGCTTGTATACATCCTAAACATGCATCAATTGAATGTAGGTCTCCTCTCATTGCTTTATTCGGTAATTCAGGATCAACGATTAAAGCTCGTGTCATACCGACTACATCCGCTTTACCTGAACCTACTATTTTATCTGCTTCCATCGGGTCTATAATTCGGGATCCGACAAAAACTGGAACAGCGCCAGCCATCCGAATTTTAAATGAATGGGCAGAATTATATGCATGTTTGATTGGAGAAGGTGGAACGATATGAGTCGATCCTGCGTATGTACTTGAGTCACCAGATGTTACATTTATAAAATCTACTCGAACATTTTCAACTAAATGCTCAACGATTTTCACCGCATCTGTTATATTCGTTCCGTCCATTGTCATTTCATCTGCACTCATTCGAATACCTACAGTAAAATCTTCGCCAACTTCTTCCCAAATACTTTGTACTATTTCTACAATAAAGCGCATTCGGTTTTCGAAGGTTCCACCGTATTCGTCAGTTCGATAGTTCGTATGGCTTGACCAAAATTGAGCTGGTAAATAGCCATGGGAACAACAAACTTCTACTCCATCGAGACCAGCTTTTTTAGCTATTAGGGCTGAATGAGCATATCCCTTTATCACATCTTTAATTTCATCAATATTCATTGGTCTAGGCATTATCCCAAATCGAAAACTTGGCTCCGAAGAAGGTGCCCAAGCAGCATTACGATAATCGCTTGATACTACTTCTCTTCCACCATGAAATAGTTGACTAAAAACTTTCGTACCATTTTGATGAAGTTGTTTTGCGATTTCAGCGTATGCTGGTATCACTTTTTCATCAAACCCTGCAATCGTATGTGAAGTAAGCATGCCCGATGAGTGAACTGCAGCTGCTTCAAGAATAATTAGTCCAGCTCCACCCTTCGCACGAGCAACATGATAGGCAGTCATTTCAGGAGTGGGAATGCCATTTTCTACGTAATTAGTTTGATGTGCTGTCGATAAAGTTCTATTATTAAGTTCAGTATTTCCAATTGTCACTTTTGAGAATAGGTGCTTAAATTGAGTCAAAATTGACCACTTCCTTTCTCCTAAAATACACCTTTATACATTTTCTCGAAAATTAGTAAGCACTCGATCGTTCTTTTCTGTTACAAATTTAGTCTTTCTTGTCACTCTACTTACTACTAGCGTTACAGCAAAATTGATAACCATTACAATTAAACCAACATCAATATCTTGTATGACATGAGGAAACGATGGAAACAGTGTTGCTAACGTTGTGCCAGTTGTTGTGGAATACGTAACAGCTGCAACTCCGATTATGATACCGGCAGCCGCTCCTTGAACTGTTACCGGATTTTTTTTCCAAAGACTAAAATACAATGCTGGAAACAACTGCGCCATAAAGCTGTATGCCATTATGTAGAGTGTCATGATTGTATCGCCACCGTTTAACGTAAAATACAGTGTTACTAGTGCAAGTAACGGTACTAAAACTCGAGTTAGTTTAATAAGTTGATCATCTGTTGTATTAGGTTTCATTGCTTTATAAACATTTTTAGATAAAATCGTAGCAGCAGATGTTAAGACTAATGAACTTGGTATTAGTGCAGCTAAAGCTCCTGCTGCGCCAATAACCCCTACAAACCAAGGATCAAACGAAATCTTAGCGAGTTTAAATAGGGCTAAATCTACGTCTCCACCTTTTAATGATGGAACTTGAAGAATAGCAGCGAATCCAACAAATAAAGAAAAGACTATGATAATTTGATAGATTGGCATAAATGCTGCATTCCAACGAAGTGCTTTTGCACTCTTTGAAGAGAATATCCCCATGAGCATATGTGGAAACATATAGAATGATAGAGCTAACATAATACTAGTTGTAATAAACCAAGAGACACTTAAACCCTTTTCAGGAAATAGCATCAAATCAGGTTTAGCAGTTTGAATTGCCTCAAACATTGGATGAAAGCCACCGTAATAATGTACAGGAAAATAAATCCCTACGAAGATGACAACAAATAAAATTAGCGTATCTTTAATAACAGCTGTCCAAGCTGAACCATGGATCCCTGAAACTGTTACATAAATTGTGATCGCAATTACAGCAATTGTAATCGCAATACTCTGCGGGATTTTTCCGTATGAAGCCTCTGAAACAATAATACCTAACCCTTTTAACTGCATTGTTAAATAAGGAATAATCGAAATAATACTAATGACTGAAACAAGAACTCCTAGTGCTGAACTATTATACTTTTTCGTATAAAAATCAGATTGTGACACAACATTATTTTCTTTTGCATACTTCCAAACTGGAGGTAACAGCCAATAAGCTACAATAAAATAAAAAGCATTAAAGGCATACACTGCCGGCATTCCAAACGAGTAAGCACTACCCGATGCCCCCATAAATGTAAATGTCGTAAACATTTCTCCTGCCAGTAAGAGAAAAACAAAAAGAGAACCAAAGCCTCGTCCACCAATTGACCACTGCTCAAAAGTCATCTCTTTACCTTTCCGTGCTTGTAAACCTAACCAAATAGATAAAGCTAAAAAGCCAAGAATTATGATCAGTGCGGAATTCACTATTGCTCGCCCCCTTTATTAGCAGGATCTAGTTTATTCACAATTAATAAAAATATCGATGTTAGAAAAACCCATAAAATCGTCCAAAAGAGAACAAATGGCATTCCAAGAACATATGGCTCAACTTTATTAATAACTGTGAGCGATCCAATAGCTGGTATTGCACTTAATATGTACAGTAATTTTTTCATTTGATACCCTCTCCTTCTTTTACGTGAGACTAGATAAATATGAAAAATACTTTTGATAGATTAAGATAATAGCTATAAATAAAACGTTTTCAAAATATCGAACCAAAAAAGAAAAGCCGAGTATGATCGATCGGTAAACTATAAATACTTAGCTTTTTAAAACGTCTTATTATCTGAAATTAGTTACCAAATAGGTATCTATCATTTTTACATTCTACAAAAACTCTATTATAACTCGATTGCTTCTTTAATCATCTCGTGAAAATGTTGCATCGCATTCTCTGTAGGTGAATAAATACCATTTTCAAATGCATTAGAATGTAAACCCGATTGCAATAATTCCACTAAATCAAAATCCTCTTCTCTCACTTGATCAACAAATTTAATCATTTCCTCTTCTTCTTTCGAAATTTCTTCATTTATAAAGAAATAGCGATATACTGCCATTGTTTGGTTTGCATCAATAGGAATTAGTTGTGTTGTCGTCATATTTCCACTACCAGAATATACACTCAACATCATATTAGGCCAGATCCAGTAGAAACGTGTTAAGCTTTCCTCCTGGTTCTTTACATTTGAACATTGGTAAGAGAATTTATCACAAGGAACGATGCTGTAATTCGATAGATCAAATGTTTTCGAAAATGATGGATGTGCAACTGGACAATGATCGCATTCTAAGAAATTATCAACGACAGCTTTCCAATTCGCTTTAATCAAACGGCGGTTTTCTTTTACTAATTGTAATGAATCCATAAAAGGGTAACGACTTAGTTCGTTTACTAACTCCCCGTATTCAACAGAAAATGCTGCCGCATTCTTATTTAAATTTACAAATATCATCGATCGATGTACTTCTAATTGAATATACTTCAAACAGTTATATTCTCCTAAATCGATATTTTTAAAGTTTGGTGCACGATTTACATGCCCATCCAACTTAAAGGTCCAACCATGATAAATACATTGCAGAATTTTTTTATTTCCTGATTCACTTTGCTCCACCTTTGTACCACGATGTGGGCAAATATTATAAAATGCGCGTATTTTACCATCATTAGCATGTGTTACTAAAATAGATTCTCCAGCAACCTCAAAAGTGAAATAATCACCAACTTTTTTAACCTGACTAGTATGACCTACGAAAATCCAATTATTACTGAAAATCTTTTTTCTTTCAGTGTCGAATACCTCTTGGCTAACATAATTTTTATACGGCAATGACGTTTGTAAAGTTTGCGTTTCCTTTGTAGACATAATAATGATTCCTCCTTTTAGCAGTAATGATTAGTTGGATTTCACCTTAAACTAAATCCAGCCTTTATTAATTAACTCTTGCAAGATTTATGCCAATTTTTGGATTCGTTGTATGAAAGGAGATAACACTATTTATCTATTTTCAAACTAGAGTAATTATCTTATAATTTACTCAATTCAGTCAATTTTAACTCAACAAACTATTTTTTGACTAACAATGTTTTTAGAGGAGGTTTACGTTTTGGCAAATACAACAAATGACAAAATAAAAATTGAGATTAGTAATGAGATCCTACAAAAAATATTGGACAATTCTCCTAATGAATTTTATGTACTTGATAAGGATGCCCGTATTGTGTATATGAACAAAGCTTGTGAAAGACATTATGGGATCAAACTAAAGGATGTAGTAGGAAAATCAAATGATGACTTAATTTCAAAAGAATATTGGAAACCGCTTATTCTCCCGCGCTTATTCAAAGAAAAGAAAACAGTCATAATGAAACAAATAAGTTATGTTGGAAAAGAAATTATTACAACAGCCATTCCTTTACTAAATGATAAACAAGAAATTGAGCTAATTATCACATCTTCACAAGATGCAAGCTATAAAGATTTATACATACCTGATGAACAGGAAATAAATGAAGCTGAACAAGCAGCAATTTATAAAAATAATATCATTACGAATAACAAGGAAATGAGTAATATTGTTAAGGTTTGTGAAAAGGTTGCTAAAGTAGATGCAACTGTATTAATTCAAGGTGAATCTGGTACAGGAAAAGGAGTAATCGCTAAATATATCCATCAAAAGAGCAATCGAAGTAAAGCTCCTTTTTTATCTTTAAACTGTGCAACTATTCCAGAAGAGCTACTAGAGTCAGAACTATTTGGATATAGAGATGGAGCGTTTACCGGGGCAACAAAAGGTGGCAAGCAAGGACTTTTAGAGCTTGCAGATGGGGGAACCGTATTTTTAGATGAGATTGGCGATATCTCACCAAAAGTTCAAGCAAAGCTTCTAAAAGTCATTCAAGAATTTGAATTTATGCCAATTGGTGGCAAACAAGCTAAAAAAGTAAATATCCGTATCCTTTCAGCGACAAATCGAAACTTATATGAAATGGTACAAAACAAGGAATTCAGAGAAGACTTATATTATCGACTTCATGTCGTTAATATAAAAATTCCACCATTACGAGAAAGAAAAGAAGATATCATTCCACTAACCTATCATTTTCTATCTGAATTTAATCGAAAGCATCACTTAAATACGATTATTTCTGAAGAAGCTTTGAATACTTTTTACAACTATTCATGGCCTGGAAATATACGACAATTAGAAAATATGCTTGAAAGCCTCGTCGTAACAAGTGATGGCATTATAAAAGTCGAGGATTTAACAGACCTATTAATCGAAAACAAAAAAGACAGTTCAGGCACTGAAGTGATTAGCGACTGTTCGCTTCTAGCTTCACTAGAAGAAGTTGAGAAAAACATTGTAATTAATTCTTATACAAAATATAGGAATACAAGAAAAGTAGCTGAGGATCTAGATATTAGTCAGTCAAAAGCCGCAAGACTAGTTCGGAAGTATTGTAGTGAATTAGACTTCTATAATTAATAATAAAAAATACCCGGTACATGGCCGGGTATTTTTTCTGCGTGTTGAAATAAATCCTAGTTAATATTGAAAAATGAATTGGGGTAACTCATGAGTAAGTAATAAGGCAGAAATATGAATTTAAGTTACTCATAGAGGGTTCATGGGTAACTAAAAAGGCTCATTTTTGAAAAGCTGTTACTCATAAAGCGTTCATGAGTAACTAAATTAGCTCTTTTCTGAAAAACTATTACTCATAGAGGGTACATGAGTAACTAAAAGGGCTCATTTCTGTAAAACTGTTACTCATAAAGGGTTCATGAGTAACTAAAAAGGCTCATTTCTGAAAAACTGTTACTCATAGAGGGTTCATGAGTAACTAAAAGGGCTCATTTTTGAAAAACTGTTACTCATAGAGGGTTCATGAGTAACTAAAAAGGCTCATTTCTGTAAAACTGTTACTCATAGAGGGTCCATGAGTAACTAAAAGGACTCATTTCTGAAAAACTGTTACTCATAAGGGGTTCACAAACTCATTTTTCAACAATCTAAAAAATACCCGATACATAGCCGGGTATTTTTCACTTTAAACCAATTACATTTGGTCCATATAGACTGTTTTGACCTGTGTATAAAAATCGATTGCTGTCTTTCCTTGTTCACGTGAACCAGTACTTGAACTTTTGCAGCCACCAAATGGTACTTGTGGCTCTGATCCTGCTGTTTCGTTGTTTACGTGCACTAGTCCAACATCAATGTCTTCAACGAAGCGCTGTGCGACCGTAAAATTGTTTGTACAAATTGCCGCGCTTAAGCCATATTCTGTATCATTCGCCATATCTACCGCTTCTTCATAATTTTTCACTTTAAAAAGCGCGATAACTGGTCCGAAAATTTCCTCTCGAGCAATACGAGCATCTGTGGAGACATTTTCAAAGATGGTAGGTTGTACATAGAAACCATTTTTCAGGTCATTTTCAGCTGGAACTTCACCACCATATAATAATGTTGCTTCATCCTTACCTGCTTCAATCATCGCAAGTACGGTATCGAGTTGCGATTGAGATACAGCTGGCCCAACAAATGTATCGTCATCAAGTGGATTGCCGACTTTTAATGTCTTTGTACGTTCTACAAGTCGGTCACGAAATGTTTCGTAAATCGATTCTTCCACAATGACCCTACTCGTTGCTGTACACTTTTGACCCGTCGATCTAAAAGCACCGCTCACAGCTATTTCAACTGCTTTTTCGATATCTGCATCGGCAAGAACAATAAGCGGATTTTTTCCACCTAATTCCATTTGAACCTTCTTACCTTTTGCTGAAGCCTTCTGCTGAATCTGATTTCCAACTTGATTTGAGCCTGTAAACGAAATCGCTTTAATATATGGATGTTCAACTAATTCAGTTCCAACGACTGACCCTCTACCAAATACACAGTTCACAACTCCCGAAGGAATCCCAGCTTCATCAAGTGCTTTTATGACATGATAGACTGATTTCGGTGTCAGATCCGCTGGTTTGATAACGACCGTATTACCATACACAAGTGCTGGGGCCATTTTCCATACAGGGATTGCGATTGGAAAATTCCAAGGAGTAATCAGTCCAATTGGCCCGATTGGTGTACGAGTCGTATATAAGAATGTATTTGTATTTCCAGAAGGAATCACTTCTCCAACTGGCTGTCTAGCTTCTCCTGCAAAGTATTCAAAGATGCTAATAGCACGCTGTGTTTCGCCGATTCCCTCGGCTAATGTTTTTCCTTCTTCTAGAGCTAGATCACTTCCTACTTCTTGGACTTTTGCTTTTAATATGTCTGCTGCTTTTTGAAGGTACGAAGCTCGCTGTTGATAAGAAAGTTTCTTCCATGACTGAAATGCCGTTTTGGCTGCAAGAATGGCTTCTCGTGTATCCTCCTCAGTACTTGATGGAAATTCGCCTAATGACTCACCATCATGAGGGCTAGTATTTTCTCGATATTCTCCTAAAGTAGGTTGTTTCCATTGTCCATTAATATAATTTGCAAAACGCATGTCATTTCCCCCAATTAGATTATTTTTAACTAATAATGCCAATTGCTAGCAATCTACTTTATTTGCTATAAAGTAAATTCTCTTTAGACTTATCTTGACTAACAGATAAAATTTTCGGATTTGTTACTACCTCGATCACAGCTGGACGGCCTGACGATAATGCCCTTTGCAGTGCAGGTGCAAAATCAGCATTTTTTTCAACCTTCTGACCGTATGCACCAAATAATTTGGCAAGCTCTGCAAAATTCGGGTTTGTCAATTCTGTTCCAATTACTCGATCTGGAAAATGCTTTTCTTGATGTGTACGAATAGTTCCATACAAATTATTGTTCACGACAATTGAGATGACCGGAATGTTGTAGCGTACTGCTGTTTCGATTTCCTGCAGTGTCATCATGAAACCTCCATCTCCTGAGAAGGAAACAACTGTTTTATGTGGCTGTGCGAGTTTTGCACCAATCGCAGCAGGTAGCCCATATCCCATTGCTCCAGATGTTGGTCCGACATATGTATTTTCATGCTCAAAGCGATAATATCGAGAAAGCCAACCAAAGAAGTTCCCTGCGTCATTCGTAATAATCGTATCTTTTGGAAGATGCGAGATGATATCATACATAAAACCATCCATGTCTACGTATTCATCTGTGTAATCTTCCTTCGCTTTTGAAAAGTTTATATATTCGTTATGTAGCTTTTCTACTCGCATTTCATCTGAAGATAACGTTGTATTTAACGCAACTGCTACTGCTTCCTCTAAAAAGGCTTTAGCATCTGCTGTAACTGCCAATGTAGGAGCGTAAACTTTTCCGAATACCTCCTCGGAAATATCAATATGAATTAGTTTCCCTTTTCCAGAAAGTAAAGAATAATCCTGCGTTCCTACTTGGGAAAATCTTGTACCTAGTGCAATCACCACGTCTGCATTGTCGATCGCTTCAAGTAAATACTTCGGTGTTCCAAAGCCTAACCAACCTGCATAACAGGGATGTGAGTTTGGAAACGCATCAAAACGACGGAATGCAGTAACAACAGGAATTTGTAACGTTTCAGCAAAGTTAACTAGTAAAGGAACAGCATGCGATCGGATGACGCCCCCACCTGCTATAAGAATCGGACGTTTTGCATTTTGAATCATCTCTACTACTTGATGAACACTCTCTTTATTTGGTCTAGTTGGCAGAGATTGATAAACTGGAATCTCGACCATTTCGGCCGTGTCTTCTAGCATGTCATGAGGCAGTGCAACTAACACAGGACCAGGACGACCTGAACGTGCAATATGAAATGCGCGGTGTAAGAGCTCTGGAATTCGTTCTACTTGATCAATCTCTACTGTCCATTTGCACAAATGACTAAACATCCCGACTAGATTAACTTCTTGAAATGCTTCCTTTTCTTTAAATGGGCGTTCCACTTGTCCAATCAGCGCAACTAGAGGTGTAGAATCTTGGCTGGCAGTATGAATGCCAATCGCCAAGTTCGAAGCTCCTACTCCACGAGTTGCCATACAGACACCTACTTCACCTGATGCTTTCGCATAGCCTTCTGCCATAAATGAAGCTCCACCTTCGTGTCTGGCTGAAATCAAGTTAATATCTGGATGCTCATATAACGCATCCATTACTCCTAGATAACTCTCACCAGGTACACAAAAAACCTTTCTTACCCCTTCCTTTGCCATAACATTGACTACAGCTTTTCCTCCACTGATTTTCATTGCTCAGCACTCCCTTCTACTATGCAAAGTCTTCCTATACAACTAGCTATCTATTAGCTAGTTGTATTTTTTATTAAGCTTTAACAGTCTCTACATTAACCTCTTCAAATGGCCAAGCTGGGAGCATCTTTCTTAAAACCTTATCTTCTCTATAACCAAGGTCATATTCAGCTTGCATAATTGTATGAACCTCTCTTGTTCCTTCATAAATTACTGGAGCTTTTGAGTTTCTTAAATAACGCTCTACCGGGAACTCATTTGAAAATCCATATGCACCATGAATTTGCACTGCATCATTTGCTGCTTCATTTGCTGCGTTACAAGAAATCCATTTTGCTAGTGAAGTTTCTCTAGTGTTACGTTTTCCATTATTTTTTAACCAACCAGCTTTATAGACTAATAGACGTGAGATTTCAAGATTTGAAGACATTTTAGCGATCATTTGTTGTACTAATTGATGTTTTCCGATTTCTTTACCAAATGTTTTTCGCTCATTACAATATTTTACGCTAGCTTCAAGTGATGCCTGAATTAATCCACAAGCACCGGCTGCAACAGTAAATCTTCCATTATCAAGCGCAGACATTGCAATTTTAAATCCTTCACCTTCGAATCCTAATAAGTTTTCAGCAGGTACTCTTACATCATCTAAAAATACTTCTCCAGTATTTCCTGCTCTAATTCCCATTTTCCCTTTAATCGCTTTTGTAGAAACTCCTTCAAAAGTACGTTCTACAATAAAACAAGAAATGCCATGATGCTTTAAGTCATGATTTGTTTTTGCAAAAATTAAGAAATGATCAGCTACATCACATAGAGAAATCCATGTTTTTGAACCGTTTAAAATATAACCATCCCCATCTTTTACCGCCGTTGTAGACATTGCAACTACATCAGAACCTGCATTTGGCTCAGTTAATCCAAATGCCCCAATTTTCTTCCCTTGTGCTTGAGGAACAAGATATTTTTTCTTTTGCTCTTCACTTCCCCATTGCAATAATGTCATGCTATTTAATCCGGTATGTACTGAAACAGCAGTACGGAAAGCTGTATCGCCTCGCTCTAATTCCTCGCAGATGATTGCTAAAGTATTATAATCCATTCCAACTCCGCCATATTGTTCAGGGATACATACGCCCATTAGATCTAACTCAGCAAGACGTTTTAAAATATTTACTTCAAAATGTCCTTTTTCATCCCATTCCTTAATGAACGGTATAATTTCACGATCTACAAATGATCTAACTACCTTTCTTACACTACTTTGTTCTTCTGTTAATGAAAAATTCATTTTATTTCCTCCTCAAATTGTATTATTTTGCTTCATTTCTTCTATTTCTAATTGAGAATAACCAAGTTTACTTATTACTTCCTCAGTATGTTCCCCATGCAGTGGTGGATGTCTTAAAACTTCGACTGGTGTTTTTGATAATTTTAGAGGTGAACCAACTAACCTTAGATCCTTTACGGTTGGATGATTTACTTCTAGAACCATATCCCTTGATCTAGCCTGTTCAGACTGTAAGGCCTCACTTACGTTATAAATAGGTCCATTTGGAATTCCATTTTTATCTAAAAGGACTTTCCATTCATCTTTAGTTTTTGTTTTTATTTTATTTGAAATTAATTCTTCAATTTGTTTTCGATGCTGTAATCGACTAGAATTTGTTCGATAAGATTCGTCTAATAAAATCGGTTCTTCAATCAGTGACGCGAATCGATTAAACTGATTGTCATTTCCAACTGCGATCACCATCTCACCATCGCTAGCCGAAAAAACTTGATAAGGAACAATATTAGGATGATAATTCCCTAATCGCTCAGGAACAGCTCCACTACATAAATAGTTGCTAGCCACATTAACTAAAGCAGCTAATTGAGAGTCAAATAGTGAAATATCAATTTCTTGTCCTTCGCCTGTACGATTGCGATGCTGCAGAGAGGCAAGAATTCCAACACATGTAAATAACCCCGTTAAAACATCTGATATGGCAACTCCCACTTTTGTTGGCTCGGCATCCTTCTCTCCAGTAATGCTCATTAAACCAGACATCGCCTGAATGATATAATCATATCCAGGAAGTGAAGAATTAGGTCCTTTGCTACCAAACCCACTAATTGATGCAAGAATAATATCTTCTTTAATCTCCTTCATTTCTTCATATGAAAAACCAAGTTTTGCTAATGTCCCAGGTTTAAAATTTTGGACGACAACATCCGCTTCTGAGATAAGCTTTTTTAAAACTTCTTTACCTTTGTCATTCTTCAGATTTAAAGTTATACCTTGCTTATTTCGATTAGCACATAAATAATACGCGCTTTCTCCTTCAACAAAAGGAGGCCCCCAACCCCTTGTTTCATCCCCACTGCTAATACTTTCAACTTTGATTACCTCAGCCCCGAGATCACCTAGGATCATCGTACAAAAGGGACCAGCTAGTACTCTAGTTAAATCAATAATTTTGACACCATGTAATGCCCCCGGCAATTTGATCACCTCTTCATCTCTTTTCCTCCGCTAATTTACTAGTTTCTACTAGACAATTAAATGGGTACCACTTCTGTAGTAGCTTTATTTAGAAAATTAAAGAGATAGATTGTCCCTCATTTTCTTTATATCTTTCATAATGCAAAACCCATGCCAACTTCAAAACTCCAATGTAGATAGTAATTACAGTCCTAAATAGAGAAAAATAAACCTAAAATTCACTCAAAACTGTCAAAATTAACTCATTAATAACATTCGGGTTGAAAGTGGGACTATCAAAAAAGGTATTTCAGCGAGAAACTGTATTATTTCAACGAGAATCAGCATTATATCGACAAGAAACAGCATTATATCAACGAGAATCAGCATTATATCAACGAGAATCAGCACTATATCAACGAGAAACAGCACTATATCAACGAGAATCAGCATTATATCAACGAGAATCAGCATTATATCAACGAGAATCAGCATTATATCAACGAAGTTCACAACTTTATCAATATAGTTCATATTTTGTTCGTATTTAAAACCCATCCAAATAGAAAAGGGGTGTCCCAATATATGAGAAACCCCTTTTCTAAAACCTTACTGATTTTTAATTTTGTTAGTTTAACACTCAATCAAATCTCGAACAGTTGGCTCAAACAGTTCGCAAGCAATCTCTCTTTGATAACGATTTTGCTTTTTAGCTTCATTAAATAAGTTAAACGTATTTTTTCTGCTTAATCTTTCAATATCATCTATTACTGCCTGAGGATCAGGTTTCACTAATTCAAAAATAACTGCATCATAAAATCTAATTGCTCCTAAATTCGCTACAAAATCATTAACCACATCAATACCTCTTTGTTTGATGATCTTGTCACCTTCAGCAGAGATTGGAATGTTTGCAGCCTCTACAATTAAACTCGCCTTTACTTTATTGGCATTTGATACATTAATTACGTCCTCTAAAGCTGCAGGAATCAAAATATCACAATCTACATCAAGCCATTCAGAGTTAGTTCTTACCACATAATTTGGTTCAAAAAACGCCTGATTCATTTCTCCGTGTGAATTTTTATGGTCAATTAATTTTTGAACATCTAATCCTTCTTCACAAGTAACAAGTAGATTTGCATCCGAAATGCCGACGATTTTATAGCCTAACTGTGATAACTTCAACGCACAACTTGCTCCTACACAACCAAATCCTTGGATAACTACTTTCGCATCTTTATTTTTCCCTTTAAACTTCCACGCTTCATCTGCACAATATGCAACACCGTAGCCTGTTACTGCATCGTTTAGAAGGAAACAATCTATTTTAGAAGCTAGCAAGTTATTAAAATCTTTAATTCGATTTTGAACACTTGCATTTTCCTTCATCGATTTAGTTAAAGGGATTCCTACGTTGAATTCATCAAATACCCTTAGTACGTCCTCATATTTCGTACCTAAATCGCTTCCTAAAGATACTCCCGCTTCTACATATGGCATCATTGCAATTAAAAATCTTCTTAATACTTCATACGCATCCGGAGCTTTATAATCATATGCAATTCCAGCTTTACAACCACCTGTAGTGACACTTTCTGAAGCCATATATTTATAGGCCATTGCCTCTGCCAAACGTTCTACTTCTTCTCTAGTCACTGTCGGATGCATTCGTGTTCCTCCACCTGCATACCCTTTGACAAAGTTATGTACTACCAACCACCCTTTTGCATCTGTCTCACTATCATTCCATTCAACTACTAGGTAAGGTTTTTTCATAGTTTTCCAGCTCCTTTAATTAATTTTTAGTAAATTCATTCTACAGTTTCTTTTTTATTGTACAGGTACTTCTCCATGATCTTGTTTAATGCCAACTTTATTTTTATGTCTTCCATGACGTATAAAGTAATAAAGATAACTTACACCCATGAACCCTAATCCACCGTACAGGGATGAACGTTGTGCCGGATCATAAGCCATAAATAAAATAGAAATTCCGCATAGAACAAGACATAAAATAGGAACTAATGGAAATAGACGAACTTTGTACTTTAAATCTTTAACATCTCCACCATTTTTAATGTATTGTCTTCTAAAATTGAATTGAGATAATGCAATTGCCATCCAGCTGAGTGTACCTGCTAGTCCAGTTGCAGAAAGCAAGACTACAAACAAAGTCTCTGCAGATACTACACTTGTTAGTAATGATACTAAAGCAAACAAAAGACTGAACAGTACTGCATTAGCCGGAACACCACGGGAATTCACTTTACCTAATGCAGCAGGTGCCATACCATTTTTGGAAAGTGACCAAAGCATTCGAGAACAAACATATAATCCAGAATTTCCTACTGAAAGGAGTGCCGTTAAAATAACAAGATTCATAATATCAGCAGCATAAGGGATCCCTACGCTGTCAAAAACTGCTACAAATGGACTCTCAACTACACCAGCATGCCTCCATGGAATTAAAGCTGCTAAGACCAAGATTGCTAACACGTAAAAAATCAATACACGAAAAATGATACTACGAATTGCTTTTGGAAGAGTCTTTTCTGGCTTTTCGCTTTCACCGGCTGCAATTCCAACAACTTCTGCGCCTTGAAATGCAAAAACAACCGCCATCATACTAGTAAATATTGATGAAAAGCCATGTGGAAAAAGTCCACCATCATTTGTAAAATTAGTAAACATCGGGGCTGAATGACCTTTACTACCAAACCCAAAAATGGCAGCCGCTCCAATTAGAATAAACGCTATAACAGCAAATACTTTAATCCCTGCAAACCAAAACTCTGTTTCAGCGTAGCCCTTTACACTAAGAATATTTAAGGATAACAAAAGAATGATAAACACAAGACACCAAACCCAGACAGGTACATGAGGAAACCATCTTTTCATCAACATCCCAGCTGCGGTAAATTCCAAACCAACAGTTGTTGCCCAACTAAGCCAATACATCCAGCCAATCGTAAATCCTGTACCAGGACCAATATATTTAGTAGCATAAGTCTTAAATGAACCCGTTACTGGCATCGAGACGGATAGTTCACCTAAACAAACCATTACAAGATACATCACCAATCCACCAAATAAATACGCAACAACTGCTCCACCTGGACCAGCTTGATTAATCGTAAGACCTGAACCTAAAAATAAACCTGTACCGATTACTCCTCCGAGTGAAATCATAAACAAATGCCTACTTTTCATGGAACGTTGTAACTGCCCTTTTTCATTATTAGATTCCATATTGACCCACCTTTTATTTTAGAATATTCAGAAAAAATAAAACGAAATAATAGAAAAATATATCTACTAAAATAGCATAAACTTTTGTAAACCTTTACATTTTCTAATAATCTCTAAAAATACTACAGAAACTAAACAAAGAACAGATGAGCTTAATGGCCATAGAATTCTCATAAAAAGTAAAATAGAGGATTGTCTCATTTTTTGATATTTATCTTCCACTTAATTACATTTTTAAACAAAATTCTAGACGAGTGAATAAGTAATATGAAATTTGTCCTCTAAAGCACCTCCTATTTCCGTCCATCTCTTACAGGAACAAATGAGTAGAACTTATCTCTCCTTACTAATCATTAAGCAAATTTCATGCCAACAAAAAAAACATAATGAAATCAATAGAAAAACCATTCCATTCATCTATTACCTACTGATTAATTTTAAAATCTACTCAATTTATTTATTTTAGACTCAATTACTTTTTTTAAGTAGTGATTTTCCTAAAATGAAATATTTCTCCTTTTTTCTCCATTTTCACATCATGCCATAAATAGATAAAATTCTACAAAAGCTATGTCATCCCTCCCAAGAGTTTATTAGGATATTTTAACCTTGATTTTATATTTGATTTTTGTAAATTAAGTCATCACTCCTTTCGTTTACGATGATCAATAAAAAAGACTCATGAATTATTCCATGAGTCTTTTGCTGTACCTATTATTAAAATGTCTTTCTATTTACTTAATCCCAACATTTCCAATATACTGTCTAACGTTGCACCTTTATAAGAAGTCTTCGCTTTCGGTACATCTTGAACAGTTTTGTTTTGTAATCCGAAGTTTTTAATAATAAAATCCATATCCTTTTTATCTACTACTTTATCAAAGTTAAAGTCTGCAGAGGCTTTATTTGTACCCCAATATGTTTGGACAGCTAACGCATCCAAAATATCAATTACATTATCTTTATTTACATCACCAGCTGCAGCAATTGGCATATTAACTTGTAGATCTTTTCCTACTAACTTACCGCGCACTTCATTTGATAAATTTACTTGTTTGTATAATGTAAAATGTCCAGGAACATCTACTCTTACAGTGTAATCATTTTTATCAGCATTAAAACCATTTGCTTCGAATGCACCATTATTATTTGTTATTGGTACTTCAACAATTGATTTTTCGTCGTATGAACTAACAGTAACTTTTGCATCAATCATTCTTTGGTCTAAATCATTATTTAATTGACCAGTCGTAGGGTCATAAGCGCCCTCTACTTGTAAAGAACCTTCTAACATTGATACTGTTTGATTATTTTTATAACCATCCATATAAGTGTAAACATCTGAGGTCTCAACATTCGATTGATCGATTGTCGTAGAATTAATCAGATGCCATGAGAATGGAGTACTTACCGTATATTTATTTAATGTCTTTACATCGAAATTAAATAACTGTAAATCCTCAGGAAGTGATTTAGTACCTTCATAATTAAAAGTAAATGTAAATTGTTGTACATTTGGCCAGTTTGTTGGACTAGTTGCTACGGTGACTTTGGCTGCCCCATATTTTTTCACCTCATCATTTACAGTCACATTCTCAATGCTAGCTTGATCTGTAAATACTGGTAACGAAATTTTAGTAGTTTTTAAGTTTTTAATATTATTTGAACGCACACTATAATTAACCGTGTCCCCCGTTGTGATACTTTGTTTATTTGCCTTTAAATAATAATATGGGTACGTATCTTTTACGAAAACGACCTTTAACATATTTGACGCGTCCGCAGAAGGATTCTTCGCAGCGTCCATACCATAAAATTGGACTTGTAATGGTTGAAATTGACTGTTAACTAAAATTTGATCTTCATAATTTCCGTCTTTATCTGTGTTGATTGGATTTGCTGGAAATCCACCATAAAACGATACAACTGAATTACTAGATTGATCAACAGGAATACCTATACGATTTGCCTCTTCAACTTCTGGATCTTGGACATTAATAGTAAAATCATATAAAAATTGTCCGTTTGAATCTAATTGACGATCATTGTATTCAATTACTTTTTGGTCTAACTGATCAAAACTACTGGTCATTGTCGGTGCACCAAGTTCGTATAAGAAATCTGAAGCTGCTGAGAATACTTTTCCACTTTCATTAGTCCCGACTAATCTTAATTTATAATGTCCAGTTTGTATTGTTTCAGCTTCACTACTAATAGGATTTTTTGGATCGCCTGTAAATGGATAATAATTACCATCAAACCCTCTTGGGATAAAATAAGATTGATTTTCATTTAATTGTAAAGTATCAAATGATCCTATTAATCCAAGGTCTTGTCCAGTAATTGGATCTTGTATTACTACATCTAAAGTCTTCATATGAGACTTTAATTCAAATGAGAAACCGAGAAATGGATACATTGTCTCTGGCCATGTGTAGCCAGTTGAAAATAGCGGATTTTCCACTTTAAATGTTGAAATCCCCTCGTTTACTACGCGCACACCAAACGGAATTTGATATTGCTCTGTTGGATCTTCATTATTAGTAAATACCACATATCCTTCATAAGTCCCTTTGTCTGCCGTTTTTGGAATGTTTAAGTTAAACTTAATCGATTTTTGACTAATTCCATTTAATTTAATTGAACTTGGCCCTACTAACGATACATTATTTAAAGCAGCATCTTTTGATCCTCTTTGATCAGTTTGAAACTTAACATTTATACTAAATGTCTTCGCCTTTTCGCTTCTGTTTTTAAGTGTAACAGTTCTTGAATCAGAAATGGCTTGGTCATTAAATCCGAAAGATCCAAAGCTCATTCCACCTGTGTCTTCATCGATTAATTTTTGTTTTCCATTAATAATGCTAGGTGTTTTATCCTTTACTACTAATTCCACATTTGAGTGAATAGCTTCATATGCATCTACTCTGCCACTGCCAACTTCAAATACACTATATGCTTTTGACAACGGGTCAGCTGTATTCATCAAAATCGACTTCACATCAGACGGAGAGAGACCCTTATTTGATTGAAGTAGTAAAGCCGATACTCCTGCAACATAAGGTGTAGCCATTGATGTACCCGATAAACGTTCATAAGCAAATTGATAATCCTGTGCTTTTGTACCATCCGCTGTTTTATCATTAATATAATATGGAACTGTTGAAAGAATTGATACCCCTGGTGCAGTCACTTCTGGTTTAATATCATAATTAATACGAGATGGACCTCTTGAACTAAAGCTAGCTAATTCATCTGATGCCGTTTGTAACTTTGAAAAATCACCAAATGTAAAATCTGATTTTCCTTCTTTAATTGCATTAGAAATGGCTAAACCATCTTCGTACGTTATTGAAAAAGAAGGGATTGCGTCCATGGACTCTCCTAATAATTCCTTGATTGTTCCTTCTGCTTTATTTGCTTCATCATTATACATAATTACGCCAGCAGCACCATTTGCTTTTGCATTTTTAATTTTATCCATTAATGCAATAGAACCCCGCTTTATAAAGGCAATCTTCCCTTTAACATCTTTTCCAGTAAAATTATAGGTGTTTCCTAAACCAACATCTACAAGTTGATATGTTTTACCTTTTAATGATGTTAAGTCATCTAAATAATTTTGAGCCATTTGTCTTAATAAGTAATTTTTATTGTTGTTAACACCTGAGTATTGATATAAATCAATTGCTACTGATGAAGCCCCTACTGTTAAAGCTAATGCTGATGTACCAGGTGCCCCGAGTGAATACAAGCTATCACCACTATTTCCCGCAGCAACTACTGTAGTCACGCCACTAATTACTGCATTATTTACAGCTACTGACGTTGGAAATAATGGATCATTAATCGTTGCACCTAAAGACATATTGATAACATCCATGCCATCGCTTACAGCTTTATCAATTGCAGCTATTATTCCATCGCTATCACCACCCCCATAAGGACCAAGTACACGATAAGAATAAATGTCTGCATCTGGGGCTACTCCAACTTTTTTATATTCACTATTTGCTACTCCTTGACCAGCAATTATACCAGCTACATGGGTACCATGCTCGGTATAATAAGCTGATGTACCATCAAATTCTGGTTCCCCTGATTTTTTCCAGTCTTCATAGGTTGTCTCCATCGGATCGTTATCATTGTCAATAAAATCATAACCACCTTTATAAGCGTCCTTTAAATCAGGATGGTTATAATCAATACCAGTATCTAATATCCCAATCTTTATACCCTTTCCTGTATAACCTTCAGCATGTAAGCGATCTAATCCGTCGTAAGGTGAGTAATTCCCAACTTTAGCTTCGTCTGCTTTCAATTCACCACTTTTGTCTTCTTCTGGAGGTGGATTAATCGTAAATGTTTGATTACTCCATATCTTCTTTACAACTTTAGACTTTAACAGCTCATTAATTTGATTTGCCGGTAAACTCATTGACACACCATTAAAAGCATTTTTATATGTACGTTTAATTTTAAAATCCAATTTTTTATTATTGGATTTTAACTTCTCAATATCTTTTTTAAACTCTTCATGATCACTTTCAACTAAACTAGATGCTTTTGCTTCCGTTAAACTATTACCTTCTAGACTCGCTTCTATTTGAGCAACTTTTGCTGGTTTATTAGTGAATTCAACAATGACAGGCGTTTGAGCTGTTGATGCTAAATTAATATCAGGTGAAACTTTGAGCCCTGTTTCATCCGTCGTTGATAATTGATGTAGAGCTGCTCTTTGTGAAGATGATAAATTCCCGAGAATATCTTCTACTTTGGAGTTACTCTTTGCTTGTGAGACTAATGTTGCTTGACCAAATGAACCAAAAACGAAACAAGTAGATAAAGCTAAAACTGTTAAACTCTTTACAGTTTTATGTTTTTGACGATTCTTCCCCATTTTCTTCCTCCTAGTAAATCATGTATGTAGAGAGAAATTTCCATTTCTAAATATTCAGAAAAATCTTTCTGAAATTATCTTAATCTCTGTAGATTTACACAGCAATGGGGGTTATTCACTCTGAAAACTTTACTACTAGGTGAAATAAATGAAGGAAAGATGACGAATGCTTGTTAATAAATGGGGTTTTTACATTAAAATCTCCTATACAAACCATAAAAAGCCTTATATTAAATACAAGGCTTCTATTTATTAACTTTAAACAAGCTCACTGTTTTTTCGATATCGATCTACTATTGAGTGTGTGAACTGATTAGCGCGCTCGATATCTCCTCTTTTTAAATAATAATCGAACAATTTAATTTCATAATTCTCAGTTGCAAGACCATAGCCTTTCTCCTTAAAAAACGGATATGCAACTGTCTCTAAATATTGGTAGTATTCTTCTATTAAATTTTGAATTTTAAAGACATGTAACTGAAAATAGTGTAAATACATAGCATCGTTTGATTTATTTGCTAAAGCGAGCCCTTTCTTTGCAGTTTTAATCAAGTCTATATTAGATTGTAGACCTAGTTTTGAAGCTGTATTTAAATATCCTTCTAAGGTTACTAGATAATGAGGATGTGATTTATCACGTAATTTTAAGGACTGACTATAATAATCGAATGCTTGTTTATATGAACCATTACGAAATTGTTGGTAAGCATAATTATGAAGCAATTTAGCTTTTTGATCATTTAAACCTAGACTTTCAGCCATTTCAATTAATCTTGGATACCCTGAATCTTTTGTATCAAAAATTTCTTCTTGTTCAACTTGAATCAACATTAACATTTCAGTTTCAAGAATGCGATTAAAGCTGTTCTCATTCGTAAAAAATTGTAATGCTTTATTAGCGTAATGATAC
Source organism: Bacillus sp. AFS017336 (assembly GCF_002555445.1). NCBI lineage: Bacteria > Bacillati > Bacillota > Bacilli > Caryophanales > Bacillaceae > Bacillus > Bacillus sp. AFS017336. Next base: position 95,000 of record NZ_NUCO01000010.1, read on the forward strand.
GCAAGCACATGCGAATTCATACACATATAGGCAACAGCTAGATCAAAATAATATTCCGGATTATTGTAGTAGGTTAGATCAATTCTCTTTAAATAAGAAATCGCTCGTTTATATTCACCCTGATAGTCAAGATAAAACTTCCCCTTAATATGATATAGCATATTTTGATCATAAGGTGAAAGTTCTTGCCAACAATTCATCTCTTCAATCAAAGCTTTAGCAAGATTTTTTTCACCAATTAATAAATAATATCTAGTTAAAACCAGTGTGTAAAAACGATAAAAATCTTGGATTTTCAATAGCGAGATTCCTTCTAACTTGGCTTTCATGCTTGTTGCTTTTGAATTTAGTTTTAAGATTATTGCTTCATGCCATTCTTTTAAAACTGAATTCAATTTATAGTACGTTTCGATTTCATCATGCATGTTTATATCAAGTTTTTTAGCTAACAATTTGATTGTTTCTTCAGATACTTCTGTTATACCACGTTCAATTTTGCTAATATGCGTACTAGAACAAATTTGATTCCCTAAGTCTGCTTGCCTTAAACCTTGAAGTTCACGGTAAAACTTTATTATTTTCCCTTGGATCATGTTGTCCCCCCCTTGTTTTTTCCGCATTAGTATACTTAAATAGTTTAACTACCCCTAATTCTATTAAATTAATATTTATACTACGTATTTTAAATCATAGTTTTTAATGTTATCAATGATAATTGCTATTTCTATCAATTGGTAAAAATATACTTCCTTAAAATCTATTTAAAATGTTAGAATAAAACCCCAATAAATTTTGATACTTTCTAACCTAGATTTAATGAAAACAGATAAAAAAAATCTCCATCATATAATTTCCTCAATAAAAACAGGTAGTTTGTACCTAAAGAAACCCCCTTTGTAATCTCCAAAATTAGATATTAACATTACTCCCATGAGAATTTTTTGAAAATTAAAAAATGAAAGTTTTCTGAAAATTTTTAATCAAGTTGAAAAGAGGAGAAATATGAAAAAGAGTAAACATCGATTGGTTTATCAGACTTTAAAAAAAGCAACTCCTGTAGTGTTAACATTGGGGCTAATCCTCCCAACCACGCATTCTAGTTTGACGAATGCAGCTACTAAAACTCAAAGTAGTGCCGAAAAAATTCTAGCTTCCTTAACGGATGCACAACGAGCAGCATTACAAAAGTCTGAAGCAAAGGAACTATATGGACTTCAAGGGTTTGATGAGAAAGAGCTAAAAGATAACAAAGAGATTTCCGTTATCGTTCAGTTTAAATCAAAACCAGATCAAGTAGCTGTTGTTGATGCTGCTTTAGATGGAAAATCGTTAACAAGAGATGTAGCACAAAGCAAGGTCGATCAAGATCATTCCACATTCTTAAATGATCTCAAACAAATCTTTCCTGCTAAAGCTGGTTTGCAACGATCTCTTCCCTCAACTGGAAAAGGTTTAAATATGGTAGAAACACCTTACCAAATCAAGCGTTCCTTCAAAGCTTCCTATAATGGAGTTTCTATGACGCTACCAGCAAACCAAATTGAATCACTTATGCAGTCAGATGTTGTTCAAGCAATTTACAAGGATACAACGTTTACAATTGAACCACCTTCTATTGCAGAGTCTAATGGAAAGCCTGGTAAATCAGAAAATACGAATTCAACTGTGACTGGCGATCCTGTTTCATTCTTAGGTGTAGACAAGCTACACGAAGAAGGTATCACAGGTAAGGGAGTCAAAGTAGCTGTCATCGATACAGGAATTGACTACAATCATCCTGATCTCAAAGATGCCTACAAAGGTGGATACGACTTTGTAAATAATGACAATGATCCGATGGAAACAACCTATGAAGATTGGAAAAAATCAGGATCAGCTGAATTTGCTGCTAACGGTTCTGCCTATTACACCGAACATGGCACTCATGTATCAGGTACAATCGCTTCACAAGCGAAAAGTAATAGTGAGATTTCCGTCACAGGAATTGCTCCGGACGCGGACTTATATGTGTATCGAGCACTAGGTCCATACGGTTCGGGCACGTCCTCTAATATTATTGCTGCAATTGATCAAGCAGTAATATCAGGAATGGATGTTATGAATCTTTCGTTAGGTGCTACCCTTAATGATCCATACTATCCAACTAGTACAGCGATTAACTATGCTGTTTTAAGTGGTGTAACCGCAGTAATTGCAGCTGGAAACTCTGGACCTGGGTTCTATACTTTAGGATCTCCTGGAGCGGCGGCTTTAGCACTTACTGTTGGTGCGAGTGATATTTCGATGCCAATTACAACCATGAAGGGTAAAGTTGCATCTGAATCATCGATTGAACTACAAACGATGGCAAGAAGTTTTTCTGATGATCTCACAACATTAAAAGGGAAAAGTTTTGACATGGTTGATGTTGGATTAGGTGGAGATGCTGACTACACAAATAAAAATGTAGCAGGCAAAATCGCGTTAGTCGAAAGAGGTACCTACGCACTAGCAGATAAGATTAAGTTTGCAAAAATACATGGTGCGAAAGCAGTTCTTCTATTTAACAATGTTGAAGGCCAAATTGGGGCTTATATTGGAGAAGCAAATGACTTTATTCCTACTTTCTCTGTAACTCAACAAGACGGACAAGCTTTAAAGACGCAAGTTGCTGCAGGTAACAATAAATTAACCTTTACTGATGTAACTGTTACCGAAACAGAAGGAGATAAGCTAGCGGATTTTAGTTCCCGTGGTCCTTCATTAGCCAACTTCGATGTAAAACCAGAAGTTGTCGCACCAGGTGTTAGTGTTCTTTCCACTGTACCTGCTTATATAACTAACTCAGATACACCTACTGATTACTCAAGTGCCTATGCTCGAATGAGTGGAACATCTATGGCGACACCTCATGTAGCAGGTATAGCAGCCTTAATGTTACAAGCTAATCCAAATCTGCAACCTGAGGATATTAAGACCCTTTTAATGAATACTGCGGATCCACTAAATGGAGACTATCTTCCTTATGAACAAGGAGCAGGTCGAGTCGACCCAAATGAAGCGATTCATCCAAAAATGGAAGTTCAAGTTAAAGATGAAACCCTCATTCCATTCGGAGAAGAAATGGTCAAAATTGACGAAAAGTCGGGTGGAATTAGCTTTGGTGAACTTTATACAGGTGAGGACCTTTCAATTAATAAAAAAGTGACTTTGCAAAACTTTGAAAAAGAAAATAAAAAGTTAACTGCAACTGTTCATTTTCAAAATATAAAAGGTACTTCTGACCCAACTACTAGCGGAATAAAATTGGCCGTAGACCCAGTGATTCAAGTCAAGAAAAACGAAACTAAAAATGTAAATGTATCGCTTACTTTTCCGAAAACAGCAAAAGAAGGCGTCTATACTGGTTATGTTATCTTAACAAACCAAAAAGATAAAAATGAGCAATATCGTATTCCTTTTAGTATACGAGCAGTAGAGGAAGGCTTTTATGGATATGCACTCAATAAAGCTACAACAACTTTAGAATATAGAATTTCGCAAACAGAACCGATGGGAATGGCTTCAGGTACTGTTGCGCCTGTACTAACTTTTAATATGAAAACACCTATGCAAAATATGGATATCGTTTGGCAAGATGGAAAAACCGGCCAAGATCTAGGATACGCTACATCAATTGATCTATCTAAATTAAATACAAATACACAGATTATTTCCCCCTTAGCTATATTTGGTAGCTATTATCCATTTACTGGTGATCCTGATCATCCGATTTCTGCTATTGCTCAAAACGCAAAACCAGGTTACTACAAGATAAAGCTGATTTCGACCAATGCGAAAGGTAAAACCTTTACCGGTTATCTTGATCTTTATGTAGATATTGAACAACCAGAAGTTACTACATCATTAGATCAGGAATCACCATTTCACGAATACAAACCTGGACAAGAAACGTATCCTTTTTCGATGCAAATTACTGATCCACAGGTGAAGGAAATGCAAGATGCTGGGATGGACGTAGATTTATCGGATACTTCTTTTCAATATACCTTTATTAATTCAGCTGAATCCAATATTATTAACATGGATAAAGATGGAAAGTTTTCAGAAGATATTGTTATGTATCCAGAATACCCAGTTCAAAGCTTCACCGTAAAAGGTAGAGATGTGGCTGTAAACAGTACTGTTAAAAAACAATACTATTTTATCAAAGAGGGTACACCAAACGCATATATCACTAGCCCAATAAAAGAAGTAACGATGGGTGATACCGTAAAGGCAACATTGAAATTAGATAATATTTCATCCCTATCATCTGCTAACTGGACTTTCGCTAATCTAGATAAAAACTTTGAAATAGTCGATGCCAAACCAAATGCAGAGTTAAGCCAATATGGAGAAGCAAAAGTGACTCTTACGAATTCAAGTAGTCCAACTGTACAATTGGATCTGCCATCAACGACTCAAATAAATGACAAAGTGGCTGCGGTCGATGTAACTTTAAAAGTGAAAGATGCTGTTTTTGGTACATCTATTAAAATAGATCCAACAGTTACGATTAACACCTTAGAAGGAACTACTAATTTAATTAAAGCAGGATATACATGGGGGTTATTATCTTCCTTCTCTGAACTTGAAGGTCCGCTTAATGCTGAAGGATTTTTAAATCCAGGTACAACAAATAAATATAAAAATGTAGATTGGCCAAACTCAGGTGCATCCATTAAACTAACACAATCAAATGGTAACGTATTTGATATTACACCGAATTTAGTAAAGGATGTCAACCGCTTCTCTATTTCAAAATTACCACTAACTGGCGATTCATGGTCTTGGGAATTCACTTTACCAGGTCACTTTATGGTAAAAATTCCGATGATGTCTGGTTTCGAATACAAGGGTACTCTGTTTGGTCAACAAAAGAAACTTGCAACCTCTTACTTTATTAAACAGGCAGTTGCTGGTGATGTGAATCAAGATAATGTGATTGATGTTCTTGATGCATTATACATCCAAACATATTGGGGCACTAGCAAAAGAGAGGCAGATATTAATTTTGATGGAAAAGTTGATGCAAATGATTTGAATTTTGTAGAAAGTAACTATCTGAAACAAAATCAATATGCAGAGAATGCACCTGAGCCACAAAAACAATATAAATCTGCTACTTTAGAAAGTATTAAAATTGCTTTAGGCGTACAATAAACTAGCTTTCTTATATTTAAAATACTATTATGTTCGATTTAAACTACAAAAGCCCCCTGCTATTCGGGGGCTTTTTCTGTGTAATGCACAAGATTGTAATCAATATTCTAAGTAAACTTCATTGAAAAAATAGTATATTTCATTGTTATGACTGAGGTTATACTATTCAATCTCTACTAGTCATTTTCGACATAGTGTCACACATAGAATTTATTTCCTATATCAAGAAATTTGTAGATATTTCCCGGGAATTTGTAAAAATTTGATATAAATTAAAATCTAATTTGTTATATGTTTCAAAGGAACTTTTGATGTATTGTTTAGAGATTTTTTGTATCGTGTTCAAATTTTTACGATTAAAAAGACTTTTGTATCAATTGCAATTTGTATCAGCCAACGATATGATACGAAACAAAAAGCCGATACATCCTTACGGAAGTATCGACCTTAAAGTACTTATTAAATTTTCATTATCAAAAATATGAAACAAGTTTTCACAAGATTAGCATAAAAAGATTTTAATAGTTCCTTTATTTTCTAAATAAAGAGAAAAGCCATCCCCATTTATCTTTAGGCTTTTGTATCACAATTTCTAAACGTTTATTAAAATCATCTTGTGAGCGCCATTCTGTTCTCTGTTCTTCTCGCATGTTTTGTAATTCTTCTTGTAAAAAATCATTTTTTTGTTTTTCTTGTTCCAGTAATGTCTCGTATTGTATTTTTTGATGTTCGGCTAATTTTTCAATTTTGATATAAGTTTTTTTGGATGAGTTTCCAATATTTGCGCTTATATCATGATGATCTTGTTGAAGCCTGGAAACCGCCGTTTTAAGTTCTGTCATATCATTTTTCAGCTCAACATTCATTTCACGTGCAGCTGCAAGTTCACTGACTAAAAACCTTAAAAACTCTTTTAATTGATTTGGGTCATGTGGTAAATTTTCATATGTATCGGATACCGCAATTTGTGTTTCATCAAAACCTTCTAATCTTTCTTTTTGTTGAAATACGAGGTCTTTTGCAGTATCTTCCAGGGACTTGTCTGTATCGCGTAACGCTATAAGCACTTTAATATCAGATTGAACAAATATACGCCGTTCGCCATCTTTCAAAAACTCATATCCATTGCGCTCTAAGATTTGTCCATACTTTCGAACAGTAGGCGTTGCAATACCCAGTTCTTCTGCTACTTCCTTCGAAGAAAAAGCTCGTTCATTCGGTTGTATATCACTTCGCATAAAGAACCTCCTTTTTAACAAATATGAAGGATTTTTCGGCATATTGCAACATATATCACTATGATATAAAAAAACCCCTTTTCACACTTAAGGAAAATAGGGTCTAAACTCATTATTTTAAAGTTAACATTAATTAGAACCTAATGCACCAACTACCTGATGAGGAACATAAGGCTCCTCCAAATAAGCAACCTCTTCAGCAGTTAACTTAACCGATAAAGCCCCTACTGAATCTTCAAGATGGGAAATTTTCGTGGCACCAATAATTGGAGCAGTAACTGGTTGTTTCTGTAGTAACCAGGCAAGTGCGATTTGTGATTTTAATACGCCTTGTTTTTCGGCGATTTCCGCAACCCGCTCCACTACGAGTCGGTCAGTATTTTCCGTTGCACCGTATTTCGATTTCTGAGTTTCATCTGTCTCAGATCTTAGTGTCGTATTTGACCAGTCACGTGTCAACCTTCCCGAAGCAAGCGGACTGTATGGAATTACGCCGATCTTTTCGTCTTTACAAAGAGGCAGCATCTCTCTTTCCTCTTCACGGTATATAAGGTTAAGATGATTTTGCATTGTTACAAATCTAGTCCAACCATTTTTTTCTGCGACATGTAAAGCTTTCAAGAATTGCCATGAATACATAGCAGAAGCACCGATGTATCTTACCTTACCAGCCTTCACTAAATCATGCAGTGCTTCCATTGTTTCTTCGATTGGGGTGTGATAATCCCAACGATGAATTTGGTATAAATCCACATAATCCGTTCCGAGGCGTTTAAGACTTTTATCAATTTCGCTCATAATATGCTTACGGGAAAGTCCTGACCCATTAGCACCTTGATGCATAGGAAAATAAACTTTCGTTGCAAGTACGATTTCGTCTCTATTTGCATAATCTTTTAAAGCTCGACCTACATATTCTTCACTAGTTCCGTCTGAATAAACGTTCGCTGTATCAAAAAAATTAATTCCTAAATCAAGTGCTTTTTTTATGATTGTACGACTGTTTTCTTCATCGATTACCCATGGATGGATCCAACGATTCGCGTCTCCAAAACCCATACAACCAAGGCAAAGTCTAGATACATCTAATCCTGTATTTCCAAGTTTTGTATATTCCATCAAAATATCCTCACCTTCAAAATATGTAATCTATTACTATTAAAAACTAACCCAAACTATACTTGGACTATGTCGCTTAAATTATGATTAATAATCTCTACTAATTTAAATTCTTTTTTCTCATATTCAAATTTCAAAATGCAACAATTCCCAATTCTTACTTGTTGTGCAATTGAACTAGTGTGCTCCCAATATCTCATAAAATTTCTACAAGCCGCTCCATGCGATACAGCTAAAACTATTTCATTATCTTCTTCCATTATTTTTTGGCAAGTAGTAGCAATTCTTAGTTGGAGGTCTTTTTGATCTTCCCCACCAAACTGAACAAAGAAGTCACCGTATGGTAACTGTGGATTTAAATCTTCACTTTCACCTTCAAACGTTCCAAAGTTCCATTCCTTTAATCCTTTTAATCTTGTATACGGCAAATCCGTCACAAGCTCTAACGTATCATTTGCTCTTTCAGATGTGGAGCAATAGGCGTGATCAAAAATAATATTATTGTCTTTAAAGTACTTTGCAACAGTCTCTGCTTGTTTAATTCCTAACTCTGTAAGTGGTGAATCACACCAACCTTGAATTTTCCTTCTACTATTAAATAATGTTTGCCCATGCCTCATTAGATACAAAGTCTTTTTCATTTGCATCCCCCTATTTGAATGTTAATAGAATATTTCCATAATCAAGTCCTCAGGAAAAGAGCCAATTGAACTTCTTTAAAATTCAAATCAACTTACAATCTTATATTATCAATATATTAAATTTAATCGTTAGCATATTCCTCTCAATTAATTGCCTATTTCTCTTAATTCGAAAAATGCTTTGATATTTTTTCTATTCTATTGAATTAAATTTAAACGAACTTTTTTTCGTGTGAGTGCTTTGTTGATTTATCGAAGGGATGGTTATTTTCCTTAAACTTTTCATTTCTAGCTGATTGTTTGTTTCATTCTTTCTATAGATTAGTAGCTGATTCTTACCCATTTTTCCCTAGAATTAGAAAGAATTAAGTCAAATTTGCTTATTTATATTTGAAAGCGACCGTTATTGCTTAATTTTTCAGACGATATACCCTAACCGGTATTGGTATTTGTTCATTTTAATTGCGATTCCCCACTTTTATTTGCGATTCTCTGATTTTATTTGCGTTTCCTCATTTTTAATTGCGATTCTCTGATTTTATTTGCGATTACCCACTTTCTCTTCACAGTCTCCAATAAAAAAAAGCCCAAACCTGATCTATCATAGGTTTGGGCCTTTAGCGATTCACTACACTAAATTAAGCATTTACTTTAGTGTAATTTTCTTCTAACGTTTTCTTTAAATATAAAGCTACTTCGAGCATTCCAAATTTCCCTGATTTTTCTTCTGCATCAGAATTATAGTTTGTGTTTGTATTGATATCGTAAGTATAAATTTCACCTTCAGCATTTCTTATAAATTCGATTCCAGCAATTTGGATACTGTTTTTAGCTAGAACTTCTTTATATTTAGTTAAAATTTCGTCATCAAATCCTTCAATGACTTGGAACTTAGGTTTTTCTTCTACTTCTTCACCTACTGGACAGAATAAATCTCCAATTTGGCATGCGTCTGCTGGACAAAGTTCAAATCCTTCTGAAGTATCAACTTTAACAGCATAAACAAAGTTTCCACCTACAAACTCACAACGAGTGATGTAGCTTTCTGGGGATAGAATGTATTCTTGAATAAGTGTAATGCCATCGACTGGCTCTTCGAAAGTAGGACCTTCCACATAAGCTTTTAATGCTTCTACACTATGGAATAATTGAACACCTAATCCTTTACCAGCACGATTATGCTTTGTGATAAATGACTGTCCTTCAAATTTTTCAGCTGCATTAATAATATTTTGTTTTCCAACAGCTGCAATTGTTTTTGGTGTCTTTACACCATATTTATTTAATTCTAAGTATTGTAAAACCTTACTAACTTCTAGCTTTAAAGCGCTTGTTCCATTTAATACAGTACGCCCATGTGCTTCAAGCCAAGCTAATACTTGCCCTGTAAATTCAGCTGCAAAACGATGATCACGTGTATGAGAAGAAGCGCTCATTCGACTGTAGAATATTCCTTCTGGTGGTGCTGCTGATAAATCAACCGTTCCTTCATCTAAGTGCCATTCTTCATAAGGAACACCTAGCTCCTCTAATCTTTTTGTTAAATGTACTGTCCATTCACTATTTTCATGTATAACGTATACTTTGCTCATTTTTATTTCCCCTATCTAGCTATTTATTAAACTACGTTTTTGTTCTACTAAAGGCATAACTTGCTTAGAAAAGCGTTCCATTTCCTCTAGTTGAGGAGAGAATTGTAATAATAGCAAGTCTAAGCCCGCTTCTTCGTATTGTAAAATTCGTTCTGCAATTTGTTCAGGTGTTCCAACTAAGTTTGGTCGTAACCCACGATTTGAAACCGAATAATCTTGTAATTGTATTTGTTGCTCTAATTGTGATTTTGTTGTGAAATCTTTAAAGCCTGCATAGCCGCTAGATTCCTTCACGGTTGTAATTTTTTCAAGCTCTGCAAAAGCTTCTTCTTCTGTATCGCGGCAAATAACATAAGCTGCCATACCGAAAGAACTAAATGGTGCATTAGTAGTTTGTTCGCGGCGTACTTTCATATCATTTATTTTTCGAGCAATCTCTTCAACTGTTCCACCGTGCATCACATAAGCATCACATTTTTCAGCAATTGTTTGCTTACCTTTTTCACTTTCACCTCCAGCATAAAGAAGTGGATTAGGTCTTTGAACAGGTTTTGGAGCAAGCTTCGATTCTTTTAAATCATAAAATTGACCAGAATAATTGAAGGTTTCTTCTGTCCATAACCCTTTTAGAACATCAATAAACTCTTCAGTTCGCGCATAACGCTCATCGTGCTCTGTAAAAACGCCCCCGTATTGACGTGCTTCCTCTGCCCACCAAGCTGAAACTACGTTTAACGTAAAACGGCCATTACTGATTTGATCAATATTTGCTGCCATTTTCGCTGTTACAGCTGGATTATGAAAACCTGGGCGTATCGCTGTCATAATTTCAATTTTTTCTGTCACTGCCGCTAGAGCAGCTGCGGTCGACCAAGCTTCAAGTGAATCATGTTCCGGTCCTTTTATATCATTTAAATATAATTCAGCTATTAAAGTAGTTGAGTAACCCCATTTTTCTGCTGATTGAATAACTTCTTTTGCATAATCAAAGGTTGGTGGCATCTTTTCATCGTCCACATTTCTTAACCATCCCCCAAAAATCGGTAACCAAAAACCATACTTCATTTCTATTCTCTCCCTTATTATTCAAATAAACAAGTTTTCCTATCAACTAAGTTGGAATTTTGTTTAAATAAAAAATTTTATAAAAGTAAGTTAAAAACAAATTCCATAATATTTTGTAGATTGATTAAGAGATCCCCCCTGTAATTGAGAAGTATATAAAAACACAAAAAGCCTCTTTCATTCAGAAAGAGGCATCGGAAACGATTGTTTTCGACTTATCTATCAGAATGATTTCATTCTGCAGGAAGTGGCACCGTTCCTTTTCAAGGAGGTTGCCGGACGTCATAGGGCCTGATCCCTCGGTCACTCTCGATAAGTTTCTATTATGTAATTTCATTAATTGAATAATAAGTCCTAGTAAACTGATTGTCAATATCGGATTTTAAATTCCCTTTAAGTGATAACGCTTTCATCGTTGGCGTTATTAGAAAAAATAAAATTTTATAAATTTTTTATAATATATAATAATTGTTTGTTTACGAGTTGGGATTTGCCTTTACATTGTGTAGATGTTTAGATTTTTGGAGTCATCGATCCACAACAAAATCAGTTGACTCTAAAAAAATAATGACCACCACGATTCATAACTCATTTATGAATCGGTGGGGGCTTTTGGTTACTGACAATTCAAAGTTTCTTTTTTATTGTTCTTTAAACTATTTTCCGTTCCGGCTTCTAAAGCAATTTGATAATATGAACATTTGTACTCGATAATTTCCATTGTTTTTTTTAATTGTTCCATCTGTGCTTCTACATTCGCTTTTCTTTCCATAAACATGTCAAATCTTAATTGTAATGTGGAATCCCCATCAGAACACCATTCTATGAAATTTTTAATTTCCTTTATTGGCATCCCTGTAGATTTCAGACATTCAATTATTTTTAACGCCTCTATATCAGATTCTTTAAAAACTCGTATACCACTGGTTGTCCGTTCTACAAAAGGCATAAGCCCTTCTTTGTCGTAGTATCGCAAAGTATATACCGTAAGATTCAATGCTTTTGCTACTTCCCCAATTGAATATGTCTTCACATTAATCCCTCTTTCCTAAGCATTAGACCTCGAGTTAACTCTATTATTATGAAGGGATTTTATCACGTTATTTTTTTTATGTCATATAAAAAGAAACGTGGATTCCTCAAAATCGCTTGACCTAGAGTTAACTCGAGGGATTATGATGATTGTGCAAGAGAATAAATTTAGGGTAAAAATGCATGTAAAGTTTAACCTGAGTGATTTGTTTTGTTCTCTATCAAAATATTTTTTTAGGAGGTTTTATTTATGATAACTGCAAAAGCAAGAGCTGTAGATGGTCCTGACAAGTCCTTTCGAGCTGCTGAGATTAAGCGACGTGATCTTGATTTAAATGATGTTCTAATTGAAATAAAATACGCTGGAATTTGCCATTCTGACATTCATACTGCCCACGGGGAATGGGGTCATGTGCACTATCCACTCGTACCAGGACATGAAATTGCCGGAATAGTAACGGATGTAGGAACAGAGGTAACGAAATACAAGGTTGGCGATCGTGTTGGTGTTGGTTGTATGGTAGACTCATGCGGCGATTGTGAAAACTGCCGTAAAGGTGAGGAACAATACTGTCTTAAAGGAAATACACCTACTTATGCTGGTGTTGACAAATACGGCGAGCCAACTCAGGGTGGCTACTCAACCCACATCGTTGTAACAGAAGATTTCGTGGTTAAAATACCTGATAATATTGAACTTGATGTTGCTGCACCTTTACTTTGTGCAGGTATTACTACATATTCTCCATTAAACCATTGGGGAGCAGGGCCTGGTAAGAAGGTCGCTGTTATTGGAATGGGTGGACTTGGGCATATGGCAGTTAAAATTGCACATGCACTCGGTGCAGAGGTAACCGTTCTGTCACAAACATTGAACAAAAAAGACGACGGTTTACAATTTGGAGCAAGCCACTATTATGCTACAAACGATCCAGAAACATTTAAAAATCTTGCAGGAACTTTTGATTTAATTATTAACACTGTAAGTGCAAAAATAAATATGGATGCTTATTTAAGGCTACTCAATCTAGATGGTACGCTAGTAAATGTCGGTGCCCCAGCAGAGCCGTTATCCCTAAGTGTTTTTTCACTTATAGGTCATCGTCGTTCATTTGCAGGATCTATGATTGGAGGAATTCGTGAGACTCAAGAGATGTTAGAATTCTGTGGAAAACATAACATTGTCCCTAACATTGAAGTTATTTCTGCCGATCAAATTGACGAAGCATACAAGCGAGTTTTAGCATCAGATGTGAAATATCGATTTGTCATCGACACAAGCACAATTTAATAGTTTTTCAGAGATGTTTCAAAAGCATAGTCTTTGAAACATCTTTTACTATAGACTGGCAAAAGAAATAACTTATTTAAAATCTTGAGATGTAGCCTTTAATGATAATCGACTAACTGTTAGCTTAGATTTACAATTTAGGAGGAAGTAAATTGATAAAACATGAAGAAGTAAAAAATGGTGTCATATTCCCTGTCGGCGAAAAAAATGAAGCATACGCACAATTTTTTGTAGGACAAAGTTATCTTAAAACCTTAATTGCCGATCCAAATGTAAATGTTGGTGTTGGAAATGTGACCTTTGAGCCAGGTTGCAGAAATAATTGGCATGTCCATCGAGATGGATTTCAAATATTATTAGTAACTGGTGGGGAAGGTTGGTACCAAGAAGAAGGGAAGCCCGCACAATTCTTAAAGGCTGGTGATGTAATCAACACTCACGATGGCGTGAAGCATTGGCATGGTGCTGCGAAAGATAGTTGGTTTGAGCACATTGCAATAACTGCAGGTACCCCAGAATGGTTGGAACCTGTTACAGATGAAGAATATGAAACTTCTACAAAATAAATTTCAAATAGTAACGCATCGAAACATTGTATTCGATGCGTTATTATTGTCGATGATTCATTAACAAAACTGTGACCAACTTTTCATCTCAATATTCGTTCTATTAATAATCCGATTTTAATTTAACTAAATTATACCAACTTACTCCACCATGTTTTGAATCAGATAAACCATGATTTACAAATCCTAGCTTTTCGTAAAAAGAAACTAATTCCTGTTTGCATGTTAAAGTGATTCCTATTCTTTCGTTTTCCTCTACAAGCTTGTCCATTTTTTCAATTAAGATTTTTGCAATACCCTGTTTTCTTGCATTATTGGAAACTGCCAATCCTAAAATACTTTGATAGCCACCTTTATCCGGATTCAATTTAATTGTCTCAAAAAGATCATCTGTTATATAAGGTTGGTTAATAATTGGACCATTAATATAACCAAGAATCTCCCCGTCTTTTTCCGCGACAATAAATGTATCGGGGATTAATTGAATCCTCTCAATAAACGCTTCTTTTGTAGCAGCTTCTTCTTTTGAAAAGCCTTCATTTTCAATCGTTATTAACTGTTTTAAATCTGAACTTTGAACAGTTCTTAATGATAATACCATTGTTATATCCCCTTTTTATGACTTTACTTTTCGTATACTGATTATATTATATATCACTGTTCTTTAAATAAGGATTCCTTTAATCCCCAAAATTACCTCTTCAATGCTGAAGTATTGACCGATAATATTCTCCTTTTTAAAAACAATACACGTAAAACCACAAGGGCCATCCATTTTTACGGTTTCCTCTATTTCAATTTACCATTAACTAGTACACAATTTTTAAATGCTAGTAGTAATCAGTTTTAATCCTAATGCAAAGAAAATAATTGTAGCTGTGATATTCATATACTCGTTAAATCGTGGATTTTTTAATAATCGATCTCGAAATGTTCCTGAGAAATAGCCTAAAGAGCTAAATATTAACGCCGTCAAAATGATAAAAATTAAACCTAGAATACACATTTGTAACGCGACGTGTGGTGCCTTGTAGTCTACAAATTGTGGAAGAAAGGTAAGATAAAAAATGGCTACTTTTGGGTTTAATATATTCATTAGCAATCCTTTAAAAAACAAACCTTTTGTTTCACTATTATTTTCATTGTTAAGACTTAGTACTTCCTTTCGATGTTTCAGAGATTTATATGCGAGATAAAATAAATAAATTGCTCCTAACGATTTGAAGATCGTAAATAAAACCACTGAAGTTTTTATAATAAGGGAAAGTCCAAGCGCTGCTGCTAAAGTATGTACGATATTCCCTAAACTTAACCCCATCGCAGTGACCACTCCAGCTTTCCTACCATTTGTCATTCCTTGTGTAAGAGTAAAAATTAAATCTGGACCGGGAATAATAATTAAAATAATGGCTGTTCCAATAAAAAGTAATAATGTTGTTGAATCAAACATTTGAAAACCCCTTTCAAAATTAGTCATAAACAAAATATAAACCCTCCGGTTACAGGAGGGTCAATAGCTTATTGGGATTTGCAATTCAGTTAAATAATCAGCTTTGTTCTTTGAAATATAATGATCAATAATCGTCCGTTCAATCGAGTCGCCTATTATTTCAAGTCCATTTTCTGCAATATAATTCAGTAAGATATTGTAATACATCGAAGATTCCATATGGTTTCCTCTATAATAAATACAGGCATATTGCCCTTCCTGAAGTGTAGAAATAAGTGGACTTTGCAGATCATCATCCTCCGTAAATAATAGAATGGAATTATACTCGTCAAACTTAGTATTTTTTATATGATCTAGACTAACAGTTAGACCTACCCCTCCAATAAAGATAGAAGAACTCAAATTTGATAAATCCTCTAATCTTCGCAAAGTAACTTCAAGCTCTGGTTCCGAACTGATTCTTTCCATTAATCTTACAATCGTTTTTTCTTTCATTTCTTTTATGAAAGGAACTTCTAATTCCTTTATTTCTCTTGCTGTTCTTATATCCATAATACGATTTTGGAATCGTTGTTTTACTCTTTCTAATTCTCTTATCTTTTGCTCAGTTAATTCTTTTTGTTCCTCAAGAAGAAGCAAAAAACTATCAATATCTCGATTTTCTAAATGTTGCTTGATTTCCTTTAAAGAAAAGCCTAATTCCTTTAAATAGTGAATGGTGTTTAGGTGCTCAAATTGTTCGGTGGAATAGTATCGATAACCGTTGTTTATGTCTGTATGTATTGGCTTTAGCAAACTAATTTCATCATAATATCTAAGGGTTTTTATAGTCGTATTATGGAGCTTTGCCATTTCTCCAATTGAAAATCGATTCTTCATCATAATCTTCCTTTAGTACAAATTTATATTAGTTCAATCATACTTGATTTTGGGTTATTAAACTAACTCAATTCGTATCCAAAATTTGTTTTATGCCTCAATTCTACTCAAACAAGTGCCTTTTAAACTTTTTAAACAGATTAAAAGAATACTAAAGTAACTTTTAGCTGTTCTGTAGTTTAGTTTTGTAAGGTTCGAAATGTTGTCACACTTTTTATATTTTATATACATCTTTTCTTGTTAAAATTTAATAAATTTTAAACTAAAAAATATAATGTGTATAGCATGCCATGGTATTCAATTTATTAGAGCATAGAAGGAACTGGTACAGCTAAAAAAGCTTATGGCGTGGAATTTAAAAAAACATACACTTATAAATAATTATTGAGGTATTTAAACATGAAAAAAAGCTACATATTTATATTTTTAATGTTCATTATACTTATCGGAAGTTTAAAAATCCCTAGTATATTAGAGTCGGCATATCCATTAGATAAAGAAGATATGGGACAAGCTTTTTATAACATTAAATATTTAGTACAAAATCTATTTTATTTGGTTTTTATTATTTTTATTAATATATTTTTATTGATTTGTTTTTATAAGAATAAGAAGTAATACTGAAGTTACTTGTAAATCTAGTTCTGATAATCAAAGGTTTCAGGAGTTAAGCGTTTTTATCTAAGTTGTTCTAACTAAAAAGATTACCACTTTGAATAGTTCATAGTAGTAATCTTTTTCTATTTAATATTATCAGTTCGTGGACTTATTCCAACGTCTCTACATATTTTTCTTTTTTTATGAAAAATGCACTATTCTCCATAACAAAAAAATGATTTAATTCGTAAATAACATTTTGTCAAAATAAAAAAAGCACAAACTGAAAGATTCTCCAGCCCGTACTTCGATAATTTATTTCATTCTTTTTTTATATACCTTCATTGAAATCATATAAAACAAAATTCCAATTCCGACTAACCATAATACAGCAGTTAAAATATTACCATAGTCCGGTTGCCCAGCTAAAAGTGAACGCACGCTTTCAGCAATTGGTGTCATTGGTTGGTTTTCGGCAAAAGCTCTTAGTTTGCTACCCATATTATTTGTTGGAACGAAGGCAGAACTTACGAACATTAAGCCCATAAGTAAATAAGAGAATACGCTCGCACCTTCATACGATTTTGACATTAGTCCGCATGCCACTGCAATCCAAGTAAAAGAAAATACGGTAAGAAGAATCATACCAATTGCTAATAACCATTCCACAAAATCAGCGTGAGGACGGAATCCCATGATAAAAGAAATGAGAATCACTGCTGTAACTGATAATAAATTTAATATTAAAGTTGAGATAACATGCCCTCCCAATATCGATGATTTAGCGATTGGCATGGAATGAAATCGATCAAATATTCCTTTTGTCATGTCAGTGTTCACTCGAACTGCTGTATAGGAAATCCCCATTCCAATACACATAAGCAACACACCTGGAACGATAAAATTCACGTAATCTACTTTATTCATTGTCATGGCACTACCGAAAATATAGACAAAAGCGAGCATAAGCATAATCGGCATGAGGATCGTTGTAATAATTGTATCAATACTTCGAAGTGAATGTTTCATCACTCGACTGCACATTGTAAACGTATCGCTGAAAAAATGATTTCCATTCATTGCTATTCCCCTCTCTTTCCAGTAACAACTAGGAAAATTTCCTCAAGTGTTGGCTGTTTTTCCACGTATTCTACTTTTTTAGGCGGAAGAATTGCTTTTAATTCATCCAGCGTACCTTCTACAAGAATTTTGCCCTCATGTAAAATGGCAATTCGGTCAGCTAGTTGTTCGGCTTCTTCTAAATATTGTGTAGTAAGAAATACAGTAATACCCGCTTTTGCCATATCACGAATCACTTCCCACAAAGCTAATCGTGCTTCCGGGTCAAGTCCAACTGAAGGCTCATCAAGAAAAACAAGTTCCGGTGACCCAAGTACTGTCATTGCTAAATCCAATCGTCTTTTCATACCGCCAGAATAAGTAGCAAGAGCTCGATCACCAGCTTCAATTAAATCAAAACGGCGTAGACTTTCCTCCACAGCTTTTTTTCGATCAGGCAAGTGGCGGAGTTTTGCTACTAGGTCGAGATTTTCACGCCCTGTCAAAATATCATCTACTGCAACGTTTTGTCCGGTTAGACTAATTTTCTCACGTACTTGCCCTGGATTTGTTTGAATATTCGAACTACAAACTTCAATTTCCCCCATATCCGCTTGTATTAATGTGCTCAAGATTTTAATAATAGTCGTTTTCCCAGCACCATTGGAGCCCAGTAAAGCGAAAACACTGCCTCTTTTCACCTCAAAATCTACGCCTTTTAGCACCTCTATATTTTTATAGGATTTTTTTAATCCCTTCACTGAGATTGCAGTATTACTCATAATCATTTCCCTCCCATATATAAAGCTGAAGGCGCGCGCTCTAAGCGTAAGTTGCGCCTGCAGCTGGATTTATCTAAACAGACATACAAATATGACTTATGCTGTACTTATTTGTTAAATATTAACTGATGATTTTATTTTTTCTTACCCAATCGATCTAGAATGCTTTTGTTCAAATTATTACGTAATTTATCATCCCATCTTTTCGCTTGATCGGTAAGTTCATTAGCAAATGCTGTAACGTCTTCACCTGTTACTTCTAATACGTCCTTACCATCTGATGCACCTGCTTCAAATAAATCAATGAGATCATACTGGATTCTCAACATATCCATCCCGCTTCCAGAAGCAAAACTCCACATATAGTTGCAGATTTTTTTATAGGCTTCTTGGTAATCGGCTGGCAATGCATCTACTCGTGCCATCATTTCTTTGTATTCTTTTTTATCATCGAGTATCTTTTTGAAGAAATTCACCATGGTTTTTAGCCCCCTACTTTTATTTTTTATTCGTCCATATCTTTACTTGCTGTTCGACTCTACTCTCAATATCTTTTTCCAACTCTACTTTACCTCCGAAAAAACCTGCCGATTCTCCACCTAGTTTAGAGAGAGCCATCAATTCGTCGGCAAATGCCGCTACGTCTTCACCAGTTACATCCAACACATGCTTTCCTTCTGCTGAACTAGCCTCAAATAGTTCATATAGATTGATGATTTCTTCACCAAAACCATAACCGAAATTCCACATGTACTTTTGAATCTTTTTGAACACAAATGCGTAATCTTTTGGTAGAGAATTTACCTTTTTCATAAATGCTTTATATTCTTTTTTGCTTTCTATATCGCCAATGATTAACTCAATAAATTTTTTCATACTATCGCTCCCCCTTTAGGATATTGATTTTTGATGAAACAAAATTCCATCTTTTCCAAAATTGTTGTAATTCCTCACGCCCTGCTTCGTTTAATGAATAAAACTTACGAGGCGGTCCCATTTCAGATCGTTTTTTCTCGATATTTACCAGCTCTTTCTTTTCCAGTCGGATTAAAATGGTGTAGACTGTACCTTCGACAACTTCAGTGAATCCTAAGTCATTAAGAAGACGAGTAATTTCGTAGCCGTAAGTATCACCGCGACTGATGATTTCAAGTACACAACCTTCCAATGAACCTTTGAGCATTTCTGTTAAATTTTCCATAGCGTACACCTCCTTTTTACTTTCGTTAAATAAGTTTTAGGTCTATTAATTTAAACGGCAATTAACTGCGGAGAAAACCACCTTTTTACTAATTAGTGATACAAATATTCAGTAATACTTAGTACCGGACAATAGAAAAACTAAATAGCCTATAGATCATTGATTTCACTGTTCATTTTATTTGAACTCTTTTTCAGCTATCTGGTGCGACTGATACTCCGTATTACTTAGTAATAGTATATAGTATTACTAAGTAGAAGAAATGTGAACCCTTTTTTAAAAAAAATTTAACTATTTAGTATTACTGGTATTCAGTATTGCTAAGTACAGGTACATTGTATCACCGAGTAGTCGGATTGTAAAGTTGATCAAAAAAATTTTTAGTTAAGAACTAGATCAAAATAAAATTACTTAGACCACTGAATCTAACCGTGTTCTGGATTGCTTCTAATGTATTATCTATCTATACAAAATATACATTCCCTCTTTTTTAAACCTTTCTGTAGCGAACATTTTTTATTTTATTTTGACAGACTTTGTTTATCATGCTATCATGACAATTAATTCAAAACATTATAAATTATTAAACTCTTATTGAGAGTGGCGGAGGGACTGGCCCGATGATGCCCGGCAACCATTCAACGTTTTTTGTTGAAAAGGTGCTAATTCCTGCAAAGCAAATTGCTTTGGAAAATAAGAGAGGATTCCATAAATTTTGTAGCCCTCTCTCTTTTAAAAGCAGAGAGGGCTTTTGTCGTTTTGAAGGATTGTTAGATTTCATCTTTAATATTTCTTAATAAAAATTTCATAAAAATGCATAAGGTGCTGTTAAGAATTATTTCCACAGCTTAAAAGGGAAGTCGGTTAGAATCCGACACGGTCCCGCCACTGTATTGGGGAGCGACTTATCAATCTACCACTGTTTCATACTGAAATGGGAAGGGATAAGAAGCGTTTGATCCTAAGTCAGGAGACCTGCCTATTGTATGCGCTTGTACCTACGGATGTATAGGGGGGAGTGAGGAATACGTGATTTGGGATCAGCAATGTCTCAACTCTAGTTAGTTATGCGTATGAGTCTCTCTTTTCTATTTGAAAAGGGAGACTTTTTTGTTGGGAAAAAATACAAAAGCAATCATATAAGGAGTGTATTAGAATGGGAAACAGTGTAAAAAGTTCAAATTTAGGTTATCCAAGAATTGGTGAAAAGCGTGAATGGAAAAAAGCACTTGAACAATTTTGGGCAGGTAAACTAGAAAAAGAAGATTTTTTAAAGCAAATTGAAGCGATTCGTTTGCAGCATCTTCAAAAGCAAAAAAATCAAGGTATTGACTTAATTCCAGTAGGTGATTTTAGCTTGTATGACCATGTTCTCGACACAGCTGTTATGTTCGGTCTCGTACCTAAGCGCTTTGAATATGCTGGAGGAAAAGTATCACTTGAAACTTATTTTGAAATAGCACGCGGTTCAAAAAATGCTGTTGCATCTGAAATGACAAAATGGTTTAACACAAACTATCACTATATTGTTCCAGAATTGGGAGAAGTAACACCTACTCTTGTCGATAACCGTCCACTACAATTTTATAAAGAGGCTAAACAAAAGCTTGGTATTGAAGGGAAACCAGTTATCTTGGGGCCAGTAACATTTGTAAAACTGTCTAAAGGATATAAAGAAACTGAGTTTAAAACGATTGTAAATCAATTTGTACCACTTTATGTCGATCTATTACGAGAATTACAAACAGAAGGTGTGGAGTGGGTTCAAATAGATGAACCAATCTTATCTACATCTATTTCAAAAGAAGAAGTGGCATTATTTAACGATATATATGAAGCATTGCATAAAGCAGCACCTAATGTGAATGTGATACTTCAAACTTATTTTGAGAGCGTTGATTTCTATGAAGAAGTAGTTTCACTCCCTGTTCAAGGAATTGGTCTTGATTTTATTTATGATAATGGGCGAAACCTTGCTGCAATTAAAAAATATGGTTTCCCAAAAGATAAAGTACTTGCTGCTGGAGTGATTGACGGACGTAACATATGGCGTGCAAATCTTGATCATAAATATGCCCTTCTTGAAGAAATTACTGAGTTTGTTTCAAAAGACCAGCTTATTGTACAACCTTCATCAAGCTTATTACATTCTCCTGTAACAGCGAAAAATGAAAGTACAATTGATGATGTGCTAAAGGATGCGCTATCTTTTGCTGATGAAAAATTAAATGAAATTTTTGTATTAGCAAAAGGTTTACAAGATGGTAAAGCGTCGATTCAAGCAAAAATTGAAGCAAGCATAAATGCAATTCAAGCATTAAATGAATCATCCGTTCGAAACAATAAACAAGTTCAGAAGGCCATTCAAAACTTGCATACGTATAGTGTGGATCGTGAAGAATCCTATAAAGTTCGTCAAGCCATTCAAGAAAAGTCTTTCCAATTACCGCTTCTACCAACTACAACAATTGGTAGCTTCCCTCAAACACAAGAAGTAAGAGGTCAGCGTTCAAAATGGCGTAAAGGTGAATTAACGAATGCACAATATGAAGAGTATATTAATGCTGAAATCAAAAGATGGATTGCGATTCAAGAAGAACTTGGCTTAGATGTGTTTGTACATGGTGAATTTGAACGAACTGATATGGTTGAATATTTTGGTGAAAAATTAGCTGGATTCCAATTCACAAAATTTGGTTGGGTTCAATCATATGGCTCTCGTTGCGTAAAACCGCCACTTATTTATGGGGATGTGTCTTATTTAGATCCAATGACCGTTAAAGAATCCGTGTATGCCCAATCATTAACAACCAAGCCTGTTAAAGGCATGTTAACAGGTCCAATAACAATTTTAAACTGGTCATTTGTACGAGATGATATTTCACGTTACGATGTTGCAAATCAAATTGCACTTGCACTTAGAACAGAAGTTGAAACGCTCGAGAAAAACGGAATTCGTATGATTCAAGTCGATGAACCAGCAATTCGTGAAGGGCTACCATTAAAACGCGAAAACTGGGAAAGCTATCTGAACGTTGCTGTTTATGCATTTAAAATCGCAACAGCTTCTGTACAAAACGATACACAAATTCATACTCATATGTGCTACTCAAACTTCGAAGATATAATCGATGCAATTAATGCACTTGATGCTGACGTTATTTCGATTGAAACCTCTAGAAGCCACGGCGAGTTAATTTTTGCTTTTGAAGAAAATACATACGATAAAGGTATTGGCCTTGGTGTATATGATATTCATAGTCCGCGTGTCCCAAAGGTTGAAGAGCTCACAAGAAATATTGATCGTGCCCTTCAAGTAATCAATCCGAAGCTGTTCTGGATTAATCCTGATTGCGGTTTGAAAACGCGAGGTATTGATGAAACGGTTTCAGCATTAAAGGTGATGGTTGAAGCAGCTGAGCAAGCGAGAGAAAAGTTGTTTGTGAAAGAGTAATTAGTAGCTGGTTCAATAATGTCTATCAGAAAATTTAGAAATAAGAAAACCACTGACTTGTTTTCAGTGGTTTTCTACTATTGTAAGTGTTTGTAAATATTCATAGGAATGCTGTCAGGGTAAAAATCTTTATTCAAAATCTGCCGATAAAGTTGTTTCTTTCGCTTCTTCAAAGTTTTGAAGTAGATTTTGATATTTATGATTAGCCACTTGATAAGCCATTATTTCTAACAAAAGTCTAAGTAGTGGCGTTTTCGATTCAACAATATTAATAATCGCTTCAGCTGCTTTTTCAGGATTACCAGAAAAATTGGCATAAAAAGAATAAAGAGCACCTAAGTATTCAGGTGCTCTAAAACATACGTAAATATTCATTTAAATTATCTTCTACACATTCCATAACAAGTCTCACAAATTTATTAGTTTCACCTTTCATACTAGCCAATTCTAAAGCTTCGTAGTATTGAATTCGTTTAACTGGATCAGCTTTTATAATTGCTGGCGGGTAACCGTGTTGCATTAAAATAAAATTCATTAATAATCTGGCTGTTCTTCCATTTCCATCAGAAAACGGATGAATATAAACGAATTTGAAATGAAATAATGCTGCTAACTCAACAGGATGTAGTACATCTTTGTTCTTATTATACCAATTTAATAGATTATCCATTTCTTCTTGAACAAATGGATGCTCCAATGGTTGATGCTTACTACCAGAGATTCGTACATTTATCTCTCTATACTTACCAGCGTTGTCACCGTCTATATTTTTCAAGACAAGACTATGTATATTTTTAATCGTGTTATGATATAACTCTTCTTTACTTTCTACAATTTGCTCGACATATTTAATTGCTTCAACATGGTTAATTGCTTCGAAGTGTTCTTTTAATCGTTTTCCACCGATTGTTAATCCCTCTTCAATTACGATCTTCGTTTCTAATAATGTTAGTGTATTTCCTTCAATAGCATTCGAATTGAATGTCCATTCAATTAAATACACATCTCTCATGTTTTTTAGTACAGCTGCTGGGATTGGTCTCTTACTATCTAACTGATGCTTTAACTCATCTATTAATTGAAAGTCACTCACCATACATTCACCTACTCCCATGAAAATTCTAATATGTTCATTTTAGCATAAAAGTTCGAAACTACACCCATTCTTTTTATCATAATTACCTTAATTAATAAAACAGGTCAACCAAAAGTTTCCCTTGAATTGTGTATGTGTGCACAATTGATTCCTTAACTACAGGTGTAGTTTCGCTAAATACTCGACATCACCGTGAAAACTTCCTTTATATTTTCTACAACTAGCCTAATTAAAACTTATTTCACCTTCATTGCTCGCTGCATCGTAAATTTCTTTTCAACCTTTTTACCAACAAACCATAATAAAAATATAGCTACCAAAACTAGAATTGACTCAAGAGGTTCTTTGAAGAAATCATCTAAATCTTGACCAACAAAACTAATGAGCAACAATGCAACAAGTTTCCCCATTGCAAATCCAAATATATAGATACGAGGTCTGATTTTAGACATGGATGCAAAAATATTCGTTATGAAAGATGGACAAAACGGGATGCAAAACCAGAGAAACACTGGACCAAATCCGCTGTTATTTAACCAACTCATACCAGAGTTCCCTTTCTTTTTCTTTTGAATAAAACGCTCTAGCCATCTTGCGCCAGTCATTTTTAATAAGAAGTACATTCCAGTAGTGCCTAAAACACTACCAACATAGGTTGCTAAAAATCCTGTCCAAAATCCGAACGCGTTGACGTTTGCAGCGCATATTGCCCCAAGTGGAATAATTCCAAAAAAAGAATCCGCTAATGGAATCAGAAACGCGATCAGAACACCTAAGTTTTTATGAACAGTTACGAAATGTTGTAATTGTTGAAATGATATCCACTGATAAATTTGAAGTTGCATTTAGGTTCTCCTTTCACGTTTAATTGTAAAGTCATAAATTGTTTCTATTCATTCAAGTCGTCATATTAAATAGAATGATATTTCCCCATTTTCTATTTTTAAAATCATCTCCATTATTTTCTTGAACACAATAAAATTCCATTTAAGTTAAATGTAAATGGAATAGCAATGTATTATCGACCATATATTTCCAACTCACTACTTGGGCAATATGGCCATCTTTTAATTACCTTTTAATTACTTTAAAATTTTATAATGTTATCCGTTTCTGTTCAATAATCAATTTCCAACAATATGTTGGTTAGTATACAAAAACTTATAGATCTGTCGTATAAACCAAAAATGAGTTCAATCAAAAAAAGGCTGAACAAACCATAAACGATATTGGGTTTAATGTTGGAGAGCAATTAATGGTTAGAATGATTTTGTTGACCCTTTAATCCGCTCAACTAGATTTTCAAAAAAATGATTAAAAGGAGTAGACTCTAAGCCACTCCTTTTTTTAGTTTGTCATCTGTACCCAGGACTCTATATGTTTAATAGACACTTGTGAACTATAGTAATAATTCATTTAGTTATTCAATACTTGTTTGAAATCGTTTATAAAATCATATTTAAATGGCGAAATTTTCTGTCTCCCAATCGAATCATAAATGATGTTAGCTTTCTTAGCATTATTAAGATCATAACAGTTTCTTCCATCAAGAATAATTGGATTTCGCATTAATTTCATATAGTTTAACAGATCAAATTTTTTCACTTCATCCCACTCAGTAAGGATAAAACAAATATCTGCTCCTCTAATTGTTTCTTCAATGGTACTGTAATAATTTATGTGTTCAGGATATAATTTTTGAAAATTTTCTACTCCAACAGGATCCCAAGCTCTTACTTTCGCTCCTTCTTCAATCATAATAGGAATATTCATTAGCGATGGAGACTCTCTTAAATCATCCGTATTAGGTTTAAATGTAAGCCCAAGTACCGCAACTTCTAAACCTTTTAAGCTATCAAAATACTTTCTTGATTTCTTTAGTAATATTAGTTTTTGATTTTCATTTACATCTATAGCAGCTTTAACAGTTTTTAACTCATATTGATATGAATTAGCTTGCCGGTATAGTGCTTTTGTATCTTTTGGAAAACAGGATCCACCGTACCCTATTCCAGCGTTTAAAAACTTATTACCTATACGACTGTCCAAACCAATCCCATAAGCAACTTCATCAATATTTGCTCCTGTGAATTCACAAAGATTTGCTATTTCATTAATATATGAAACTTTTAAAGCCAAAAAATTATTTGAAGCATATTTAATCATCTCAGCACTTTTGCGATTTGTAACGATGATGGCAGAATCAAAATCGATATATACTTCCCTTAAGATATCTTCTACAACTTTCTCTTCTACCCCAATAACGATTCTAGCAGGATTTAATGTATCAAGAATGGCTGTACCTTGAGACAAAAACTCTGGATTTGAAGCAATTCTTATCGTAACATTATTCTTTTTGTTAGATTTTATTAATTCCTCAATCAGATCATTTGTTCCAACAGGTACAGTTGATTTAATTACCACAATACAGTCTTTTTCAACAAACATAGCAATTTGGATAACCGCTTCGTAAATGTAAGTTAAATTGACAGAACCATCTAGATTTTCTGGAGTTCCTACTCCAATAAATATAACATCCGCATCTTTAAAAGCTTGTTTATGATTTGTTGTAAAGCATAACCTCTCCATATTCTTTCGCATTAAATCTTCTAAATAAGGTTCATAAAAAGGAGACACTCCTGACTTCAATAAGGCTACTTTTCGATCATCCGTATCGATACAAGAAACTGTATGTCCTTTTTCCGCTAGACAAACCCCCGTTACCAAGCCAACGTATCCAGTTCCGACAACGGCAATTTCCATGTATTATTCACCCTTATCTTTTAAAATAATGATCTAAATAACATTCTAGTTATGAATACAGAACTAATAGTCTTATTCAGATTTTCACAAAAAGTATTAATACTCCAAAACGCATTTCATCTATAAAAAGATGTTCTCATTGTAATGATCAAAATAATAAAGATTGTTCTGACAACCTAATCGAAGAATTTTTTAACCACTAAGAGTTGATGTTTTATTCTCTTCATTCTTTTTATTATTCCCACGATAAATCATTACATTGCGTATATATACAAACACACTAGGGAGTTGACCGAGAATAAATACAGGGTCTTTACGATAAATAGCATAAATCGAAAGAATTATTGATCCTAGAATACTATATACCCAAAATGAAAAAGGAATTATTGTCTTTTTAGCCTTTTCACTAGCTAACCATTGAGTTAAAAATCGTAAGGAAAATAAGGCCTGACCAATAAATCCAAAAGTAATCCAAAGTAAATCTCTAGTTGATATAGTCATTTGATGAAACCCTCTCCTATCTCTTTCTTTTATCTGCTTTCATTAAAAAGTAAAGTAGAATCAGATAACAATCTTATGACTTAATTTTATATTGAATCACTCGTTTTTTTAGCCAGCCTATAACAACTGCATCCATTAGCCCTACAAAAGCTCTATTAAAAACTCCATACTTTGATACTCCATATTCTCTTTGTCTGTGGCTAACTTCGACCTCAATCACATTGAAACCATTCATTTTAGCTAAAGTTGGTAAAAACCGATGCATCCCTTCATGTAAATATAAACTGTGGGCAACCTCTCGTTTCATTAGTTTCATCGGACAACCAGTATCATAGATTATGTCGTTAGTTAACTTATTTCTAACACCATTTCCAATCCGAGAAGAGATCTTTTTAATATACGTATCTTGACGCTTTAACCTCATCCCGTTTGCGAAATCATATTCCTTCATATATGGCATTAAAGTGAGTATATCGTGAGGATCCGTTTGTAGATCTGCATCAATTAATGAAATATACTCTCCTTTAGCTTCCCTCATCCCAGCCCATAGTGCAGCAGTCTGACCACAATTTTTTTCGAAATAGATAGGCTTGACATGTGAATCTGCTTTTGACAATTGCTCAAGTAAATTTGCACTATTATCTTTACTACCATCATCAACTAGTATAATTTCATATTCTTTTATTTTGTCTTTTACTGCATTTGTGATCGATTGATAAAGATTTTTTATATTTTCTTCTTCATTATAAATTGGTGCTACAACAGATAATTTAGTCATATTTATCCCTCCTATACCATTTAATAAATTGCTTAATACCATCCTCAAAATTAGTATTCGGCTTATAACTAATTAATCTCTTTGCCTTCGAAATATCAGCATATGTTTTTTGAACATCACCTGGTTGAGTAGGTAGTTTTTCTAAAGTAGCCTTTTTACCTAATATATTCTCAATTGTAAAGACCATTTGTTTTAGGGTTATTGTCGTACTCTCACCTAAATTAATAATTTCATAAACATGACTATGTTCTTCTAAATATAGTAACGACTTTTCCATTCCATCTATAATATCTCCAATATACGTATAATCCCTTTCTGATTGACCATCTCCATAAAAAGGAATGGGCTTTCCTTCGTCGATAAATTTCGTAAATTTATGAATTGCAAGATCAGGTCGTTGCCTTTCACCATAAACTGTGAAAAATCTAAGAAGCATCATATCGATCCCATATAGATGATGATATGTATGACAAATCACTTCACCACTTTTCTTTGTTGCTGCATATGGTGAAATAGCAAAATCTACATTATCATTTTCTGAAAAAGGTACAGTTTTATTATTTCCATATACAGAAGAAGATGATGCAAAAATTAATTTTTTGACATTATACTCTTTCATTAATTCTAAAAGTGTTAGTGTTCCTTGAATATTAACATCGATATAAATCTTTGGATCCTCTAGAGATGGTCTTACACCAGCATACCCAGCTAAGTGAATTACACAATCAATCGTTTCCTCCTGAAAAACAGTACCTAAGTTACCATAATCTCTAATATCAACCAAACATAAACGATAATTAGGTTGATCAACTAGTTTAACTAAACGATTCAAATCTTCTGTTTTATTAAGAAACTCAAAATTCACATCCATTTGAGTGCTTTCAAGAACATTTTTAATCTTTATTTTGTAATCATAAAAGCTTGTGAAGCTGTCAATATTAATAACCCTATTCCCTTTCTTTATTAGTTGTTCACAAATATGCGAACCTATAAAGCCAGAGCCACCTGTCACAACATAAGTTTTAATATTAAGTCACCTCGATTACGTATATTAATTTGTATTATCTTTTAGACGAATAAAGTCCAACATTCTAATATGTTTCAAACTATTCTTAAAATTACAGGAATCACTTCATTTACAATTATTCTTCTAATCTTACAAAACGAGACCTGGAGATATTAACTATAGTTCAGCTGCTATAGTTGCAATCTTCTCAGTAATCTTTACAAATTGTAAAAGCTCATCTTCTTCAAAATTGAGCAGAATATTTTCAAACATTTCTTTTCGATCCTGAATCACTAAATCTATCTTTTTTATCCCTTCTTCTGTTAACAAAATATTTACAACACGTCTATCTTTTTTATCATTCTCTCTATAAACTATGTTGTTATTTTCTAGCCGGTCGATCATAAAAGATACCGCGCTAGGTTTAACTTCCAAGAATTCTACGATTTCGGACATTTTGCATCTTTTATGTTTTCGTAAGTAAATTAGTAAATGAAATTGTGTAGCTGTAACGCCATGGTGCTCCAAAGTATCTATTAACTTAGGCTGCATCGTTTGGATAGAAGCCTGAAGTGCAAATTGAATTCTTTCAATATATTCGTTCTTTCCTTCCAACTTATTCCCCCCTTTTATACATTTTATTATCGTTAAATTTTTAGTAGCATTAAAAATTAATTAATATTAAATTTTAATGCCCATTAATATTTAATGGGCATTAAATTTATATGTATACAATATAATAATCATCAATGTCTATTTTTTTTTACTAAATTTCAGATTATTGCCTTTTTACTTACTCATGAACCCTTTATGAGTAACTATTTTTCAGATTTTTGCTCTTTCTCATACTCATGATCCCTACTTGAATAAGTAATTTTCAGATTCTCATTATTTTACGAACATCTGAAGCGACCGATAAATAAATAACCAAAATCCTGGAAAATATATATAAGTTAACGAAACAACTCACATATTCTCGTTATAAAAATTATAAAAAATAGTCCATCAAATCATTTAGATTCGATGGACCATTTTTTTATAGAGATCTAATTTTTTGTTTTTTTGTATGCCAATGGTGTCATCTTCATCGACTTCCGGAATTTATCAATAAAATAGCTTGTACTGTTAAACCCCACTTGATAGGCAACATCAGTGACATTAGATTCTGGCTGTTGCAACAATATTAAACTTTTTTGAATTCGATAATCGGTTACATAGTTCAAAGGTGTTGTCTTTAAAATTCGTTTGAAATATCGACAGCACTCAGATCGACTTAATTGACCAGCTCTTGCGATATCGTCTAAAAGAATTTTTTCAGTATAATGTGTGTGTATCCAGTTTATCATCTGCTTCATGCGATTACTCTTTACTACTACCGTCTGTTCATACTCTAATTCAATACCATTCATAATTAAGTTCTTCCAAATTAATGTTAGATATAGGCCGACGTCGATTTCATAGAATGATGAATTTTGTTTGATCAATTGATTGATTTTCAAAATATAGTTCAAAATGGTATTCGCCCAAAGCTCCTTTGGATCTAAGAATAGATAAGGTAAATTAGTCGCTTGGAAATAAGGCTTTACATAAGTTGTATAAAGTTCTTGAGATAATACGAAACTTGGAGAAACATTTATACATATATAGGCACAGTCTGAATCATTTTTATCTTTTGCCATATGCAGACAACCACTATTTATAAATACCCCCTCGCCCTCTTGAACAAAAATAACGTCTTCATTTATTTGAAAAATTGCTTCTCCATGTACAACGAAAACAAATTGAAATTCATCATGCCAATGAAGTGGAATATAACCATTTGTGTTTTGGTTAATCGTTGTTTCGTAACAAGCAATTGGTAAAACTACGGTACGGTGTTCAGTTAATTCTTTAAAACTTTGGTCCACCATAAAATCTTTAATTTGCATTTCCCTATATCCACCTCAATATCCTTACACTTTTCCATTCGATTTGAGTATTATTTCAAAGGTTTTCCACTTATCATTTAAAATATTATAACACTATTTTTATATTTTAAGATGGAGGGTCAATCATGAATAGACGAAAGGGAATATTACTTGTAATCACGGGGGGAGTTTTTTGGGGGATTGGTGGTACAGTGGCAAAAAAGCTTTTTCAGCAGTATCAAATCGATGTAGATTGGCTAGTTACAATCCGCTTGCTCATAGCTGGAATCTTACTCTTAACTGTTCAATTTTTTGGAAAAGACCGTTCCCAAATCCTTAGGGTTTGGAAAAATGGAAGAACTGCAATTCAATTAATTATCTTCGGAGTACTGGGAATGCTTGCCGTTCAATACACTTACATGGCTTCTATTGAACATGGAAATGCTGCAGTTGCAACGCTATTGCAGTACTTAGCACCTGTTATGATTATCGTATATTTAATTCTCCGTAAACAAACTGCTATAACACGAAGAGACTTTTTCACTGTTTCTCTAGCTTTAGTTGGTTGTTTTTTCTTATTAACAAACGGCTCAATCTCTCAATTATCTGTCCCAACAATTGCAATAGCTTGGGGTGTTTTATCTGGAGTAGCTTTAGCATTTTACACTTTATTTGCGGTCCCATTACTGAAACAATTCGATTCACTTGTCATTGTCGGATGGGCTATGATTATCGGGGGTTTTGTATTAAGTTTTATCCATCCCCCTTGGCAAATGGACTATAAAAGCTTAACAATTGAGGCCTTTTTATATTTAGTCTTTATTATCATATTTGGTACGATGCTTGCATTTTGGTTCTATATTAAAAGTTTACAAAGTCTGCCACCTAAAGAATCAAGTCTTCTAGGAAGCGTTGAGCCACTAGCCGCTGTTTTAACCACGGTCTTTTGGTTAAAAGAACCTTTTGGTTTTTTCCAGTGGGTTGGTACAGCTTGTATCATTGGTATGATATTATTGTTAGCTCTGAATAAAGAGTCTACTTCAAAAACTAGCCACCCCTCTAAAAATAAAGAACCCATGAAAGTTAGCTGAATCGAGCGGGTATTAAACTAAGCTGCCCATTTATTGCTATAAAAAATGCAACAAATAGGCAGCTCGGGATCTTCACATATGCATACGTTCGTATTATAAGGTCGGTCAGTTAAATTACTGGTTGGCCAATTTTTTTATAGTCTTTTTCAGCCTACACCATATAAACTGTTTCCCTTTAAACTTTTATACAAGATTCTTTATATATAGAAGAAAGTTGTTTAAAACAATCCCCAAACATCTAAATAATAAGCTCCAAAAATGATGAAAATAAGACTTAAAGCGATTGATAAATAAACAACTAAAATCCTAGAAAATTTAAATGTTTGATTATTAATATCATTACCTTTTATAAAATAACTGATCGTTGAAATGATTAAGGCAAATATTCCTGCAATAATTGAAGATAATCCAATGATCTTTGATAATGCATCACCCATTTTTGCATTAGAGGTCATCGTAGAAAAATGAAGATTAGTAATTAAAAAGCCTACTCCCATAATCGTTATACTTGTTCTTACCCAAGCAAGATACGTTCTTTCATTTGCTAAGTGCTGTTGTATATATCTAGAATCAATTGTTTCTTTCTGCTTTTCTAATGCGTTATTCATATTCATACCTCTGCATCTAAACTCTCACTAAAGATTTACTAGCTTTTTTCCCTTTTCCGTTGGGGTTTGATGATTTCTATTTCCAAAAATCAATATTAATCCCCCTGCAATTACCATAGCAATTGCTATACCAAACACTGCAATGCTATACCCACCTGCTGCATTTGTTCCAGAATTTTGTATAAGTTTCCCAATAATAATTGGAGTAATTATTCCAGATGAAGTCATTATTCCAAAATAAGATCCTGTCATAACGCCTTTGCGGTGTGGGAGTATGCTAACCACTATAGCTGGGCTAAGTGTGTTTACTGTGGCTACAAGCGTATTTACTAATGATAGTATGATAATGATTGAAGCAGCTCCATTCAAAAACGGGTATAAAGAATACAAAATTCCAGCTATTAAAACACTAATAGTAGAAAATAAAATGCGAGATTTCCATATACTTTGTGCCTTTTTATATAAACGATCTGAGAATATTGACAATCCAATTGCTAGAACAGCCCCAATTAATCCAGAAATAGCAATAACTAAGGCAGACTGTTGTTCAGAAAATCCTTTTACTTTTATTAAGTATGTCGGATTAAAAGTAAGTCCAAAGACAATGAACGAGTAGGCAATAAATGCAATTAGAGTAGTAAATATAAATATAGGAGATTGTAAAGCTTTCCATATTTCTTTCTTATTATTCTTTGTTTTGTTTTCAATCGTACTAGCTTCGTCTTGAAGTAAAACAGTTGGTTTTATTCTTCCTACCCATAGCCAACAAATCAACCAGAGAAAGCTAAAAATACCAGAAATAAAAAATGCTTGTCTCCAACCGTAATTTGATATGAAAGAAACGATTATAGGTGCTGTTACAGCTATTCCGACAACATTTCCAAAATTAATGATCGATATTGCTAATCCTCGTGATTCAGGTTTAAACCATTTACTTAAATGACTAATTGCAGTTGCCAAAAACGCCCCTTCTCCCGCACCTAATAAAACTCTACTTAAGATTAGAACAGGTAGGCTTGATGCAAACAAAGCCATAGATTGTGCGATTGTCCATACAATTGCCATAATAGCAAGTGATTTACCAGTTCCTATGCGATCTGATAAAGTGCCACCTACTATTCCAAATAATGAAAATAACCAATAAAAACTACTACCTAAGATACCAAACTCTGTAGAGGTTAAGTTCAAGTCATTTGTAATATGTATACCAGCTAAACCTAAGATAGTTTTGTCAGCAAAATTAATAATAGCCATAATAAAAAGTAAAAATAAAATAATCCATTTCGCCCAACTTTTCATCCAAGCTCCTGCCTCTCATAAAATACAAAACTTTTTACAATTTAAAGGATTTACATTCATACCTTTAAAAAAAAGCACCTGCTATGTCTTAATTATGCTAAGCATAATTAAGCAGGTGCCTATTTTTCACAGTTAATTAAGGAACTACGATATTTATATAACGGTCAAATTCATCTAAAAGTGATAAAAATTCATTCAATTTCGTGTGGTTACCAGAAATAGCTAATCTTCCTGCAGCCACTCCTTGTTCAGGTGTGAGAAGACCTAGAACAATTCCGTAAAATGTCATTTGATCAATTAGTAAAGTAACATCTGCATTAACAGCTAATTTATTTCCTTTAAAATACAAAACAGAGTTCTCTAAATAAATCGTATATTGTTGATCGGAATTTGATAATGTTACATTCATTGTTATTTTTTTACTATCTGCTTTTGGACCATTTAATTTAACGGCTACTAGTTTTAAGAATTCATTTACAGGCATGTTTTTAATAACTTCAGAAACATCTAAAGGAGATTGATCTTTGTAGATGCCATTTCTCAGTTCGTATGCACCAACAAGATAAATATTGCGCCAGTTAGCAGACTCAGCTTGATATCCTAATTGTTCGAATGCATCTGCTAATAGATTTTTAGCTTCTGAGTTTTCAGAATCAGCCATTACTACATTTTTTAATACTTGAGCTACCCAGCGATACTCTCCATTTTCAAAGTCAACTTTAGCTTGTATCAAAATATTTGCTGCCCCACCCATATATTCTACATATTTTCGACCTGCTTCTACTTGTGGTAATGGATCTAAATCAGAAGGATGAGCACTATAGAAGCCTAAATAGTAATTATAAACACCCTTTGAATTATGTTTCAAAGTTCCATAATATCCACGATTACCCCAATATGTATCTAATTCTTTTGGAAGTTTAATCGTTTCGGCTATCTCATCCATCGTATAACCGAGGTTTGCTAAGCGCACCGACTGATCATGCATATATTTATATAAATCACGTTGAAGCTTTAAATGTTCTATTACATTTGTTTTCTCCCAAACAGGCCAAGCATGAATCATAAGTAAAGCATCGATATCTTCTGTTTCAAATAAATCGATTGTTTTATCTAGAGCATTTGCCCAAAGTAATGCATCTCGGGTTTTTGCACCCCTTACTGTATAGATTTGATGCATCAATTTATTTGCGTTCTCTGATACGAATAATACTTTGTAATCTTTTATATAAAAATGCATTTCAGCTGGTGCTTCTGTGTTTGGAGTTAATAAAAATTTAAATGTTACACCATCGATTTCCATCAATTGAATTTCGTTTTCTATTTCTACATTTGGTAACACGAAACTCGTAGTCCCTGCAGTCATAGTTGGTCCAATGCCTACTGATACAGATCCTTGTGTACCGTCTGATAAATTTTTACCAAACTGATACTCCGCTCTACGCGTCATTATCGTACCTAAAAGTACATTTTCACTTAACGCTTCATTTGTAAAAAATTGAGGAACTACAATTGGAATATTTGGACTTTCAGCATATTTTAGAACTGCTTGAATACCACCAAAATGATCAGCATGACTTTGACTTATAATAATGGCTGTTACTGGCTTTTGTGGTCTATTTTTATAGTATAATTCCATTGCTGCTTTAGCAGATTCATTACTACCTAATGCGTCAACGACAATCACTCCCGTTTTCCCTTCAATAAAAAAGTTAGTCACCATCGATTGCCCACGAACTTGATATACTCCTTCAACCACTTCAAACAAACCAGAAATAGCCTGTAGCTGCGCGTTTCTCCATAAACTTGGATTAACAGTCTCAGGAGCAATTTCACTTAAATAGTCCAGTTGTTCGATGTCCCAGACAACTTCACCAGAATCATTTTTAATAATTTTTGCTTCTAGTGGTGCAATAAATCCTCTATTTGCATCAATGAAGTCCTGTAGATCATCAAAATTTAGAGTATCATAGACTGCTAAATTAGCATTTTTAGTAAAAGCAGTTGCGGGTTTTGATTGAGTAAGTACTTTATTTGTCATAAGAACCTCCAAGAATTGTTAGTAATTCAAAAGTGTTTATCATTTCCTTTAAACTAATTAACTTCCACTTGTTCTACATTTAAAGCTCTTTTTAAAATTTTCCCTGTACTATTCTTTGGTAATTCGGTCTTAAATTCGATTTGTTTTGGTAGTTTGTACTTTGCAAGTTTGTCCATACAGAAATACAAAATATCTTCCATCGTTATCGATTCATCATTTGATACGACAAATGCCTTTACGATCTGTCCGTAATCCTGATCAGTGATTCCAATTACTGCTACTTCTACAATCGCTGGGTGTTGATAAATTACTTCCTCTACTTCTCTTGGATAGACATTATAGCCACCTACAATAATCATGTCTTTTATTCGATCAACAATATAGATGTAACCATCAGTATCCATCTTTGCTAAGTCGCCAGTATAAAACCAATCATTTTTAATAACCTTAGCTGTTTCTTCAGACATACCAAGATATCCAATCATCACATTTGGACCTTTTACAATTAGTTCCCCTATTTCTCCTCTTTGAACTTCATTACCATTTTTGTCGACAACTTTATTTAATACACCAGGAATATTTACGCCAACAGAACCAGGTTTTTTTTCTCCTTTTAAGGGATTAAATGCCGTTACAGGAGCGGTTTCCGAAAGACCAAATCCTTCGAGAATAATAGTCTTATATTTTTCTTCAAACTTTTGTAGTAATTCAAGTGGCATAGATGCTCCACCTGAAAAACATGCACGGATTGATGCGAAATACTCAGCTGAATATTCCTTTAATTGTAATAAAAAGTTATACATCGTTGGAACACCAGCAAATAATGTCACTTCCTCATTAAAGATTGTATTAATGACTTCACGAGGACTAAATCTTTGAACAATTACTATATTTCCTCCGCACATGATAGGTGCATTAATACAGATTGATAGACAGAATACATGGAACATTGGAAGAACAGCTAAAATGCGATCATTTTTTTTAAAATCGACCATTTCTACAATTGATTGAGCATTTGATACTAAATTGCGATGAGACAACATCGCACCTTTTGGTTTACCAGTCGTCCCAGACGTATATAAAATAACTGCCAGGTCCTCTTCCATCATTAATGGATATTCATTGGCTTTAGACTTCGTTTCAAACAACGATTCCACAGAATACAACATTTCGATGTGCTTTAACTCAACTTTAAGAGCATCAATGATTTCTTCCATCGTAAAATCTGCAATGACAGCTTTTACTTGGCTGTTCGATAAAATATATGAAATTTCATTTTTCGTAAAGATTGGATTAACAGGTACAACTACACCGCCTGCACGAAGAATTCCATAGTAGGCAGTGACAAATTCAGGACAATTTCCTAATATCAAGGCTACTTTATCACCTTTTCTGATTCCATCATTTATTAATTTCGATGCAACACATTCAACTTGAAAAAGTAATTCACCATACGTTACATTTTTATTTTCAAATGTAATCGCTAGATGATTTGGGAATTTCTCTGCACTTTTACTCAAACTTTCAAATAAATTCGAACTCATTACTAAGCCTCCTGGTAATACAAAATTTATTAGAATGTAACGTAGAGAAACACAAGAGCGATTGATTAATCAATTAGTACCATCAATATGAATATAGCTGAGGCACCATCATCAATTTGAAGGT
This sequence comes from Bacillus sp. AFS017336, assembly GCF_002555445.1. Taxonomy (NCBI): domain Bacteria; kingdom Bacillati; phylum Bacillota; class Bacilli; order Caryophanales; family Bacillaceae; genus Bacillus; species Bacillus sp. AFS017336. Next base: position 132,908 of record NZ_NUCO01000010.1, read on the forward strand.
GCCTCTTAATTTTGATTAAAAATTATGAAATTGCTAAGCCAGGGCCTACAACTTCATTTGAAATTTTCGCAATAATTTCAGGTGGAATTTTGAAGAAAATTCCACAAGGATCGCTATGAACCAGTGCTACAATATATGCCAAATTATCTACATTCACCTCAAAGTCAGCAAACGTGCTTGGCAAGCCAACTTTTTCTCGGAGATTACGAATGAATAATACAACTTCTGCTAGACATGCTTCTGGGCTCTCTGGGATATTCTTTAGACCTAACGCTTCCGCAAAGCCATGAATTCGTTTTAAATAAAATGGTGCTAGAGATTCCATTACATTCGGTAATAACACTGCATTTGCTAGTCCATGTGGAATTCCGAATTTTGCTCCGAATACATGTGCTATATTGTGAACCGGAATTGCATTAACTGAAAGACTGAAAGCAGAAATTGCCATTGCACTAGCATTTAACATATTCGATCGCGACGCAAGATTCCCACCATCATGAACAGCTGTAGGTAAGTTTTCTACAATCATTCGAATTGATTGAAGTGCGTATGCATCTGTCATTGGATTTGACTGAGGAGAAAAATATGCCTCAATTGCATGAGTTAATGCATCAAATCCAGTGAATGCAGTAATTTTTGAAGGTAAACCAATTGTTAGTTCTGGATCTAAAATAGCCATATCAGGACTTATAAATGTATTTAAGATATTCGTTTTAATTCCAGCTTTTTCATTGAATACTACAGCGATTGGCGACACTTCTGCTCCAGTACCAGCAGTTGTTGCAATGGCAACGTGTGGAATTGGAATATACTGAGCTTTTGGCCAAAATTCCATTACATTTCCAACAAGAAGTTCTTCACGAATGTCATCAACTTTATTATGTAGCATCCATTTAATTGCTTTTACTGTATCTAAAACACTTCCGCCACCAACAGCAATTAATGCATCTCCATTACATTCTTTATAGAACTTAGCGCCACGGTTTATGATTTCACCTTTAGCATCCTGTTCGATGTCTTCAAAAACACCTACTAACTGTACATCGCTAGGTATTGTCTCAAATAACTCCTTGATTTTATCCGTAATTCCTGCTTGAGTTATCCCTTTATCAACATAAAGAACTGCTCTTTTACCACCAAGTCCTCTAATCATTTCAGGTAACAAAGTGCGAGCCCCAGCTCCACTGTTAACAACTGTTCGAACCGAAAATTGGAAAAATGATGTTATCATTGGATCACCTTCTCTTTTCTATTAATGTTTATAATCGGTTTAGACTAAATTTTTTATAATAAAATGCTATACCAAGGTTTTTGACTTAGTTCAGGAGTAAGTGAGCAGTGAACATGTTTTACTTGTGTGTATTCGTCTAACGCATATCGACCAAGCTCACGACCAAATCCACTTTGTTTATAGCCTCCAAATGGTGCGTCGCTTCTCAACATATGCCAGTCATTGATCCAAACTGTTCCTGCCTTTAATTCTTTTGATATTTGAAGTGCTTTATTAACATCTTTAGACCAAATACCAGCTGCTAACCCATAAATCGTATCATTAGCAATTTCAATCGCTTCCTCAATTGTTGAATATCGAATTACGCAGAGTACAGGACCAAAAATCTCTTCTTGAGCAATTTTCATTTTATTATGAACATCCGCGAAAATCGTTGGTTCAACAAAGTATCCATTGTCATAACCGTTACCTGTTAATCGTTTACCACCACAAACTAAACGAGCACCTTCTTGAATTCCAGCCTCAATATAAGATAGAACAGTGTTTAGTTGTTGTTCTGAAGCCATCGGTCCCATTCCAGTCGTCATATCAAGCTGATTTCCAATCGTAATTGAAGAAGACAACTTCGCTAATTGGTCCACTACCTCATCATAGATTGAATCATGTACTAAAAGGCGCGTTCCTGATTCACATAGTTGTCCAGAATGAAGACAGAAACCGAATAAGCTACCTGGAATAGCAATATCTAAATCAGCATCTGGTAAAACGATAGACGGTGATTTTCCTCCCAATTCCAGCGTTACTCTTTTAACTGTTCCAGAAGCTAACTCCATAATCCGTCTTCCTACTTCAGTGGATCCCGTAAATGCTACCTTATCTACATGTGGATGAGTTGCTAGCACTTCTCCAACAGTAGCTCCCGGTCCTGCAACAACATTGAAAACTCCTGTCGGGATTCCAGCTTCTGTAGCTAATTCTGCTAGTTTCAAAGCAGAGAGTGGAGTATTGGATGCTGGTTTAACAATGATTGAATTCCCCATTGCCAGTGCTGGTGCAATTTTCCACATAGCTAAAAGCATTGGTAGATTCCAAGGTGTGATTGCAGCTACAACACCTAAGCCCTCTCGCCATACTTGATTATTACTAGGTCCTGGAAAAGGTAGTACTGGTAATGACTCAACAAATGGATACTCAACAGTAAATTTCGCTGTTTGCTGAAGTAAATCTACTAAATATAAAATATCTAAATTCGAGATTCGTCTTACTGTTGCTCCAGAGCTAACAGATTCCAAGAATGCAAGTTCTTGAGAATGTTCAACAATTTTATTTCCGAAATTAATTAAGATTTGAGCTCTTTCTTTCGGTGATTTTTTTGACCATATTCCTGAATCAAATGCATTACGAGCAGATTCAATAGCTGCTTCAGTATCTTCTCTTCCTGCCTTAGCTACAAGAGCGATTACCTCTCCAGTTGCAGGATTTTTCACACTGAATGTTTCACCACTTTTTGCTGGTGTCCATTTCCCATCAATATAAAGCGGAAATTCCAATACTTTTTCAATCGTTTGCATTTAAATGCCTCCTAAAAATAGTTATTTAATATTAGATAAATAGGAAATACAGTAATACCTGACCCCCTATAAAGAAAACGCTTGCAAATCTAAAAGAATTTTTAGAGAATAATAATAAGACTTGTTTTGATGAAAAATTAAGAATTATCTGAATTGATTGTATAACTTCACAATCACTTAGTAAAATTATGATTTGTAATACCTCGTTCGCATTTTCTAATATCTAAAATTAGAGGTTTTTTATTTCTAATATAGTAATCTTTATAAAAGGTGGTCATCATATGCACATACAAAAACTAAAGGTTCTTTGCGAAGTCGCGAGGACTGGTTCTGTTTCAATAGCTGGCCAGAATCTTCATATAAGCCAATCTGGTATCAGTCAAGATATAAAAAAAATAGAAGATGAGTTAGGTGTTAAAATATTCGAGCGATCTCGTTATGGGGTTGTTCTATCAAGTGAAGGAACTCGAATAATAAAAAAAGCAAATGCGGTATTGTTAAAATATGAAGAGATGATTGATGAGGCTAGAAAAATATTAGAAATTCACTCTGGAAATCTGAGGGTCTCAACCATACCTGCTCTCATTCCTTATTTATTAAAGCCTTTAATGGAATTTAAGACTTTATATTCAAATTTAACGATTGAAATCTCAGAAAATATGACTGAACGTACTGTTGATGCGATTCAACAAAATAAAGCCGAAGTCGGACTTATATGCATGTATGACGATCTTTTGAAAAATATTGAACTTTTAAATTTCGAAAGTATTCTTGAGGGAAAGTTAAAAGTTTACGTAAGTAATGATTCACCTTTTGCTCAAAAGAAAAAGATCACACCAGAGGAAATCCTTCAGCAAGCAGTAGTATTATACAATGGAGATTATATTAAGTGGTTTATTAATAATTTCCAGCTGAAATTTGGAAAAATGAATATTCTTTTTTCATCAAATCAAACGGAAGAATTATCTCGCTTAGTCTCCGAAGGATTTGCTATTACCTTTGCCCCAGATTTCGCAACTAAAAATAACCCATATGTTATGGACAACAAGATCGTTGAAATCGACCTGATTAATTATGAACCTATAAATGCTACTCTTGGAATTATTCATACAAAGAACCGTGCTCCTTCAAAAATGGAGAAACACTTAATCCATTTCATTAAATCTGAATTACAATACTATATAAGTTAAAAAACAACTCACATATTCTAGTAATAATAAAAAATAGTCCATCAAATCATTTAGATTCGATGGACTATTTTTTATAACTACTTTTTATTAGCAATTTAGCAAAAGAGACTATTTAATTGCTACTCTTAATTCCTTGACCGGCAACGATGTGTGTTCAAAATTTATTTAAATAATTCCCCTAAATAATAAGGCATTTGGCGTCGCCACCACACCCAATCATGTGAAACATCTTCGCCCCACTCATCAAACCATGCTTTAATTTGTTTTTCTTCAAAGGCTTCTTTTAATGTAAAGTATGAGGGCAGACCATCCTGTTCCCAATCTCCCCTCCCGGTACAAATAATGATATCTGCTGAACGATATCGATCAATAAACCAGCCGTCATTTTGATGCCATATGTAATCACTCGGTGAATTTTCATATACAAGTGGATCATTTCCGTAATCCCCAAAAAAGAAACGCACATCGTAAACACCGCTAAGTGCAACGGTTGTTTGGAAGACATCCGGATGTCTTAAGAAAAAGTTCAACGCATGATATGCTCCCATACTACAACCCGTTGTCATCATTGGATCAAACCAATCTGTTTTATGTTTAATAAATGGAATTGCTTCTGAAATCACATAACGATCATACGCTTCATGAGCTAATGCACGGTCATGCACCGATTTTGAGTCGTGTAGCCAACTTTCGCTATCAACACTAGCCAATGTAAAAAACTGAACTTTTCCGGATTCAATATATTCCTGACATACATCAATCATTCCAAAATTATTGTATTCAAAATGCGTCCCTCCGGATGAAGGAAAAACTAAGATTGGCATGCCACTGTGTCCATATCTGTTCAACGGCATTTCACGTCCTAATTCGCCACTCCAATGGGTTAACTGTTCAATATGCATCGAAAAATCTCCTATCTCTATACGTTTACAAGTTTGTTTTTTGTTCGTTCATGTACAAAACCGATAATGTCATCGACTTCTTCCTGGGAATCTGCATTAATCGCATAAAATTGATTTCCTTGCAGGTGGGCAAACGCTTCTGGTATACGCTGTTCAAACTTCACACGGTCACCAAATCGTTCATAAATAGCATCCGTATCATGTTTATATTCATAAGCATCGCGCTGTGTTACACCTATACAAAACTGGTTTTCGGCATCTGGCTCCTTAAATTCTCCTCCTGTCACAATAGAGGCATACTGAGCAAACAAATCGATGGAGTACGCGAAATTGTACATATCGATCGTGTAACCGCCAGCTAAGCGGTTATTATATTCAAGTGCAACATAACTTCCATCTTCTAATTTAAAAAACTCAATATGGAAAAAGCGTTCTTTCATCCCAAAAGCTTCTACAATCGCCTTTCCATAAGTTTCAAGCTTTGGATCAATTTCTTTTTGAATCACGTAAGCTAAATCCAACTGATCCTTAACAAGTTCCAGAGTTGGCACATTATATGTAAAGCTCGTTTGGAAAACAATTTTCCCTTTCTGATCCACCAAACCATCAAATGTACAAAGCACGCCTCCTTCAACATAAGGTTCTAAGAAGTAGACCTGTTCTTCGCTCCATTCTTCTTCAAATTGACGCACTGCCTCTTCTGAACATAATTTAAAGGTTGCAGCCGTTCCAACTCCATTATCTGGTTTAGCAATAACTGGCAAACCTAATTGATCAATGGCTTTAGATAAATCCTTTTTAGTTTTAACGATTTTCCCATCTACAACAGGCACACCTGCTTTTTTAAACAGCTTCTTCATTTCAGATTTATATTTAACTTTTTTCAAGTCACTCGTTTTATTCCCATACACATTAAATTGCTCACGTAACTGCGCATCAAGTTCTAGCCAGTGCTCGTTATTGGATTCAATGCGATCAATTGGACCGTGTTTATAAAATAAAAATGCAACAGCACGTTTCACTTCATCTATATCTTCTAAATTATTCACACGATAATATTCTGTTAGAGAGTTTTGCAATTTGGAACCTAATTGGTCATATAACTCTTCGCCAATTCCTAAAACATTGACCCCTTCGTCTTTTAATCGATGAGCAAATGCCTGAAAATTACTTGGATAATAAGGTGATATCAAAATATAATTCATTAAAAAGCTCCTCTCACAATATAAAAAATTTAAATGTTTAATAGCTGAGGTAAACGTTCATTCAAGACCACTTTTCACTTAAGAAACGTAAACATTCTGGCAAGTGTTTTGCCCAAGCTTTTTCATCATGTTCTTCATCCGCAAAAATATTTAAACAAATATTATCAATCGGAATAGAACCTTTTATTAGTTGTTTATAATACTTAAGCGAGCAATCGATATATGCTTGTTTCATATTGCCATACATCAATTTCCGATCGGTGTCATCACCTTCTTGAGTCCCAACTTGAATGTACACGCGTTGATCGGGATCCAACTCTTCACTAGCAAGATAACTGTCAAAGGCTTTACTTGTAATCCAATTGGCTAAAGAAAAAATGCCTAAACAACCAATTTGATTTTTATATTCAATCCCCATAAAAGACGAAATATTTCCTCCAAGTGAACTGCCAATCATCGCTGTATGGTATTTATCCGATTTAGTTCGATATTGCTGATCGATAAACGGCTTCACGACTGTCATGACGAACTTAGCAAACTCCACGCCTTTTCCGCCTAATTCAATATCTTCAGGAAGTGGACTTTCAGTAATTTTCCAAGGCGTATATTCATTAATTCGATCATTTTCAGCGTTATTGATACCAACAACAATCATCCTTGGTAAATCGGGATTCAGTTTAATTGCCGGAATAACTTTCCATGAATATCCACTATAAGATTCACTGCTGTAGAAAATATTTTGTCCATCATGCATATAGACAACTGGGTAACTTTCTGCCTCATCCTTATCATAATTTTTCGGCAATAAAACACGCACACGACGTTTTTCATTTTTATAAGACATGTGCAATTCATGTGTTTCTAGCTTTAAATAAAAATAGGATTGATTCATTTAATATCCTCGCTCCTTTGAAATTACATTAATTATTGGCCAATTAAAATCTCGGTCTATAAATGCAATTTGTAACTAATTCAACGAAAATAAATTAGATTCCTTCTTGAAAAATCATGCTAGTTAGCTCTAGAAGTATGTTTTAATAAATAAATACTTTATAATCAGATTATCTTTTATGAATTAGGATGATTTTTATGATGACCGTAAAGGATTTATTTCATTTGTCCGTAACAAATGATTTTAAATAGATCAATAAACTACTTATCTATTTTAGTGAGAACGGAAATTTCTGTGAAATGAGTTAACTAGTTTCTATACTGTACTTTAAAATAAGAAAAAATGAGGAATGCAAAATGAAAAGGAAAATCGGATCATGTACCACTATCTTGGTTGGAAAAAAGGCATCAATTGATGGGTCCACCCTAATTGCACGAAATGAAGATGGAAGTGGTGAATCATTAAACCCACAAAGATTTGTAGTGATTAATCCAGAAGATCAACCGAAAGTCTTCCATTCAGTTGTTAGTGGTGTGGAAATACCACTACCTGACAATCCACTACGTTACACGTCAACTCCAGATGCTAACGATGCTTATGGAATTTGGGCAGGTGGTGGAATCAATAGTAATAACGTCGCAATGACTGCTACTGAAACGATTACTACGAATGCTCGTATTTTGGGGATTGATCCGTTAGTAAAAGGCGGAATTGGAGAAGCTGATATTTTGACGATTGTTTTACCATATATTCATTCTGCTAAAGAAGGTGTAATTCGTTTAGGAGAATTATTAGAAAGATATGGAACATATGAGTCAAATGGTATTGCTTTTGCTGACAAAGATGAAATTTGGTATTTAGAAACAATTGGAGGACATCATTGGGCAGCAATACGAATACCAGATGACGCTTACGTTATTGCACCAAATCGTTTTAATATTGATCATTTTGACTTTGATTCTACAGATACTCTATATTCAGCCGATTTACCAGAACTTATTGAAAAATATCATTTAAATCCTGATTTTAATCAAGTGAATTTACGACATATTTTTGGCAGTGCTACAATTAAAGACACTCGATATAATAACCCTAGAGCTTGGTATATCCAAAAACACTTCAATCCAGAGATTGAAAAATCTCCTACAGATCATGACTTACCTTTTATTTGTCGTGCGAACCGCAAAATTTCTGTAGAAGATATCAAGTGGGCACTAAGTTCACATTTTCAAAACACTCAATTTGATCCTTATGGCAAAGGGAATGAAGCTGAAAAACACTTATTTCGTCCAATTGGAATCAATCGAAACCAAGGAACACATATTTTGCAAATTCGAAATGATGTGCCGGAAGAAATCGCAGGAGTTCATTGGCTAGCTTTCGGTCCTAATACGTTCAATGCTATGATTCCTTTTTATGCGAATGTTTCCACTACACCTGCTTGTTATCATAATACGACAGAAACTTTTGATCCAAATACGATCTATTGGTTAAGTAGAACAATTGCGCTTATCGGAGACGCTAATTATGACTTATACAGTGACCTTGAAGCTAGTTTCGAACAAAACACTGTTGCTGCTTGTCGTGCAATCCAGATAAGAGCAGATCAAGAGGTTATTAATCGGAAAGATATCCTTACCTATTTAGAAGGCACTAATGAACAAATGGCCGAGCTTTCTCTAAATAATACTTTAAAGCTCTTAGGAAACATGGTAGGTTTAGGCTCTGCACAAATGAAATTGCGTTATTCATTAAATGACTAGAGAACAAAAGATATTACTAAAAAAGCCACAAGGAAAATTAATTTCCTTGTGGCTTTCTCTCTGCTTGCAAAACATCGAATTTCAAAAATTGATATTTCATATAGAAAAGGTTCTTAAAAAATTTCTTTGTTAAAAAATTCTTAATTTAGTATTAAACACTTTTATAAAAAAGTGACGTATTCATATTTTTATATTGAAAAATAATTAAAATGATGAAAGAGACCTAGATTAACTGAAATGACATAATTATTTTAAATAAAATAGGAGTGGGTAAACCACTCCTATTTATCAATATCTTTTCAGTTTACTGAATACTTAATTTTACTACTTTATATCAATAAAGTTTTCTGCTCAATTTAATAAAACTTTATTTTGAAAATTCTATTTATTAAACAGATAAAAACCCTAAATAATTTAATTCACTGTTTTGCCATATATGATTACTAACATACTTTCAAATACCTCCGATAAAATATTTGAAGCACTTCTATACTAACAATATTAAGGAGGATATACATTGAATACTATTAAAAAAGTTTTTTCTATTGGTACAATTTCTTCAACGTTGCTTATGTGTGGAACAGCTTTTGCAGCAAGTGGTACATACACTTCCACCTATAGTATGAAGGGTGGCGTTGAAAGTAAGAGGTTTGATGTAGGCAAAAAACCTACTTTTGTTGTTTCAGTAACTCCAACACAAGGTGTTTGGTTATATCCTGAACATAAAAAAGAAGCTTCTATTGAGTTAATTTTGAAAAAAGATGTTTTTGGAATCGATCCTGAATATGACACTAGTAATGTATCTTCAGTTACTGGAGGAAAACGAACTCTTACCAATGAAACTGATGGAAAGTATTACATTTATTATCGAAATTATACGGATGAACGTATGGAAGGCAAAACAAATATTTCGTGGAAGTTTTAAGTTATGATAGGATTTACAGCGACACTGGATCTTTTTGAATTTTTACTTGTATATTTTTTAGCATTACTGCTTTATTTTATAAATGTAATTTTTATCAGGAAGAATTTTACTCCTATAAGGTTATTTCATTTTTGTACATGGTTGTTCTATTGGTTATCATTAATAAAAGTAGTTTTTTTTCCATTTTCATATCGTTTTAAACATAACCCTGAAATATTTAGAAGTGATTTATTGTATCAATTCGTACCTTTTCACACCATATTTGATTCAATCAAATATGACTTATGGATTCAAATAATAGGTAACATTGCTTTATTGCTACCAATACCATTACTATTTGTAGTACTAAAAAGTAAAAACCTACCTTTTTATAAAAACTTTATTTTTGGACTTACCTTGACGATCTCAATCGAGTTGATTCAGCTATTAATCAATTATTCTACCAAATATCCTAATAAAGTTATGGATATCGATGATGTAATATTAAACATGATTGGTATATTGTTAGGTTGGCTTATTTCGAAAGTATACTCAGCATGGTATTTAACCCCAAAGAAAACCCTATCTCAAAACAGTTACTTATAAACAGAAAAATATCATTTCAAGTATTTTCAGAAAAATTCTTTGAAATAATTAATGGATTTATATTAAAGCTCTTAGGAAACATGGTAGGTTTAGGCTCTGCACAAATGAAATTGCGTTATTCATTAAATAATTAGAGAACAAGAGAGATAACTAAAAAAGCCACAAGGAAAATTAATTACCTTGTGGCTTTCTATATTTTTATAGGGAAGATTGTACTAAAAAAGTATTATTACATTTTAATAGAAATAACGCTTGTCCAATCACCATAAACTTTTTGTGCTCCAACCATCTTGTAAGAACGGATTTTGTAGTAGTAAGTTTTACCTTTACTTAATCCTTTGTTTGTATAATTCGTTGTTGTCACACTACTTAGGTGAGAGTATGTTCCTGTTTTTGAAGTTGCTCTTACAATTTCATATCCCGTTGCACCTGAAGCTTTTGACCATGCTAGTTTCACAGAGTCTTTTCCAGACTTCGTTAATTTCGCATTTGATGGTTTAGCTGGAATAGCTACCCATTTTGCGTAAATTGTTGTGTTTGCTGTAACATGATCCTTCGCAAAGTTCCAAGCTACTTTTCCTGTTGCATCTTTGTACCATCCAAGGAATACATATCCTTTTCTAGTCGGAGATTTCGGTTGGCTAATTGTTGCATTATAAATTGCTGTTTTTGAAGC
>NZ_NUCO01000149.1:0-17653 GCF_002555445.1 Bacillus sp. AFS017336
GTTTTCAAAGTTCATTTTCTGTCGCTCAGAAGCGACTTTTAAATCATATCATTTAAAGCTTGTTTTGGTCAACAACTTTTTTAATGTTTTTGATTTTTTATTTTGTTTTGTTTTCCCTTGTTTGGGAGAACATAGAATAATATATCAGTTATTTAGATTAATTACAACACTAAATTAAAAGAACTATTATTCTGAATTATTAGGATGGTATATATTTATCTCAATATAGCCTTCTTATATGAAATAACAAAAAACCAGCCTTCTAATTGAAGGCTGGTTTTTTATAACCGTTCTATTTATTAACCTATTCTCTAAAGAATGCTAAGAATAGTAGGAACACTACAAACAATACGTACATTACTGGATGTACTTTTTTAATTTTCCCAGCAGCGATCATTGAAATCGGATAGAAAATGAAACCAACCGCGATACCCGTTGCAATACTATAAGTTAATGGCATTGCAATGATTGTAAAGAATGCTGGTACCGCAATTTCGAATTTCTTCCAATCAATTTGACCAATTGATGAAACCATTAAAACTCCGACTACTATTAATGCAGGTGAAGTTACCGCGGCAGTTACTACTCCTAAAAGTGGTGCGAAGAATAATGCTAATAAGAATAAGATACCTGTTACTACAGCAGAGAAACCTGTACGACCACCAGCAGCTACACCAGCAGTTGACTCAATATAAGAAGTCGTTGTACTTGTACCTAAAGTTGAACCAACTACTACAGCTGTTGCATCAACCATTAATGCTTTACCTGCTCTTTCAAGCTTGTTCTCTTTTAATAAACCAGCTTGGTTAGCTACTGCTACTAGTGTACCAGTTGCATCAAAGAAATCTACAATAAAGAATGTTAATACTACTGCAAACATTTTACCTGAAGAGAATACATCTGGAATATGTTTAATTGCTTGACCAAAAGTCGGAGCAATACTTGGAACCGGACCAACAACTGAAGAAGGTAAATCGATAATTCCAAAAACCATTCCTGCAATAGCAGTGATGATCATCCCTAAAAATACACCAGCTTTAATTTTTCTAGCCATTAATACTACTGTAATTACTAATCCGAAAATCGTTAATAATACACCAGGTTCATTTAATTTACCTAATGAAACGAATGTTGCAGGGTTACTGACGATGATACCTGAATTTTTTAAACCAACAAAAGTAATAAAGAATCCAATACCACTACCGATTGCTAATTTTAACTCAATTGGAATTGCATTTATAATTTGTTCACGAAGACCTGTTAATGAAAGAATGATGAAAATAATACCTGAAACAAATACACCAGCTAATGCAGTTTGCCAAGGAACACCCATTCCAAGAACTACGTTAAAAGCAAAGAAAGCATTTAATCCCATACCAGGTGCTAAAGCAATTGGATATTTTGCATATATCCCCATTAAAATCGATCCGTATGCTGCCGCTAATGATGTAGCAACGAAAATCGCTTCTTTATTCATTCTTAATGCTTCAGGAAAATCCTTTATATCTGATAATGATAAAACTGATGGATTTACGAATAATATATAAGCCATCGCTAAGAATGTAGTTAATCCAGCAATTGTTTCTTGACGATATGATGTACCTAACTTGTTGAACTCAAAATAATTACTGATACGTTCTTTCATGTGATCCTCCTAAGTTTTAGTCTTAAAAGTCGGTCTCTATTTAGAAAATAGAAAAGGCACTTTTACACATTGGTAAAAGCGCCTATCACGAGTAGTTTCATTTTGAACTTATTAACCCTAGAATAGTAGAATAGTAGAATAATAGCTAAATAGCGGGTTAATAACATTCAAAAATCATCACTTCGTAGTCCGCCGTTTACGGTGGCGGGTAGAGACGCTAGTCCATATTCACTAGCATATACGACAAGTTATGACAAATTCTTTATTTAATTTACATCCTTATATTACAATCAGATTTAATTAGTGTCAACAGAAAAAACGAACATTTTTAATAAAATATTCGTTTTCGTTCGTTTTTACCATATTTTAGTTATTCTATCATGCTTACTCATTTGGAAATTCATATTTCGATCATTTAAACGGATTAATTCACTGTAAATTCTAATAATTATTTTACTATAAAATAGTCCATAATAAAAATTTATCACTCAAAAAAGCTATAATCACTTTTTTAAGTGATTATAGCTTTTATTCTAATTTATTTGTTCTTATTTCTTCTCCCAAAGTTCAATCCATCTGCCATCAGGATCTGAAATCCATGCAAATGCTCCGTATTCCCCAATTTCAGGATCCTTTTGTAGTTTTACACCAATTTCATTAAAATGATGTACCCATTCGTTAAGATCATCTACCTGCAAATTTAACATAACAGATTGTTCTTTCGGAAAATACTCACTGTCGTGTTTAAATAGAGAAAAAATCGTTTCGTTATCTGAATCTGGTTTGATAATTGTTCCGTTCCACTCTTCTAGAGAAATTAGCAAAGTTTCTTTGTACCATTTCTTTAATGCTTCGATATCATTAGTTCTCCAAAAAATTCCACCAAACCCTTTAATTTTCATTCATCAAACCTCCAACTTAGTTATGTTATGTATTTTAGATTTTACTAAAAAACTCAGCTCATCTCTAAAATGCACATTTCTTAATGTAAAGATACCAATTTTGCCTACCATCTTCTATTTGACATTTTTTCTTCTAAACCTTTTTTTGATTCAACATAAAAAAAAAGCTATAACCCCTATTTAAAAGAGGTTATAGCCCGTTGTATATTATTCCCACTCAATCGTTGCAGGTGGCTTACTAGTTATATCATAAACGATACGGTTTACATGTTTAACTTCATTTACAATACGAGTTGAGATCTTTTGAAGTACATCCCAATCAACACGTGCCCAGTCAGCAGTCATTCCATCAATAGATGTTACTGCACGAATACCTACAGTGTAATCATAAGTACGCTCGTCACCCATTACTCCAACACTACGGATGTCCGGTAATACAGTGAAATATTGCCAAATTTCTTTATCTAATCCAGCTAATGCAATTTCTTCACGTAAGATTGCATCTGATTCACGTACGATTTCAAGTTTTTGATCAGTAATTTCGCCTAATACGCGAATTCCTAAACCTGGTCCTGGGAATGGTTGTCTCCAAACGATTGCATCTGGAATACCTAATTCAGTACCAACTGCACGTACTTCATCTTTAAATAATGCGTTTAAAGGTTCGATTAAAGTGAATTGCATGTCTTCAGGTAATCCACCTACATTATGATGTGATTTGATTGTTTGAGCTGTAGCAGTACCGCTCTCTATGATATCTGTATAAAGTGTTCCTTGAGCTAAGAAATCCATACCTTCTAATCTAGCCGCTTCATCATCGAATACATAAATGAATTCGTTACCGATAATTTTACGTTTTTGTTCTGGGTCAGATACGCCAGCAAGTTTGCTTAAGAAACGATCTCTAGCATCTACTTTAATTACGTTCATGTGGAAGCCTTCGCTAAACGTCTTCATAACGCCTTCTGCTTCATCTTTACGTAATAAACCATGGTCAACAAAGATACATGTTAATTGATCACCGATTGCTTTATGAATTAATACAGCAACAACTGATGAATCTACACCACCACTAAGTGCACAAAGTACCTTTTTGTCACCAACTGTATTACGAATATTTTCTAGTTCAACTTCAATATAGTTTTTCATTGACCAGTTTGCTTCACATTCGCAAATATTGAATACGAAGTTCTTTAATAGATCATTACCGTATTCAGAGTGACGAACTTCTGGATGGAATTGTACACCGTACATTTTTCTAGCTTCATTACTCATTGCTGCGATTGGACATGAAGCACTAGTAGCATCTACAACGAATCCTTCTGGTTGTTGAGTTACTTTATCACCGTGGCTCATCCAAACTACGTGATCTGTCGGTAAGTCTTTTAATAAAGCAGACGGATTTTGAATATTTAATTCAGCTTTTCCGTATTCACGGTTGTCAGCTTTAGCAACTGTTCCACCAAAATGTTGAGTCATTAATTGCATCCCGTAGCAAATACCTAAAATAGGAATTTCTAAATCGAAAATAGCTTCGTCACAGAAAAAAGCATTTTCACCATATACGCTATTTGGTCCACCAGAGAATACAATCCCTTTTGCACCCATTTGTTTAATTTCCTCTGCAGTAATTGTATGAGGACGTAATTCACTATAAACACCGAATTCACGGATACGGCGTGCTATAAGTTGGTTATATTGACTTCCAAAATCTAGTACTACAATTGTGTCATGTTGTTGCAAAACGGTCACCCCATCTATATATATTGAATTAACGTATCAGTTAAACTGATACTATTTTTCCCAAAAAAAATAAAAAAAGCCGATTTTCTCCTCTATTTACATACGAAAAAATACGTATAAGAAGGCAGAAAATCAGACTTATGCTTAACATAGTCAGACTGCCTTCATAGTCAGGGCATGTTACGGTGCCCCGGTAGAGACTCTCGACCCGTATTGTCGAGGATATATGAAGAATAATGACGAATATTGTATTATTGTCTCATTCTAACACATGTAATTTTTCGGTCAAGGTATTTCATCTCATAAAAAAAATAAAATTTATTGGTAAATGGTACAACTTGTCATGAATATGATTATAGTGTACATTTTAACTAACGAACGGTAGGTAGTTTCATTGTGCGTAGAGTGTCTTTTAGCTATAAAAGGGGGAATTTTTAATGAATTGGATTTACTTAGTTATAGCTGGTATGTCCGAGATCGCTTGGGCTTTTGGTCTTAAATACTCAGATGGATTTACGAATGTAATACCAACGATCCTTACAATCGCTGGAATTGTATTTAGTTTTTATTTATTTTCAAAAGCAGTTAGAGAGATTCCAATTGGAACCGCTTATGCAGTGTTTACAGGAATTGGAGCTGCTGGAACGGTCATCATTGGAATGTTATTTTTAGATGAAGCGGCATCTACGTTAAAAATCATTCTAGTTATTACATTATTAAGTGGTATTGTTGGCTTAAAATTGACTTCAAATGATAAAAAACCGGAAAAAGGAGATGCAGCATAAATGGCTTGGTTATTTTTATTTATAGCAGGTTTAGGTGAAGTAGGATTTGTAATTTTTATGAAGCTATCAAATAACTTTAAAAAACTTAATTACTCCATTTTATGTATCTTATCTGGATGGACTAGTTTTTACTTATTATCAAAAGCTTTAAAAGTCATCCCCGTTGGAACCGGCTATACGATTTGGACAGGAATAGGTGCTGCCGGCTCTGTTTTGATTGGCATGTTATTTTTTAATGAATCACGTGAATGGAAGCGTCTCTTTTTTATTACATTAGTAATTGGATCGGTTGTCGGTTTAAAAATCATTTCTCCTCATTAAAAAAAAATCCCTTTTCGACATGCGAATTAGGGGTTTTTTCTTCCATTTTAAAAATTAAAATAGTTTGCTCCAAGTATTTTTCCCAACAATTCCATCAACAACTAGTCCATTACTTGCTTGAAATTTTTTAACTGCACTCTCTGTAACAGGACCAAATATTCCATCTGCAGTTATTTTAAGTTTTTGTTGTACGTGTTTCACAGACTCACCTTTTGAGCCCATTTTTAAAATACCAGGATACGAAATAGAATCCGCTTGTTGTTTCGGAGGATTTAATACAGCGTTAACTTGTTCTTTAAACTCGTTAAAACGCTCGGGGTGGTCTATGAAGGTTTTTGGACATGGTTTATGTGTAATATCATAATGTCTTACAATATCATTTGCATCTAATTTAAACATCTTACACAATTCAGCAACTACTCGAACCGCTCGTGTAATGGTATATTGTGAAACTGTACCGTCTTTTTCTAAACACATTTCAACACCGATTGAAAGTTTATTTGCGTTCGGTGCTAATTCAGGCACACCTCTATATACGCCACCACTACTATTTCTTTCGTAGTGATCATTCGCATGGTACGCGACTTCATCTAGCGGAATAATACAAATTGCCTCTTTAGAATCGACAAATAGATGAGCTGATGCATAAGTTTTATTCTTTATAGCGCTCCCGTTAAAATATCTTTGATGGCTTTGTGCAGTTGCTCCAGGATTTGCAGTCCAATGTATTACAATTTTTTTAACGCCTTTTAACTTTATTGACGGCCTCGTATACTTGTTCATCGAAATAAAATCATTTCTCCAATATGCCAAATCTTAGCTCTCCTTTCTATTGTTTATGCATGTCCAATTAACACCGCTCGGATTACTTGGACATGTATATTAATACAGTATTCTAAAATAGGGAAATCGTTACAAAATTAAAGGAGAGCAATTAATTGCTCTCCTTGTTTTAGAAAATTTATTTAGTCTTAAGTGGTTTCACATAAATAGCTTGTGAAGAGTTTGTGGTTATACACCCGTCTAAGTCTTTTTCATTTAATAGTCCTAAATTGATTGCGGACTTAATTTTATCTCCATCTGGTCTTTTTACAATTTGAATTAAATCAGAAAGGTTTAATTCTTCTAACTTGTTAACTGTCATCTCCTCATCAAATTTTTCTCTTTTTCTTATAATTCGTTCAAGCTTTAAATTATTAACGATTAGTTCACCTTTTTCATTCGTTCCAACTTGGTGATCAAAATAACCATGAAATACTTTTTGTAGTTCTTCTAACTGATTTTCAATATCCTTTTTCTTTTGACTTAAATCATAATACTCATTCAACATTGGTTCTGTTATTTTGAAATTATTTTTCCTCCCCATTTCATAACACCACTTTTCAAAAGAAGATATTTTATCTTATTGTGAAAATAGACGAGTTATGACTTGAAATACATTTGATTTAAAAGTAAATTAACAATTATAAGTCTAAAAATAACCCGACTAAGTTGCTATATAGTGAATGAATTACGTATGTTATTTTATATATATCAAACTCTAAAAAGAAAGGAATCTTGATTATGTTGAAAAGCAACAATCATGATAGCGAACAGATAAATGTTTATTGAACCGATGCTATTACAAAATGCTGATAAACCATTTGACTCAGATAATCATTATTTTGAATTGAAATCAAATGGTGTTCGAGTAATGCTTGAAAGACAGGATGGAAAGAATAAACTTTTTAATCGAAATGGTACCGAGATCACAGAAAGAATTCCTGAACTCGAAAATATCGACTTAGATGATTGTTACTTAGACGGTGTATTAGTTTGTTATTGCGACGGCAAGGAAGATTTTGAAGCGGTTACCAATCGAGTAAGCTTTATTCAAGAGAATAAAATATTGCAAGGAAGTAAGCAATTTCCATTAACATATATTGCTTTTGATATTTTACGTCATAAAAATAAAAATTTAATAAAAGAACCATTATCCTATCGAAAGAATATCCTTTCAAAAACCTTAGTTGATCAGGATTCGATTAAAAAGAGTTTTTATATTGAGTCTGAAGGGACAATGTTTTTTGAACAAATTAAAACACTTGGACTAGAAGGTATTGTGGCTAAATCAAAGGACTCTACTTATATACCTGCACACCGATCTCTAAATTGGCTAAAAATTATTAACTGGCGATATGGTAATTACTATATAGCAGGGTATAAAAAACAAGGAATGGGATTATTAATCTCTGAAATCATAAATGGTGATTTTGTAAACGTGGGGATAGTAGAATTCGGAATGAATACTGGTCAGAAAACGGCCTTCTTTAGTATAACGAAGCATATAAAAACTGGAGAAGATAAAAATTATATTTATGTAGAACCCTTTGTTCGATGCGTGATAAAAAGTAGAGGGCAATTAAATAACGGAGAATTAATTGAACCTATTTTTCATGACTTTATTGTTTAAAAAAATCAAAATAAATACTTAGTAATCCCCTTTAAAGTAGAAAGTATTAGTCACTTTTACAACTTAAAGGGGCTTTTTTATATCAGTCTATTTAAATAAAAGCCAAAGTACGAATATCCAAAATGGTATAGAAAATAAAAGACCAAAAAGGCAACCTCTAAATAAACCAATATTCATCTAAATCATCCTTAAAATTATTTAATAGAGTGTACTCTATCAACAATATTTTTTCTACTTGTAATAAGTTTAAATATACATATTTGTACAATATTTAGTCAATAATACCTTAGTTTTATTTACGTTACCTTTTTTTTCTATTTTGTTAGGCTTATTTCCGCTCATGTACGTCTAAAATTAAGACCATAGCATTATTTAAAAATAAAAAACCTTATAAGTACCAGGTTTTTTACTTTATTTTAGTATGTCATCTATATAGTTAACCACGAAGTGTAGTCTATTATTAATTACCTTTACCAGAGGAGAGAGTATGACGAAGTTACTTTAAATATTAAATACCGCCTTTAAGAATGATTCTTATTACTGCCATAATTATTGCTCCTATTATTAATCGTACAGTCCAACTAGTATTACTTTCAATTCTCTCAATCTTTTGTTCAACTTTTCTAATTGTACTTTCTGCAACGGCTAAACGTTTCTTGATTTCTGCAATTTTTTCCTGTAATTCTTTAATTTCGTCTATCTTATCCCCTCATTTCCATTAGTTTGTACTCTACTTAATATATTCTGAATTTACTATATTGGTTAAAGGAAAATAGTAGGAAAGTAATAAAAATTAAAACTATCTTTATCATTGAGGTTCTAGATGGTATAAAGTAAGTTTTGAACTTTGTTATTTTTTTCTTCTTTCAAATTAAAAAACCACTTCCATTTAGGAAGTGGTTATTTTAATTGATATTGTAACAGCATCACAAAAATGTGAGGCGACTTATTACATCATGCCGCCCATTCCGCCCATACCCATGTCAGGCATTGCTGGAGCGTTTTTCTCAGGGATGTCAGCTACTACTGCTTCAGTTGTTAAGAACATAGCTGAAACAGATGCTGCGTTTTGAAGTGCAGAACGAGTAACTTTAGTTGGGTCAACGATTCCTTCTTCAATCATGTTTACCCATTGTCCGTTAGCAGCATTGAAACCAACGCCTACTTCCGCACCTTTTAATTTTTCAATGATTACAGATCCTTCTAAACCAGCATTTGTAGCGATTTGACGAACTGGAGATTCAAGTGCACGTAATACGATGTTGATACCAGTCGCTATGTCACCTTCTGCTTCAATTGCAGCTACTTTATTGTATACGCTCATTAATGCAGTACCACCACCAGCTACAATACCTTCTTCAACTGCAGCACGCGTAGAGTTTAATGCATCTTCAATACGTAATTTACGTTCTTTTAATTCAGTTTCAGTTGCAGCACCAACTTTGATTACTGCTACACCGCCAGCTAATTTAGCTAAACGCTCTTGTAATTTTTCGCGATCGAATTCAGAAGTTGTTTCTTCTAATTGAGCACGGATTACACCGATACGTTGTTGGATCGATGCTGTTTCACCAGCACCTTCAACGATTGTAGTGTTTTCTTTTGTTACTACAACTTTTGAAGCGCGACCTAATTGAGTGATGTTAGTTGTTTTAAGATCTAATCCTAATTCTTCTGTAATCACTTCACCGCCAGTTAAGATTGCGATGTCTTCTAACATTGCTTTACGACGGTCACCAAAGCCAGGAGCTTTAACAGTAACTGCGTTGAAAGTACCACGTAATTTGTTTACGATGATTGTTGCTTGTGCTTCACCTTCAACATCTTCAGCAATGATTAATAGTGGCTTACCTTGTTGAACAACTTGCTCAAGTACCGGTAAGATTTCTTGAATATTTGTTACTTTTTTATCTGTAATTAAGATATATGGATTTTCTAATTCAGCAACCATTTTCTCTGAATTTGTAACCATGTATGGTGAAGAGTATCCACGGTCAAATTGCATACCTTCTACTACTTCTAATTCAGTTGTGAAGCCTTTAGATTCTTCAAGTGTAATAACACCGTCGTTACCTACGCGCTCCATTGCTTCAGCGATTAATTGTCCTACTTCTGGATCTGCTGAAGAAATTGCAGCAACCTGTGCGATTGACTCTTTACCTTCAATTGGTTTAGAGATTGTTTTTAATTCTTCAATTGCTACAGCAACTGCTTTTTCGATACCTTTACGGATACCCATTGGGTTTGCACCAGCAGTTACGTTTTTAAGACCTTCACGAATCATAGCTTGCGCTAAAACTGTCGCAGTAGTTGTACCGTCCCCAGCAATCTCGTTCGTTTTGCTAGCAACTTCTGCAACTAATTTTGCACCCATGTTTTCGAATGCATCTTCTAATTCGATTTCTTTTGCGATTGTAACACCGTCATTTGTAATTAATGGAGAACCGAATTTTTTCTCAAGAACTACGTTACGTCCTTTTGGTCCTAATGTTACTTTTACAGCATCAGCTAAAGCGTCTACACCACGTAACATTGCGCGACGAGCTTCTTCACCAAATCTAATGTCCTTAGCCATTGAAATGACCTCCTTATAATATAAAAAATTTATTTTTTAATTTAAGTATTTTATTTTATTAACCTATGATTGCAAGAATATCGTTTTCGCGAAGTACTAGGTATTCAGTACCACCGTACTTAACTTCTGTACCTGAGTATTTAGAGAAGATAATGCGGTCACCTACAGATACTTCTAAAGCAATGCGCTCACCATTTTCAAGTACACGTCCAGTACCTACTGCAACAACTTTGCCTTCTTGTGGCTTTTCTTGTGCACTACCTGGTAACACGATACCGCTAGCAGTTTTTTCTTCAGACTCAACAAGCTCAATTACAACACGATCACCTAATGGCTTTAACATGTGTAATACCTCCTCAATAATCAAATCATTATTTTTTAGCACTCATTAATATTGAGTGCTAACACAATTATTAGTTTAAATAATATCAAAAAATTTTGCAAGTCTGAAGCAGGCACTTTTCTTGTCGAAATATAATCAGTTTTATCTTTACAATTAAATGTAAAATAAAAAACGAAAATTTCTTTTAAGAAACTAAAGAAACGAGTAAAATAATGTACATGTTGTTATCAACCTTTGGGTTATGAAAAATATCAACACAAAGGAGCTATCTTATTGAAAACTAGAGATTTATTGATTATCTTAACTTATGCTGTTATTCAATATTCGGCGGCATTTGGGGTTCCCTATTTATTAAATAGTAATTTATACGCTGGAGTGGAAAAGAAGACTGCTTCCCTTGAAGCGGTGGCCTTATGGAGTTGTATTAGCTTCATAACTGGTTTAATTATTATACTGATTTTATTACATAAGCCCATTTTTGAAGGAATTAAGAATTTTAAGCATAACTATCGTACAATATTAAATTGGGTAATTTTAGGTTACTTCATTACGATGGCAACTCAAATTGTGTGTAATATCATTTTAATTTATGTATTCAATTTACATACAGGCTCTGAAAATACTCAAAATATCTTAAATATTGCTAAACTGAATCCTGCATTTATTATCATACCAAGTCTAGTAGCACCGATATTAGAAGAGATAATTTTCCGCCGAATCATTTTCAAAAGGCTTTATAATCGCTTACCATTTATTATTTCTGCTGGGATTAGTTCAGCAATATTTTCGTTTATGCATGGCGACTTACCATTCTTTTTATCTTACTTCCTAATTGGTTTCGTATTTTGTTATTTATACAAACGTACAAATTCAATTATCGTTCCAATTTTAACACATATGTTAATGAACACATTTGTAGTTTTTCAGCAGTTAAATTTACATTAAAGAAACCCCCAATATTTTGGGGGTTTTTAAATTAATCTAATTTTATTGTTGTAAAAAATATGCCAATGTTTGTAGTTCAACCGCTAGGTCTATATGATGAATACGAATATGTTCTGGTACACTAATTCGAGCAGGAGTAAAATTTAAGATTCCTCTTATATTTTTTCCATTTAATCGATCTGCTATTGATTGAGCTACAGGTGCAGGTACAGTTAAAATAACGATTTGAATATCATCATTCATTACGTCTTCTAAATTATCTAAATTATAGACAGGTACTCCACCAATTTCAGTTCCAATCTTATTTGGATCAATATCAAATGCCATTTCAATTTTAGTATTATTATTTTTTATAAAATTATAGTGTAAGAATGCAGTCCCTAAATTACCTACACCAATTAATGCAACTTTCATCACTTCATGTTGGTTAAGCGCTTTCGAGAAAAAAGTTAATAAGTAATTTACGTTATATCCATATCCTTTTTTTCCAAGTGCTCCAAAATAAGAAAAATCTCTTCTAATCGTAGCGGAATCTACCTTTACTGCTTCACTTAACTCTGCTGAAGAAACTCTTTGTTTACCTGATAAAGACAAATTCTTTATAAAACGGTAATATAAAGGTAGACGTTTAGCAGTAGCTTGTGGAATTTTAATTTGTTCCGAGTCCATTTTTTAATCCCCCACTTACTGTAATTCTTTTTACTATGGTGTGTAATTTAGCTTTACTTTAGTAATAAAGTACTTGTTCTAATGTAAAATATACACTATATTTAAGAATTTTGACAGTCTACAGTTACTCAGATAAAAAATTTTGCAATGAGGTGTTATCCATGATTCTTTTACAAGTAAATAATGTCTCAAAGTATTTTGGTAGTGACATTATTCTTTCAAATATAAAATTAGAAGTTCAAACGAATGATCGAGTTGCGATTGTTGGTCGTAATGGCGCAGGAAAATCTACATTACTCAAAATAATAGCTGGTGAATTGTCTTACGACGGAGGCGAGATAAATAAGCCTAAGGACGTTACTGTAGGCTACCTAGCCCAAAATACTGGATTACAAAGTGATCAAACGATATGGGAAGAATATTATTCTGTTTTTAATCATTTAGTTGAGATGCAGGAAAATATGAGAAAATTAGAAGTAAAAATGACTCAAGAAGAAGTCTATTCTAATCAGCCTGTTTATGACAAGATAATGAATGAATATGATCATCTTCAATATACATTCAAAGAAAACGGCGGTTATCAGTTTGAAGCAGATATTCGTTCAATTATTAGCGGCTTAGGTTTCAGTAATGAAGATTACGAAACAAAAATTTCTTCGTTAAGCGGTGGGCAAAAAACAAGACTTGCTTTAGGTAAACTATTATTAACAAAGCCTGATCTATTAATACTGGATGAGCCTACAAATCACTTGGATATTGATACACTTAGTTGGTTAGAGCGTTATTTACAATCTTATCCTGGTGCGGTATTAATTGTATCCCACGATCGATATTTCCTTGATCAAGTTGTAAATATTGTTTATGAAATATCTAATCGTAGGCATCAACGTTTTGTTGGGAACTATAGTAAATATCTTGATTTAAAAGCTGCTCAATATGAGCAAGAGCTTAAACAGTTCGAAAAACAACAAGAAGAAATCTCTAAGCTTGAAGATTTTGTACAACGTAATATTGCACGTGCCTCAACTACAAAAAGAGCACAAAGTCGTAGAAAACAGCTCGACAGAATGGTTCGATTAGACAAGCCACTTGGAGAAGATTCTTCAGCTAATTTTTCATTTGCAATTGAAAAACAAAGTGGAAATGACGTCCTTTCAATACAAGATTTATTTATTGGATATAACCGCATCCCTACAATTGATCAAACAATGAAGTTTGTATTGAACCGAGGAGATAGTGTTGCACTAGTCGGTCCAAACGGTGTTGGAAAGTCGACATTACTTAAGACGATTATTGGTGATTTAAATAAATTACAAGGAACAATTGATTTTGGTGCAAATGTTTCGGTCGGTTATTATGACCAGGAGCAAGCTAAGCTTACATCTAACAAAAGAGTATTAGATGAACTTTGGGATGATTATCCATTAAAGCCTGAACAAGAGATTCGAACAATATTAGGGAATTTTTTATTTTCTGGCGATGATGTGACTAAAATCGTTACCTCTTTAAGCGGTGGAGAAAAAGCAAGATTAGCATTAGCAAAACTTATGATGAAAAAAGCTAATTTTCTAATTCTTGATGAGCCTACCAACCATTTGGATTTAGATAGTAAAGAAGTTTTAGAAAATGCTTTATTAGATTATCCTGGGACTATTTTGTTTGTATCACATGATCGTTATTTTATGAACAGATTATCCACAAAAACTTTCGAACTAGCAAAAGAAGGATTATCAATTTATCTAGGTGATTATGACTATTACCAATTTAAGAAAAACGAAGCATATGAGAAAGAACAAGCTGAAAAAGAAGTTATGTTAACACAAGTTAAACAATCATCTCAACCAGTTTCTGATTATCAACAAGACAAAGAATTAAAGAAAAAACTTCGTCAAACTCAGCGTCGTATTGAGGAGATCGAAAGCAATATCTCGCAATTTGAGCTTGATATAGAAACAATCGAACTAGAACTATGCAAACCAGAAGTTTACGGAGACTTTCAATTAGTACACGAATTAACAAGTAAGAAAAATGATTTAGAAGCTAAGTTAATAGACCTAATGGAAGAATGGGAAAACTTACAAGAGTAATGATTAAACGGATATGCTGATTGCTATCCGTTTTTTCTTATCTACATTTTTATCCACATAACTTTTGCTATATTTTAGCTTTTACACAGGTTTATACACATTATCCACAGAAAAACAGCAATGTTATACACATTTTTGTGCACAAGGTTTAATAAGTTTTTAACAAAGAAAAAGTACTTATCCACATTTTATTAAAAAAATTGTGAATAAGTACTTTTTACATATTCTCTAAATCTAAGCCAGGGTTACCGTTTAGTGCCAAATTACCTAGTTTCCCTTGCTTCAATCTGATAAAAGCAGCTGCACCGATCATCGCTGCATTATCTGTACAAAGTGATAATGGCGGTATAATTAATTCTATATCATTTAAGTCATTCATCTCATTTTGTAATGAAGCTCTTAATCCTTTATTAGCTGCTACTCCACCTGCTAATAAAACTTGTTTCACATCATATTCTTTTGCAGCTTTAATCGTTTTTGAAACAATTACTTCAATTACACTTGCTTGGAAGCTGGCAGCTACATTAGCTGGCGACACTTCCTCACCTCTTTGTTCAGCATTGTGCATATAATTAATAACTGCTGACTTTAAACCACTAAAGCTAAAATCATAACTACCTTCTTCTAACCAAGCTCTAGGAAATGGAATATTTGCCGTTCCTTCTTGTGCTAGACGATCGATGTGTGGACCACCTGGATAAGGCAATTTAAGCGTTCTAGCAACCTTATCATAGGCCTCACCTGCCGCGTCGTCTCGTGTTTCTCCTATTACTTCAAAAACGCCATCTTCCTTCATATAAACAAGCTCTGTATGCCCACCAGAAACTACTAAAGCTAATAGTGGATATTGTAAAGGCTGTACTAGTTGATTGGCATATATATGACCTGCAATGTGGTGAACACCTATTAGAGGTAATCCATGAGCAAAGGCAATTGCTTTTGCAGCATTTACTCCAATTAGTAATGCACCTACTAGTCCTGGACCCTCTGTAACAGCAATGGCAGCTAAATCCTCATAGTTAATCTGTGCTTGCTCCATCGCTTCTTCAATTACCACCGTTATTTGCTCAACATGTAATCTTGAAGCGACTTCAGGTACTACTCCACCAAAACGTTTGTGTATATCGATCTGTGTTGCTACTACATTACTTAGAATTTCATTACCATTTTTAATAATAGCTGCTGAGGTTTCATCACAACTTGTCTCTATAGCTAGTATTAAACAATTTTCATTCATCATTTCAAATTCACCCACATCACTAATGCATCCTCAAAATTATCTGTATAATAGCTTTTTCGAATCCCACCGTCTTGGAATCCTAGCTTACGATACAGTCCCATTGCTACATGATTCGATACCCTTACTTCTAATGTTAAAGTTTCTGCTCCAAGGTTTTTAGCAGTTTCCATTACTGCTCGAAGTAACTTTTCACCTAGACTCTTCCCTCTATAGTCCGGTAAAATAGCTATATTTGTAATATGTCCCTCGTCAATGACTACCCATAACCCACAATATCCAATTATCTTCTCATCAACTTCAGCAACTAAATAATTGGCAAATTGATTTGAATATAATTCATTATAAAATGCATCATGTGTCCATGGTGTTGGGAACGATTTTTTTTCAATTTCCACTATTTGATCTAAATCTTCTTCTTTCATTTTCCGAAAAGCAACCGATGAGATCATAATATCCTCCTACTTTTCTTGGCTAGCTAGCCAATTAGCTTCTGCTTCTGATAATCTTAAATATTCTGGTGAAAAATTGTGTACCGATTCTTCACTTTCTTCTAAACTACATGTAAACAGTTCACTTGGTCTCTGATTATTCATACTAGCATTTACAAAAACAGCCTGATCTTTTAAGTGCTCTATAATAAATTCTTTATGTAATGATACATCATTACCAATAAATAAAATTTGTTCATTATATGATTTAAGTTTTTCAACCCATAAACTGCGATCAATATTACAGTCCTCTAAAACACTATTAGTAGGTTCCCCTCTGAAATCATAAAGACCAGTAAATAATAAATTACGTCTTGCATCAAAAATAGGACAAACTAACCCATTAAAAAATCGCCCATTCGCAGCTAGTACTTTCAGACTTGAAACACCTATAATCGGAATATTTAAGGTGAAGGCCAATGTTTTTGCTACTGTTACACCAATGCGCACTCCAGTGTATGAGCCTGGTCCTTTTGCGACAACTATTTTAGATAGTTCCTTAGGTTTTATATTGCATTCTTCCATTAATGTATTAATGGCTGGCATTAATCGGACAGAATGATTTTTATTTATAAATGTTATCGTTTCTCCAATAACAGATTGGTCCTTAATTAGACTAATCCCCATAACATTTGTAGAAGTATCAATTGCTAAAACGGTCATTATTAATTAGCTCCTTACAAATAAATTCATACCTTGCTCCATTTGGAATAAAAGTAATCATTCTACCATTTTCTTCATGAGTTATTATGATTTTTAAGAATTCATTTGGTAAGTAATCTTCAATTAAATGCGCCCATTCCACAACACAAACACCTTCACCCATAAAATACTCATCAAAACCTAAATCTTCATTACTGCCTTCTAAGCGGTACACATCCATATGATATAAAGGAATTCTTCCTTTATATTCTTTTATTATATTAAAAGTTGGGCTATTAACAGTTCTTTTTACTTCAAGACCTTTCGCAAAACCTTTTGTAAAGGTTGTCTTACCTGCACCAAGATCTCCTTCTAATAAGATTACATCTTTTTGTTGTACTAATTGTCCGAGAAAAAATGCAATTGATTGAGTTTCTTCCTCAGTATTTGTATGTAAAACAATTTCCAATTACTTCACCACCAAAATTCTAACTCGTCTATTTCTAACTTTGCCATATTATATCATTTCAAAACATTAAGCGGATGTCAAACAGTAATATCCTTTAGAATAGTTTAAATTAATCTACTGTTTTTATATTTCCTAGAAGTAAACATTCTTCAAACTAATCAATATATGGTTTACTTCAAAAATCTTCATTAATTCTCATATAATAAAAAAAACGAAACAATTGTTTGTTTCGTTTAAGAATCGTATGTATGGCGGTCCCGACCGGGATCGAACCGGCGATCTCCTGCGTGACAGGCAGGCATGTTAACCGCTACACCACGGGACCATTTTGGTTGCGGGGACAGGAT
>NZ_NUCO01000150.1:0-38091 GCF_002555445.1 Bacillus sp. AFS017336
GCTGTTCTACTTACTCATGAACCTTCTATGGGTAACACTTTTTCTTCTTTTGGCTGTTCTACTTACTCATGAGCCCTTTATGAGTAACATATTTTCTTCTTTTGGCTGATTTACTTACTCATGAACCTTCTATGAGTAACACTTTTTCTTCTTTTGGCTGTTCTACTTACTCATGAGCCCTTTATGAGTAACACTTTTTCTTCTTTTCCCCTTTTTATTTACTCTTGAAGCCCTTTAGTCTCTTATAAATAAGTGGCTGTCCTAAGAGTTTTGGAACTGACAGGGCGGTTTCTTTTTTATATTTTTTTAGGATGGACCTATATGCGGACAAATGGAGTGTATCCTAGATCTTTTTCTTACGTTTAGTCGATTTTAAATCCATATTTTTTAGATTTACAGTAGATTTCCTCAATTTTTTAGTCGTTTTAGGAAGAAATACAGCAAACATAACATTCATCCATTTATCCATAGCTAGTTTAGACCATTTATTACGTTGCAACCCTTTCAATACCCCTAACCTGTATAGGTAATATCATAACTAAAATAGGATTCACACAAATTTAATTGCAGTTTCGCTAATTTTATTTGCAGATTTGTTAATTTTAATTGCAGTTTGACCAATTTTATTTGCAGATTCTCTATTTTTATTTGCACTTCCAGTTTTATTTGCAGTTTCTATTCTCTTTTTTGCACGTTCGACAGGTTTGTTTGCATGTTTCACAATTTTATTTGCACTTTCTTTAAATACTACATAAAGAAATCTTGCAGATTGGCTAGCTTTTAAGTGAAGACAGAGGCTTAGTTGCACTTATACTTAAATTCCTAAAATTGGAAACTTCTTCTTTTTTATTCTCCGCTACCAATTTATACTTTCTTACCAAATTAAAAAAGCTAGGAAGTTTCACCTTCCTAGCCTAGCTTATTCTTCTTCGCCTTCTAATACGAAATCTGGATCTAAATCTTCAAATTCATCATCAACATCAAAGAAATCATCATCGTCATGTACACCGTGAGGCGCAACAAGTACAACAACTTTCGTTTCACCTACAACTTCAACTAAAACTTCTTTTTCTACTGTTACAATAAAACGATTCCCATTCGGAGAAATAATTGCATCTAAACAATTTGGATGTTTTAATGATCGTGCAATAACTTCACAGTCTTCACCAGTAAAATTGTCATCTCTGTGTCTCAATCTTACTACTTCAGTATACTTAACAGACTCAGGTACTACTTCTGTTTTCGTATTGTCACCATAGGAGTACCAAATATTAATATCATATTTACCAGATACTTCTACTCCATCTTTACATTTTTTTGCATCATATACATGGTTTATAACCCAGCAGCCTAAAATACTTGATGGTGTATGATTTGGTGTAAGTGTATGTGTGACTTTGTTATATTTCTTGCCTCTTCCTACGACTGCCTTTGTTATAATCTCTCTGTGTTCGCGTTCAGACATAGGTGTGACCCTCCTCGTTCCATTTTCATTTCATTCTATGCGTGACATATGCGGAATGTGTTAATGGCATGAAAATTCTTTTATACAAGTTAAAAAAACATGTGATGATAAATTGTATGACGACAGCCTAATAAAGTTGACTGTAAATTGAAGAATTTAAAAAATAAACATTTAAAATTTAAGTCAACTGTTCGATGTAAGGACTCAGTTGTATATTAATAGGTTTATTTATCATACTAAGAAAAAATGATAAATTTATGATTGGTAGTGAAATAATGACTAAATTACCTGAACTTATTTCACTTTCTTTAGGTGAAAGATTAAGTTTTTTCGAGAATTCCTTTTTACAAACCCAAGAGTTAATTATTCGGCCTTTTACAATAAAAAATAAAATTAACTCAAAGGCAGCACTTGTTTACATAAATAATATTGTTAAGACAAGTGAATTACAGGAATTTGTTTTACGACCACTTTTAGAAACAGACATGGATTATGAAACAACATCTATTGAAAATTTTATTTATAATACAGTTCAAATTACAAATTTAAAAAAGGAAATAGACCCTCAAACACTAATTGACGCACTTCTATTAGGTAATTCATTAATTTTAGTAGAAGATCTTGTACCAATATTTATTGCAGATACACCTGATTGGCAGAAACGCGCTCTTTCTTCACCTATTTCAGATCGTGGAAAAGGAAGCCAAATAGCTTTTTCCGAAGATCTTCAAATGAATTTAAATGTCATTCGTAAAGTAATAAAAAACAATCAATTAGTAATTGAGTCAAACACAGTTGGAAAACGGACAAACACAAATTATTCTATCGTTTATTGTGATGATTTAGTCGATAGAGTAGCACTAGATGAACTTCATCAAAAACTAAAAAAAATAAATTTAGATTTCGTATTTGATTCAAATTATTTGATCGAAAATTTACATGAAAAGAAATTATCACCTTTCCCCTTACTGATGACAACCGAGCGACCTGATAATGCTTGTTCAGCCATTGTACAAGGTAGGATCGTCATCATGGTAGAAGGAACATCGAATGTTATTATGTTACCCGTTACTCTGCCTATGTTTTTGCAATCAGCAGACGATTACTTTGTACGTTGGGAGTTTGGTATTAATCGAATATTGAGATTTATTAGTCTAATAATTACACTTTATACACCTGCAATCTATGTAAGTCTAGTCTGTTTTCATGAAGAAATGCTACCTGCATCAACTTATTTTACTTTAATAAGTCAAAGCGAAGGAGTACCATTTCCTTTAGTAATCGAGGTAATCATGCTAACCCTTATTTTACAAGTCATAATGGACGCAATTTTTAGGATGAACCGTGATTTAATTCTAATCATTTCAATATTAGGAACTTTCGTTATTGGAGATGTAGCAGTAAATGCTGGGTTAATTAGACCTGCTTCAATTATCGTTATCTCAATTACATTTATTTCGTCATTTATCCAACCAAGACAGCAAGACTTTTTTAGTGCACTCAGATTATTAAGATTTTCATTTTTGCTAATCGCAAATTTATTTGGCTTTTATGGGATTATTATCCTGTCCTTTTTTGTAGTCATACATATATGCTCGTTACGTTCTTTTGGTGTTCCATATTTAACACCAATCGCTCCATTTAACTTAAAAGAACAACAAGATAATTTTATCCGTGGTGATCTGAACAACATTACGAACAAATCACATAATATTAGGCATGAAGATTTGATTGTAGAAAAAAAAGAAAAAAAGTAATCAATTATAGATTGAAGGGAAATGCATGAAAGGTCTTTTTACTTTTGTTCCAATCCTATTGGCTTTTACGATATTTTTTAATAATACTGATCGAGTTGAAATCAACGAAATCGGTTCAATCATCAGCTTAGCAATCGATAAACAAAATGACCAATATCATTTAACTGCTCAATTGGCTAATGCAGGTGCCAAAAATGCGAATTCAAAATCAATGTTGTCGCCAATTACAACATTTGATGGTACTGGCAAAACTCTATCTATGGCTCTAAATTCTATTTCAGATAAAATGCCGAAAGATTTTGACCTTTCACATTTACAGTTAGTGCTAATTAGTGAAGATTTACTAAAAAAAGAAGGGATTGGCCCAACTATTGATTTTTTAATGCGAACAAAGAAAACATCTACTCACTATCCATTAGCGGTCGTAAAAAACTCTAATCCTGAAGATTTATTGAAAGTCTTTACTCCAATTCAAGATTTTCCATCACTTGATATTCGAAATATGATTTTAAATATAAGTGAGAAAAATGCCTTAAATGTCTTCACATCACCAACAAATATATTAATCGAATTATATAAAAAAGGACAAGATTTATATTTACCTGCTTTACAAGTAAGTGGTGAAATAAAAGAGGGAGGTAAAATTGAAAATACACAGTCATTAGATCCGTCTACTACAATCACGCTTAATGGATTTGCAGTTTTTCATAATGACAAATATGTAAACAATTTATCTATTAGTGAAGGATTTTTATACTTTATCACGCAAGGTAAAACTAAAAGTACGATTATAGATACTTTGTGTAGTGATGGCAAAAAAGCAGTTTTAAAAATAGATTCAATTAAAGCGAATAAAAAACTATTAAAAAGTAAAAAACCAGCTTTTGAATTAAAGATAAATATTGATGGTACATTAATAGAAAATAATTGTAATTATATATCTCCTTCAAATTTTAAAAAAAATGAAAAGGAATTAGAAAATAAATTTAAACAAGAATTAACAACTAATTTAAAGAAATTGATACAGAAAAGTAAAGATTATGATAGTGATTTTATAGGATTTGGTAATACTTATTACATACAACACCCCAAAAAATGGGAGAAAATTCAAACAAATTTTTTAAAGGATGTTGAAGTAAAGCCAATCGTATCTGTAAATATTAGAGAAATAGCAACAATTAATTTTAATTCTAAATTTCCGGGTAAGGCAGGAACAAAAAATGAATCAACACCTAAAAATAAGTAG
Source organism: Bacillus sp. AFS017336 (assembly GCF_002555445.1). Lineage (NCBI taxonomy): Bacteria > Bacillati > Bacillota > Bacilli > Caryophanales > Bacillaceae > Bacillus > Bacillus sp. AFS017336. The sequence continues at coordinate 4,469 of NZ_NUCO01000150.1, forward strand.
TTTTCAAATGATTGCTATAATTCTTAATTTTTTAATTGGTAGTTCAATTGCTATTGGATTTATTAAACAATCTGGTAATGACAATTGGATTGCTATTCTTTTAGTTTGTCTTTATGGTCTTCTACTGTTTTTTTTCTATTGTAAATTATTTTATTGGGCTGATTCAGTTTCATTTGTACAAGTAATTAATTTTGCTTTAGGTAGATATTTAGGGTCTTTAATTCTATATGGATATATTGTTTATTTTCTTTATATTTCAGCAAGAGTAGTAATGGATATCATCTATGTAGTACATTCAGTCTTATTGCCTAATAAATCACTTTGGTTACTATCATTATTTTTTATTTCTTCAATCGTTTATTCCTGCTATATAGGGATTGAATCATTTGCACGAACGGCTGAATTATTTATTTTTATCGTTATTTCTTTCTTAATCTTTTCATTCTTACTCGCTTTAATAAATGGGCAGTTTGTATTGAATAATGTTCAACCCATTTTAGAGGAGGGATGGATTAAATTATTAAAAAGTATGTTCCCAAGAGCTTTTACTGTTCCAATTGGTGAAATGATTGCGTGTACAACACTATTTTCTTATGTGAAGCAGAATGATAATTTTCCATTTAAGGGATTGGTCAGTATCGTTTTATTAGGTTGTATACTATCTATTGGAATATTTATTGTAATGGGAATGCTGGGTCCCGAACTATTCAATGACTTTATCTATCCATATCTCGAAGCATTAAAAAAAATCTATATTTTTAATGTTATTGAAAGATTAGATTTAATTGGTGTCATAATCGTTATGATGAGTGGCTTCATTAAAGCTACTGTTTATTTTCTATCTGCAACCATCATACTTTCAGATTTACATCCAAAGCTAAAAAAAATACCGATCCTAATATTTTTTTCATTATTTGTATTTTGCTTATCTGTTAACATGAGTAAAGGATTTACAAATTTCTTATACATTGGCTTAGTGAAAGTTCCATATTATTTACATATTCCATTTCAAATTATCATTCCTGTTTTAGTTGCATTGATTATTTTAATAAAAATGAAGTTTTTCAAAGTTGGAAAAATAAGATGCTAAAAAAGACACAACAGCAAATTTATTTGCATGTTGTGTCTTTTATTTTAATGGTTGCAGCTATCTGTTTTGCAAGAATCAGGTCCATGTGCTACTTTTGATCCTGTTTCTCCGCTTAGTAAGTTGCCACCTGTTGATTTAATAATTTCATCTGTTACACCATTTGAGATTGTGTGGGCGATTAATTGAAGTAAATCATTCACTTCTACTTGAGATGATTGGAATTCTTGTACTACTGGAATTGATTCTAATTTTTCGTTTAAATCATCAAGCTCTTGTTCAACTTTTTTAAGAGCTTCTTTCTTACCCCAGTGCTCTAAATTAACCGCTTGTTTTTGTAATGATTTAATTTCTTCGATATGCGCTCTTACAGAATCGCTCTCGTTAATTTGCGCTTCAGCACGTTTAAAAAAGTCTACTTCTTCTGTTTCAGAAATCATTACTGCTAATTCTTTAGCACGTTCAACGATATCAGCTTTTGTATATTTTCCCATTATAGCACCTCTACTGTTTCTTCTACTAATTCTCCATCTAATGACCATGTTTTAGCTTTTGTAACTTTTACTTTTACAATTTGACCAACGATTGATTTAGGACCTCTAAAGTTAACAAGTTTATTATAAGGAGTATACCCAGCAAGTACATCTGGATTCTTCTTACTTTCGCCCTCTACTAAAACATCAAGAATTTGTCCTTCAAAACGTTTATTAAATTCAGCTGATTTTGCATTTACAACTTCGTTTAGACGTTGTAATCTTTGCTTTTTCACACTCTCAGGTACATTATCTACCATTTTGGCAGCCGGTGTTCCTTCACGCGGTGAATAGATGAAAGTAAATGCTAAATCAAAACCTACTTCTTCATATAACGTCATCGTTTCTTCAAATTGCTCATCTGTTTCATTTGGGAATCCAACAATTATATCTGTTGTAAATGAAATTTGTGGCATAGCCGTTTTTAATTTTCTTACAAGTTCAAGATACTGTTCACGATCATATTTACGTGACATTAACTTCAGAACTTCTGAGCTACCCGATTGAACCGGTAAATGAATATGTGGCATTAAGTTGCCACCTTTTGCTAATACTTCTATTAAATGATCATCAAAATCTCGTGGATGACTTGTTGTAAAACGTACACGCGGAATACCAATTTTACGGATTTCATCCATTAAATGACCTAATCCATATGTTCCTTCAGCTAAGTCTTTACCGTATGCATTAACATTTTGACCTAATAAAGTAACTTCCTTGTAACCTAGTCTAGCTAACTCACGAACTTCATTAATAATGTCTTCTGGTTGACGGCTACGCTCTTTTCCACGTGTATAAGGAACAATACAGTATGTACAGAATTTATCGCAACCATACATAATATTAACCCATGCTTTAATTTCACCACGACGGACTTTTGGAAGGTTTTCAATTACATCCCCTTCTTTTGACCATACTTCGATAACCATTTCTTTACTAAACATTGCTTCTTGAATAATAAATGGTAGTCTATGAATATTATGTGTACCAAATACCATATCAATAAATGAATGTTTTTGTAAGATTCGATTAACGACAGCTTCTTCTTGGGACATACAACCACAAATACCAATTAACAAGTCTGGTCTTTGAAGCTTTAACGGTTTTAAGTGTCCAATTTCACCAAATACTTTATTTTCAGCATTTTCTCGAATTGCACATGTATTTAATAGAATAATATCAGCATCTTCAACTGATGTAGCAACTTCATAACCCATCGTTGTAAAAATACCGGCCATAACTTCTGTGTCATGCTCGTTCATTTGACAACCATACGTACGGATTAAGAATTTCTTACCTGCACCCGAATTTCTCATTTCTTCAGGAATTTCGAAACCGCGATCATAAGTAACTTCTTCTTTACCTCTGCGCTTTGCATCAGCTAACGAAGGAGCTTGGTAAACCTTTTCAAAATATTGACTATAATCTTTATCGTTTTTATTTTTCGTATTATTTATATTAGTGCCTTGAAGGCGTTGTTGTTCATTCATAAAACAATCTCCTTTCAATCGAACGTCCACACATTAATTAAGTATATAACGTTATTCTACAATATACAATGTGCGTTACGCAAAAAAGAAAGCCTAAAATAGAAGTATATTTGAATAATTTTTTTAATATTTTTAATCATTACTGTTAAAATAGAGAGCGCTTTAATTAATAATAGAAGAATGTTATTTTTCACTTCAATTACAAAATAAAAAGAGGACCATAAAAGGATCCTCAAAATTCAAAATTTATACTATTTAAGTACTTAGTCTACATAAATAAATAAAAATATAAAAGGCTTAATAAGCTACATGTCCAAGATATAATCGTAAAATTCATAACAATGATATTTTCCGACCAACCATACTTAATACCATAATGAAAATGGATAGGGGCCATGAGAAACAGTCGCTCTCTTGTTTTTTTAAAGTAAAGAACTTGAAAAATAACGGAAAATTGCTCAGCTAAATAAATTAAAAACAAAATCGGAATCAAAATTTCTACTTTTTCAATGATTGCTAAAAAGGATAGTGAACCACCAATTGCCATCGAACCTGTATCGCCCATAAATGCCTTAGCGGGATATAAGTTATAAATTAAAAAACCAGCTAAACTAGCAATCATAATTAGACTAAAAATTTTTACTTCTATATGATCTGAAATCAGAAAAAAGAAAAAGAAGGTAGGGATTGAGACCATACCAAGAAGTCCATCCATCCCATCAGTAAAATTAATAGCATTTGCAGATCCTACAATAAATAAAGTCACGATCGCTAAATAAACCCATAATGGTAAAAAGATTTTGATTGAATCTGTAAAACGAAAAGTTGTATCTATTCCAAAATAATTAATTAATACAATAAGCAACAAAATAGTAAATGAAAATTGAAAAATTAGTTTTGTCTTAGCCGATATTCCTCCAGGATCCTGTTTTGATGCTTTCCAAAAGTCATCAATAAAACCTACAAAACTAAAAAGAATGAAGGTTCCAACTAAAAAAAGCATGAGTGGGCTTGAATAATTAAGGAACGCTACTAATATACCAATCAAAAATATGCTTCCTAGCATTAATGGTGTACCTTTTTTATTATGGTGTTCAGGTGGTAATTCAGCTCTTATAGGTTGTGTTAACTTCAATTTTCTTAATGTAGCAATTAATAAGGGTGAAAAAATACTTACTAAAACAAAAGTTAAAAGGGCCGGTAAAAGTGAGAACAACAAATTTTTTTCTCCTTTCAATTCCTTTTAACTTAGAAATTCGATAATGCTGTGGAATATCCTTTATTTCCCTGTTTTTTGTTTTAATATTCCTTATTTGCTAACCCAATTGAACCTTTACTGTGCCACTCTCTAATTCTGGGGTAATACGAGATAGCCACTCTTCATTGCTCTGTCATTTCCTAATTCCCCATTCAAAATGCTATTTTAATATATTACTAATCTTAATTTTCCAAATCATGTGATCATAACCTTTTCCCCAAAAATCCTTAAATAAGTATTTAGGTTCACCAAATTTCTTTTTCCAGATTTTTTGGGCGTTCGTATAACCACTATCTAAACAAAATTCATTTATCCCTCTATTCTGTAAAGTAGAATACATTGAATCTAGTAATAAATTCCCTATTCCTTTCTTTTGATAGTCCGGATGAACGAAAACAGTTCCTATTTCAATTAGGCCATTTAATTCATTTTTTGTGCATTCCATAATGAGATCACTCGCCGGTCCGTATTCAATTGAACCGATAATTTTATCATGATCAAGGGCAATTAAAAAATATCTACTCTCTCCATTGCTGTCAAAATCGTTTTTTAAGTATTTTACTTTCGTTTTAATTTCATCATTAATATCTTCCAACTTCTCCCCTAAACCTTCTTTTGTAAACGTATCGATAATCACTACCCGAAAAAATTGATGTAACTCTTTGTCATCTTCAATTCTCGGTCTTCTAATTTGAATATTTATCATATAAATCACTCCTAACCTTATAAACAATTCAACAAAAAATTTGTATAGTCCTATTTAGTTTGGAAAATTTTAAATTATGGATTCACCTTTTTCTAAATATAATTTCTTAAACGCTAAGTTATAGTTGTGAAATTGAATAAAGTTTGTTAACATTACCCAATTAAGAAAAGATTGATAATTATTATATTCCAATAAAAAAAATGAACAAATTTATTATTAAGTTCTGAATGAAAGTTCACATACTACTTTATATTTCAAATATAAAAAAACTCCCCAATAAATGAGGAGTTTTTGTTTTTATTACATGAATTCAGCAACTAATTTTTCGAATTGACCTTTTTCTAATTGTAGATCTGATTCCACTAATGGATCTTCATTGTAACCAGAAATTAATTCTTGGTATGATTTTTGCTCTTTATTTTGGTAAATAAGACCAGTTACTAAACCTTTATTTTGCATTAATGTTTGCATAGCCATTTCTTTGTTTGATGGATCATATCCTTCAATATCAGAAAGTTTAACAAGATTTTCTTTAAACCAGTCATATGTGTTTACTTTATTGTAAGTTACACATGGGCTGAATACGTTAATTAAAGAGAAACCTTTGTGGTTAATACCTTGCTCGATTAATGAAGTTAACTCTTTTAAGTCACTTGAGAAACTTTGTGCTACGAATGTTCCACCAGCTGTTAATGCCATTTCCATTACAGAAAGTGCAGATTCAACAGAACCATGTGGAGTACTCTTAGTTTTGAATCCTACATCACTACGAGGAGATGTTTGACCTTTTGTTAAACCGTAAATTTGGTTATCCATTACGATGTAAGTAACGTCGATGTTACGACGAATTGCATGGATTGTATGACCTAAACCGATTGCGAATCCATCACCGTCACCACCAGAAGCGATAACAGTTAGATCACGGTTAGCCATTTTAACACCTTGTGCAATTGGAAGTGAACGACCGTGAATACCATGTAAACCGTAAGAGTTAATATATCCAGAAATACGACCAGAACATCCAATACCAGAAATTACTGCAAGGTTATCAGGTTCTAAACCAACATTTGCTGCTGCACGTTGAATCGATGCTTGTACTGAGAAGTCTCCACATCCAGGGCACCAGTTTGGTTTGATATTATTACGAAATTCTTTAAATGTTGCCATTTAGAACAACTCCTTCCTTGCAAGTGTTGTAAATTTCTTTTGGTAAGAAAGGATTTCCATCATATTTTAGTAAGCTTGAAATCTTTTCTGCATGACCACAATTCATTTTAATAATGCTTGCTAATTGACCAGTAGCATTATTTTCAACAACGATTACGCGTTTAGCTTTTTTAAGCTCAGGCATTAATTCGTTTGTTGGGAATGGGTGAATTAAACGTACATGAGCGTGGTTAACTTTGATACCATCTTGCTCTAAACGAACCATTGCTTCTTCGATTGCACCACGAGTTGAGTTAAAACCAACTAATAATACATCAGCTTCGTCGTGTTTAGAGTTCACTAACACTGGGTTAGGGAATTTTAAGTTGTTTAACTTACGCATACGTTTATCCATTTGTTGATTACGGTTAATTGGTGATTCAGATGGTTTACCCATTTCATCATGCTCAACACCAGTTACGTGGTGAATACCACCTTTCATACCTGGTACTACACGTGGAGAAACGCCGTCCTCAGTCACTTCATAACGTTTGAAGTATTCTTTGTTTTCAGATACAGGTAATTCTTGTTTGTAATCAAACTTACCACGGCGAATTTGAACTTTTTCAAATTGAAGTGGTTCAACAGTTTGTTTACCTAAAGAAAGTTGTAAGTCTGTAATTACGATAACAGGAACTTGGAATTCTTCAGCTACGTTAAACGCTTCCACCATATCGTAGAATCCTTCTTCTACAGTACTTGGAGCGATAACTACTTTCGGAATCTCACCGTGAGTACCGTAGATCATAGCCATTAAGTCTGATTGTTCTTGTTTAGTTGGAAGACCAGTACTTGGACCACCACGTTGAGTATCAACGATTACTAAAGGAACTTCAGTAATACCTGAAAGGCCGATTGCTTCCATCATTAATGAAAGACCAGGACCTGCAGATGCTGTTAATGTACGAACACCAGCATAGTTAGCTCCGATTGCCATTGTACATGCAGCAATCTCGTCCTCAGTTTGAATAACTGCTCCACCATACTGTGGTAATTTTTTAATTAAGTATTCCATAATTTCAGATGCCGGCGTAATTGGATACGCTGCCATAAAACGAGAACCACCAGCTAATGCACCCATTGCGATTGCATCATTACCGATTAAGAACATACGTTTTTTACCATCAGCTTCTGATAATTGCATTTTATTTACATTCACGCCAAGCATTTCTCTCATTTCTTGTGCTCCACGTGCGATTGCTTCTATGTTTTTCTCAACAATTTGTTGACCTTTTTTACCGAAAATTTCATCTACAACTTCTCTGAAAACTTCAATTGAAAGACCTAAAATTGCACTTGAAGCTCCAACTGCAACCATGTTTTTCATTAATGAAGTACCTAGTTCAGCAGCTAATTCTGTAAATGGAATTGAATAAAGTGTTACGTCAGTTGAATCTGGAATTGTCGGATTAAATTTAGCATCAGCGATTACGATACCGCCTTTGCGTAATTCATAAAAGTTTACATCGATTGTTTCTTGGTCAAAGGCTACTAAAATATCTAAGTCATCTGAAATTGCACGAACTTCAGTTGTACTTACACGAATTTTGTTGTTAGTGTGACCACCTTTAATACGAGAAGAGAAATGACGATATCCGTATAAATAGTAACCTAAACGGTTTAACGCAATTGCAAAAATCTCACCTGTACTTTCGATACCTTCACCCTGTTGTCCTCCAACTTTCCATGAAAGTTGTTCAATCATTTCCTACACCCCTTTGAATGCCCTCATTCGTAATAAGTTAAATTATAAATGGATAATTTTTTTTGCATCTCATTCATTTTTATAAAAGAATGAAAGCGATTTAAAACATATCTTTTGATATGAGTTAATTCGCTTTCAATTCTAGACCTATTAATCAAAAAAATCAATGATTTTGAAAGAAATTATTCCTTTAATTTTTATATTTTTATTATTCTGAACAAGTAACGTGTTATTTGTAATGTATATATGATGAATAATTCTCATACATAAAGCCTTTTACTTGCTGTTCGGTATAATATTTTAGCAATTCATTTGTTAAATTTGGATAAAGCCCAACATGATGTAAATCGGTTGGATGTGTATCGATTCCATCGAAATCTGATCCCATCGCGATATATTTTTCTCCACCTAGTGAACACATATAATCAATATGTTTAATAATATCTGAGATCGTTGCAACACCTTCATCGACTAAAAATGCAGGATAAAAATTAATTCCTACAATTGCTCCTCTATTAAACATCGCCTTCAACTGTTCATCATTTAGATTTCTAGGGTGTTTACAGATTGCTTTAGCGTTCGAATGAGTTGCAGTTGGGTATTTTGCTTGCTCGAATGCATCCCAAAACGCGGCTTCACTACAATGAGAAAGATCACACCACATATTATGCTCATTTAAGTAGTGAACTACACTTCTTCCAAAATTAGTTAATCCCCCATTCCTTTCTTCAAGTATTCCATCTGCAGTTTCATTAGCGTAATTCCATACTAGACCGACACTACGCACTCCTAAACGGTGTAATATCTTTAGTCGGTTAATATCACCCAAAAGTGCGTCACAGCCCTCTAGGGTCAAAATAGCGCCCATTTCGTGACTTTTTAATCCAACTTCATCTTCTTTTGTTCGAATAACTTTTATATTATTATTTTCTGTTGCTACTTTTTCATAAAAAAGAGTTACACATTGAAGTGCAGCGTCAAACTTTATTAGTTTATGTACATTTTCGGGGATATAAATCGCGTAGCATTGTATCTTACTTTCTCCCTGTTTTAATCGATTAACTGAAACCTCCAATGAATCATCATTTTCAAAATTGATCGTAGGCTTTTCTAATAATTTCATCAGTACATCACAATGTGCATCAAATACTTTCATTCCTTTACACCCTTCCTTTTTTTGATTATTTAGACTAGTTTAACATAATTAATAATACCGAATATAAATTAAATCATTATACATAAAGAAAACTCGCCGATTGGCGAGCCTTTAGGTGAAGACACAGGAATAGTTGATTTCTATTTATACCTAAAATTGGAAACTATTCGATATTTCTTCAACGTTGCCAATTTATGATTTCTTAATTTGATTTTAACGCCATTATTTTCTTACGTGTAAGCTGATTTTAATAAAAAATAAAACAACCTGTCGCTTTAGGCTAACAGGTTGTATTTATTAACGAGGTTCTACGATTAATTTAATCGCTGTACGCTCTTCCCCATCGATTTGAATATCTGTAAATGCAGGGATACAAATTAGGTCCACACCACTTGGTGCAACGAATCCTCTCGCAATTGCAACTGCTTTTACAGCTTGGTTTAACGCGCCAGCACCGATTGCTTGAATTTCTGCTGTACCACGCTCTCTCAATACACCTGCAAGTGCTCCTGCTACAGAATTAGGGTTTGACTTTGCTGAAACTTTTAATATTTCCATTCCTGATCCTCCTTGTACTTACAAAGCTAATATTGTGTACAATAAAAACTATTCTCGATAACAAGAAGTTATTCCTGCAAATATTTAAAAGTTTTTTAAAAATTTTCACAATTCTCTTAATTAATCTTATAGCTCTTGATGATCATCATTAATTTGTATTCTTTTGATAGATTTTGCAAGGCCTGTTTGTTTATCTAATTCAATAATAACACCACTTAGCTGGCCTCTACCTTCATCTACTTCAAATCTTACTGGTAAGTTCGTTAAGAATTTTTTAATAACTGCTTCCTTTGTAACACCTAAAATCCCATCATAAGGACCAGTCATCCCTACGTCCGTAATAAACGCTGTACCAGCAGGTAATACTCGCTCATCAGCTGTTTGTACATGTGTATGGGTACCAACTACCGCAGTTACTCTTCCATCTAAATACCAGCCCATAGCGATTTTTTCGCTTGTTGCTTCAGCATGAAAATCAACAAAAATAATTTTTGTTCTTTTTTGAGCGATTTTTATTAGTTCATCAGCTTTTTTAAACGGACAATCAAGTGGGGGTAAAAATGTTCTACCTTGTAAATTGATCACTGCTATTTCAACATCATTAAAGTTTAAAAATACTAAACCATTCCCTGGAGTACCCTCAGGGAAATTAGCTGGTCTTACTAAGTATTTTGCTTGATCAATAAATTCAAAAATATCTTTTTTATCCCATGCGTGATTACCAAGTGTTACTGCTTGAGCACCTAATTCTAAAAATTCACGATAAATTTTTTCCGTTATCCCTTTACCATGGGCTGCATTTTCACCATTTATGATTGTTACTGAAGGATTATATTTCCTTTTTAAAGCCTGAAGATTTGCCTTTACCATTGTTCTACCATTTGAACCAACTACATCGCCTATAAACATTATTCTCATTATGTTACTTCCTTCCAACTTGCCACTGTAAACGTACAGCACTGATTTTACATTAGATTACCCAAAAATACGAAAAGCTCCATTACTAGCACAATCTGAATCTTACATCTATGCCAATCAACTAAGATTAACTTCAGATATGTATTAGTTGGAGCTATTCTTAAAAATACTTTATTTTGTTACTAAAAAGAAAATAAAGTGGCGTTAACCACTTTATTTTGCATACTCGACTGCACGAGTTTCTCGAATAACCGTAACTTTTATATGACCTGGATAATCCAGTTCGTCTTCAATACGTTTTCTAATATCTCTTGCTAATCTATGAGCTTGTAAATCATCAATTGTATCTGGTTTTACCATTATGCGTACTTCACGACCGGCTTGAATAGCAAATGACTTCTCTACACCTTCATACGATTCAGAAATCTCTTCAAGTTTTTCTAAACGTCGGATATAGTTTTCTAAAGTTTCACTACGAGCACCTGGTCTTGCAGCAGATAGTGCATCTGCAGCAGCTACAAGAACTGCGATGATTGAAGTTGGCGCAGCATCTCCATGGTGAGATGCGATACTATTGATTACTACTGGATGTTCTTTATATTTTGTTGCTAATTCAACACCGATTTCAACGTGGCTTCCTTCTACCTCATGGTCAATCGCTTTACCAATATCGTGAAGTAATCCTGCACGTTTTGCAAGTTTTGTATCTTCACCTAGTTCAGCAGCCATAAGACCAGCTAAGTTAGCTACTTCCATCGAATGTTTTAATACATTTTGTCCATAACTAGTTCTAAATTTCAGACGACCTAATATTTTGATTAAGTCAGGGTGAATTCCATGGACACCCACTTCGAAAGTAGTTTGTTCACCGACTTCACGTATGTACTCATCTACTTCTCTTCTAGATTTTTCAACCATTTCCTCGATTCGTGCAGGATGGATTCGACCATCTTGTACTAATTTATCTAGTGCAATTCTCGCAGTTTCACGACGAATTGGGTCAAAACCTGATAATATTACAGCTTCAGGCGTATCATCAATAATTAAATCTATACCAGTTAACGTTTCTAAAGTACGTATATTTCGACCTTCACGACCGATAATACGACCTTTCATCTCATCATTTGGAAGATTTACAACTGACACAGTTGTTTCAGCAACATGATCTGCAGCACAACGCTGGATTGCTAATGATAAGATATCTTTTGCTCTCTTATCTGCTTCTTCTTTTGCTCGAGCTTCTGTTTCTTTAACTAGTATTGCTGTTTCATGGGATAATTCATTTTCGACTTTAGTAAGTATTAATTGTCTTGCTTCTTCACGATTTAAGCTAGAAATTCTCTCTAACTCTTCTTGTTGGGCAGCAATTAATGCTTCTATCTTGCTTTCCATATCTTCTATCTGCTGTTGTTTTAAAACAAGAGATTCCTCTTTTCTTTCAAGAGCAGACTCACGTTTTGAAAGTCCATCATCTTTACGATCTAAGTTCTCTTCTTTTTGCGTTAAACGATTTTCAGATTTTTGTATTTCACTACGTCGATCTCGAATTTCGTTCTCTGCATCTGTACGAATTTTGTAAATCTCGTCCTTTGCTTCCAATAAAGCTTCTTTTTTAACTGTTTCTGAATCACGTTTTGCATCTTCAATAATTTGATTTGCATGATTAGTTGCGCCATTTATTTTAGCTTCTGCAATGGACTTACGGACAAAAAATCCGACAGCATAACCGACTCCGAATGTGGCAAGCAATGCGAAGATGATCAAAATTATAGTATTTGCACCCATGATTTCACCTCCTCTTGCTATTTAATTAGTTTCATTTTTGTCGGCTGTTATATTGTATAAATAATTGCATCAACATACAGCACATTTCGATTTCATTTTTTTACAAAAAAGTAATATTTTTTTAGAATATACACTTAAATATTAAATCTCTTACCAAATGATGTCAAGCCTTGTAAATTGCTTACATACTTGATTTATCAATATTTATTACATTTTTACTAGATTTCATACATCAAAATATAAATTTTATTCATTAACTTTTTTTTATTTGATTTTAATCATGAATTAATTTCAATGATTTTTCGATTAATAAACATCTATTTTCTTATGTATTTAGTTATATTTCCTTAAAAAAAATAGGGAGTTTTTGACTACAGCCTCCACGTTATCCATAGGATTTGAGGACAGTTTAAAGCGATTCAGATTAAAGGAAAAAAATTTAAAAAACATCACTACTATTCTTTCGGACTTTGCTTTTCCTGTATTTAAAAAATGCGAGCACTTTTAATAAGCACCCGCATTTTTGGTTTGTCTTTTATAATCTTAGTTTCTTAAATTTTTTTCAGGAAAAAATTTATTCTTCTAATAAAGAGAATTGATCTTCGTCATCTGTTTCAGTAACGATAACAGGGTTATCCAAGCCATGGTGAACACGGATCGATTGTTTAATCGTATCACGTATATCTTTATTTTCTTTTAAGAATATCTTAGCATTCTCACGGCCTTGTCCAAGACGTTCTTCATTGTAAGAATACCATGCTCCACTCTTAAGAACGATATCTAAATCAGATCCAATATCAAGAATTTCCCCTTCTTTAGAAATACCTTCTCCATACATAATATCTACATCTGCTTGTCTGAATGGTGGTGCTACCTTATTTTTAACGACTTTAATCTTCGTTTTGTTACCTACAATATCATTACCTTGTTTTAATTGTTCAGCACGACGTACCTCTAAACGAATTGTAGAGTAGAATTTTAACGCACGTCCACCTGGAGTCGTTTCAGGATTACCGAACATAACCCCAACTTTTTCACGAATTTGGTTAATGAAGATTGTAATTGTTTTTGACTTGTTAATTGCACCTGAAAGTTTACGTAATGCTTGAGACATTAATCGAGCTTGTAGACCTACGTGAGCATCACCCATGTCTCCTTCAATTTCAGCTTTCGGAACTAATGCAGCTACTGAGTCAACAACGATAATATCAATTGCACCACTACGAACTAACGCTTCTGCAATTTCAAGTCCTTGTTCACCTGTATCAGGCTGAGATAATAATAACTCATCGATGTTTACACCTAATTTTTGAGCATAGACAGGATCTAATGCATGCTCAGCATCTATAAACGCCGCTTGTCCTCCATTTGCTTGAACTTCAGCGATTGCATGTAATGCTACAGTTGTTTTACCTGAACTTTCAGGACCATATACTTCAATAATTCGGCCTCTTGGATATCCACCTACACCTAATGCAACATCTAGTGCTAACGATCCACTAGAAATAGTTGAAATTCGGCGATCTGTTTGTTCCCCTAGTTTCATAATTGAACCTTTACCGAATTGTTTTTCAATTTGTTTTAAAGCCATATCTAAAGCAGCTTGGCGATCACTCATTAAGATTCCTCCTTAAGGATTCATTTATCTATTAACTATATAATAACTGTTTTTTGTTCGTTTGCCAACTAAAAAATAGAACGTTTATTCGATTTTTTTTGAGATTAAACTTAATTTCCAAAGAATAGAAACGTTTGTTTCGTATTTATTTAACTATAAAACTAGATTTTTATTAATATGAAAACTATAAAATTAAAAAACTCGGCTAAATAACCGAGCTTTTTTATTATAAAATAACCTATCTAATTTTATAAGTCTTGACTTTCAAAACTTGAATGAAGTAATTTAATCAGCATATTTGCGCCATTCTTAACACTTGATAATCTTATTTGTTCCCTAGTACCACTGAATTGGAACTCTTTAATGAATGGTTCATTATCATTCATTTTTATTCCAATAAAAACTTTTCCTACTGGCACATTTTCTAATGTTGAAGGTCCTGCTTCACCAGTAAAGCTAATCGAAATATTACTACCTGTTAATCTTTGAATATTTTCAACTAGTGATTTAGCACATTCTGCACTTACTGCACCGTTATTTGCCAGAATATCTGATGATACATTTACTAGTTTTTGTTTCATTTCATTCGTGTAACAAACTACACTTCCTTTAAAAATGGACGAATTGCCTGGAATGTCTGTCACTCTTTTACTGAAAAGTCCACCCGTTAAACTTTCAGCAGCAGATATAGTCAGTTTAAATTCCTTCAACTTTCTTGATAAAACGGTAAATAGATTATCACCGTTAGTACCGTATATGAATTGCCCAACACGCTCTCGAATTTTTTCTTCAGCTTGTCCTATTAATTTCTCTGCCTCTTGTTTATTACTAGCACTTGCTGTAATTCGGAGCATTACTTCTCCTTCACTAGCTAAAGGAGCAATTGTTGGATTCGATTGGTTTTCAAGTAAATCAAGAATTTGAGTTTCTAAAATTGATTCTCCGATCCCAAAAAACTTGAGTTCCTTTGAGATAATTGTATTTGCTTCCTTACCTT
This sequence comes from Bacillus sp. AFS017336, assembly GCF_002555445.1. Taxonomy (NCBI): domain Bacteria; kingdom Bacillati; phylum Bacillota; class Bacilli; order Caryophanales; family Bacillaceae; genus Bacillus; species Bacillus sp. AFS017336. The sequence goes on from NZ_NUCO01000150.1 coordinate 19,486, forward strand.
TTAAGAAATAAGGAATTAATTCATTTTCAACCATCGGAATCATTTCTCTTGGCGGTCCAGGTAATAGAACAAATTGCTTGTCACTAGATTCAAAAACCATCCCAGGAGCCATTCCATTTTTATTTAATAAGACGTGCGCATTGTTAATTACCAATGCTTGTTTTTTATTATTTTCAGTCATTGGTCGATTAACTTTAATAAAATATTGTTCAATGTACTCAAGTGATGGAGTATGGTATACAAGTGTTTCTTGTACAAATTCAGAAACAACCTCTTTTGTTAAATCATCTTTCGTTGGTCCTAATCCACCAGTTAAGATAATTAAATCACTTCTTGTTGAAGCGATTTCAAGCGCATGTTTAAGTCGTTCTGAATTATCTCCTACAACCGTTTGGAAATGATGGTGATATCCTAGTGTAGATAAATGTTTAGCCAAAAATTGCGCATTCGTGTTTGCAATTTGACCTAAAAGTAGTTCAGTCCCTACAGCAATTATTTCAGCACGCTTCAAAATCATTTCCCCCTTTTAATTCTTTACATTGATTTAATAAGAACATCTCTATTTTTATAAAAATAATCCCAACCAGAATATACTGTAAAGAATAACGCAACCCAAAGTGCTACATCTGCAATTGAAAATGGTAAGAAATTAAATGGGAAGTCATGTAGGAAATAAGCTGAAATCGCAACGATTTGAGCCCAAGTTTTAATTTTACCTAACATTGCTGCAGCATGAACTTCACCTGTACCAGCTAAGATCATTCTTAAACCAGTTACAGCGAATTCTCTACTTATAATGACAATTGTAATCCACGCGGGAACGTAGTTAAAATCAGTTAAAATTATTAACGCTGAAGATACTAGTAATTTGTCAGCTAGTGGATCTAGGAACTTTCCAAAATTAGTAACTAAATTAAATTTTCGTGCATAATAGCCATCAATAAAATCAGTTACAGAGGCAATAATAAAAATCCCTGCTCCTACTAGGTGGTTAACTGGTATCGAATCACCAATTAACGTAATATTTCCCCATCCAAAATCTATTAAAACAACCAGCATAAATAATGGGATTAAGCAAACCCTTGATACTGTAATCTTATTTGGTAAATTCATGGTAAAACCCTCCAAAACTTTCTAGAAAATGAAGCAATTTATAATAAATGAATAAAAGCCATCTTAAAGATGACTATTGATTCATTTTTAAATTTTTAATCGTAATCTTTTGGTGAACAGCATTTGTTGGACTAACTGGATATTTAAATACCTCATCATTAATTCTTAGCTCAACATTATTTGAAGCACCAATATTTACCGTTACTTCATTTTCTTCTGTTAAGTCATAGTTTTGAGTTTGTCCTTGTTTTAAAATCCCACTATAAAACATTTTTCCCGAAGCATTTTTCAAATCTACATAACTTTCACCATTAGCAACCACTTCTAATTTAAATACATCTGTACCAGATAATGAAATTGAAGTGCGTTTTCCTTGAGCAGCGTCAACTGTAATTTTTTGAGTCGGTTCTTGCTTAGTCTCATCATTTTTCGCTTTCTCTGTTTGTTTCTTATTATCATTTTTAACCTGATCTAGAGCATTATTTTTTGGTTTTTCTATTTCAGAATTAGAATTAGTTTGAGATTGGTTTGTATCAGCAGACTTTTCATCATTTTTTGATGGGAGCATCATATAGATAGCAATGCAGATTCCCATGATTAGAATTGCTATTAATATTCTTGGTAAATAATCCATTACACGCGACGACTTAACGTTGTTTAATGGTTCTTTTAGTTTTGATGCTCTACTAGGAATTTCTTCATGCTTTACTTCTTCTGTAATTGTATTTGCTTCAACAGTATCTTCTACGACAGGTTTATCAGATAGAAAACCCGACACATCAACGCCAATCGTTTCTGCATATTGTCTAATAAATGCACGAACATAAAATTGCCCAGGCAATATTTCATAGTTACCTTCTTCAATTGCTTCAAGATAACGTTTTTGAATCTTCGTTAACTCTTGTACATCATCAATTGATAAGCCTTTGGCTTCTCTTGCTTCTTTTAAAAATTTTCCTAATTCTGTCACAAATTACACCCCAACTAACTTTAAAAATCAAACATAGAGAACGAGTTGTGTCCATTTTTGTCCATTTGGTCTACAAGTTCATATTTAATTTCTTCATTTTCATCATTTCTTAATTCAATTATGTAATCAAAATCTTCTAAAGAGTATTCAGTTTGCTGTACAAATACATCTGGATGCTCTACTACTTTCACAGAAGACATTGCCATAATTTCGCGAACTAATTGCCAATGTTGTTCATTTGCTCTTCTATGAGAGAGAATACCATCAATAATAAATACATTGTCTGAATTATATTCGTCTTCTATTAATTGACTTCTTAATGTTTGTTTAATTAATGTTGATGATACAAATAACCAGCGTTTATTTGCACAAACACTTGCTGCTACTACTGATTCAGTTTTACCAACGCGAGGCATCCCCCTGATTCCGATTAGCTTATGGCCTGGCTGTTTAAATAACTCTGCCATAAAATCAACAAGCATACCTAAATCATCGCGAACAAAACGAAAAGTCTTTTTATCATCTACGTCTCGTTGGATATAAGTACCATGTCGTACAGCTAAACGATCTCTAAGAGTTGGTTTTCTTAGTTTAATTATTGTTATGTTGTCCATAGTATTTAAAATTGATTCAAATCTTGTAATTTGATCATCATTGTCGCAACCAAGTAGCATACCACGTTTCATTGTGTCGACACCATTAATTGTTAAAATATTAATCCCTAGCATACCGATTAACGAAGCAATATCTCCAAGTAGTCCAGGGCGATTCTTATGTATTTCATACTCAAAATACCATTCGATTAACTCCATACTTATACCCCCTATTTGTTAACTACTTACAACTCTATTTAATAATAAACGATTTCACCATAATATAAAAGGTAAAATATGTGAAATAAATAACTTTCGACTCGAAATTTTTTTAAGAAGTGTGCCATCCGCCGTTTACTCCAAGAATTTGACCAGTTATATAGGAAGATTGTTCGGAAATTAGGAAATTTACCGTATTGGCGATTTCACTTGGTAGTGCTAATCTACTCATCGGTATTTCATTTGCAATTTCGATTAAATCTGTTTCCGTAAATGAATTTAACATATTCGTTTTTACAGCACCTGGCGCGACTGCATTTACTTTTATATTGCTTGGCCCTAATTCTTTTGCTAGAGCCATTACATATGCATTTTGAGCACCTTTAGTTGTAGAGTATAGCACTTCACAAGATGCACCGATTTGCCCCCATATAGAAGAAACTACAACAATGCTTCCAGATTTTTTCGCCACCATATTTGGAAGAAAATAATTGACTACTTTTATCAAGCTTTTAATATGTAATTGAGTTAATTGATCAATTTCTTGATCACTTACTTCATTAATTAGTCCGTAAATCGAAAATCCAGACGCATAAACAATTGAATCAATCTGATCAACAATTTGTGACGTTAAAACATCAACGCCATTTTTTTCTGATAAATCCGCTTGAACTAATTGGCATTTTAATTCATGCTCTCTAGCTAGTTCTAGGATTTCGTTAAGTGGCTCTTTCTTACTGTTAAAGTGGACAACTAAATCATGTTTTTCATTTATTATTTTTTTTGAAATAGCCAAGCCTATGTCTCCACTAGCTCCTATTACTAATATTCTTTTTCTCATACTAATCTCCATATTAAAGGCAGATTTAAGGGGTTTAAACATTATTAGGGATTTGTTACGACAAAGAATCTATTTATTACGCATATTATGTAATAAGTATATATTTATTATCTTAATATACCCTTAAATCTGCTTATTTAGTTTTTTCCCCATTTTAAATAAAAAGCACCCTAATAAGGATGCTTTTAGTAATTAAAACTCATTTAATGCGGAAGAACGAAAAATTCGCTCATATAGTCATCATTAATTAGATGACTTGCACTTGCTTTTAAATCCTCTATCGAGATCGATTGTAACACAGATACTATGTCAAATAAATGCATATCTAAAAATGCGTATCTTGTAAATTGATTCGCTATATATTCTGGAGAATTTAATGAACGTAAAAATCCTCCAATTTTCTTTTTAACTACCCGGTCGACAATTTCTTTTTCCCAGTCATGGTTTTTAGTGTCTAATAAGACTTCTTTGATTTTTTCAGAAAGTTTCTCAGGTGAAGTTGAGTCTCCACCAATAATTGCGAACGCAAAACCATTTTCGGCAGAGTAATCATATGAAAACGAATCATCTATTAAACCATCTTCATACATTTGTTGATACGTATTTGAACCTTTTCCGAATAAATAATCTAGTAGGATGGAAATAGATAATTCGTGTTTTAGTAATTCGCTTCCACCTTTAGGCGCAGAAAAGTCCTTTATTCCAACGAGTACTTTCGATGATTGGACATTCATATGTAATACTTTTTTCTTTTCTGCAGATTCAGGAGTTTCCTCTGGGAAAAATCTCTTAATTTCATTAGCATCTTTAAAAGTCTTTTTATTTTGATTATCTCTAATTAAATTCATTGTTTCTTCAGGATCTACCGGACCAACAACAAAGAATAACATATTGCTTGGATGATAAAATGTTTCGTAACAAGTGTATAATAATTCTTTATTAATTTTTGATATTGATTCAACCGTACCAGCAATATCAGTTCTAACTGGATGTTTACCATATAAATTAGCAATCATCCCAAAGTACTGTCTCCAATCAGGATTATCTTCGTACATTTTAATTTCTTGGCCAATGATTCCTTTTTCTTTTTCAACACTTTGATCAGAAAAATAAGGTTCTTGAACAAAATCAATTAATGTTATTAAATTCTGTTCTACATTATTCGTAGCTGAAAATAAGTAAGCTGTTCGCGTGAAACTCGTAAATGCATTTGAAGAAGCACCTTGTTTACTAAAAACCTGGAATACATCTCCATCTTTCTTTTCAAACAATTTATGCTCTAAAAAATGAGCAATTCCATCTGGTACAACCAATTTTTCATCTTTTCCTAATGGAATAAACTCAGAATCAATCGAACCATATTTAGTAGTAAAGGTCGCATATGTTTTGTTGTAACCCTGCTTCGGAAGAATATATACTTTTAATCCATTCTCAAGCTCTTCGAAATAAAGAGTTTCATTCAATTGTTCAAAATACTTTTTTTCCATTATGCTCCCTCCTGACCTTTTAAGAAATAAGTTGTATGCAGTTTTATTTTATTAGCTACAGCTACCATTTCATCTTTTGTAACTTTTTCAATTGCAGGTATCCAGTCTTCAATCGGACGTTCGTTACCTGCTGCCTGATCATTGAATAAAGTTTCAATTATTCCATAAGCCGTGTCCATACTTTCTAATAAGCTATTTTTGATAACTAGTTTTGTCTGATCAATTTCTGCTTCTGTGAAATTTCCTTTTTTCATTTCTTCTAGCTGCTCAGCAATGATTGTCGTTGCTTTTTCATAGTTTTCAGATGCAATACCTGACATTACCATTAAGATTGATTTATGGCTTTCAAAACGCGAAGCAGCATAGTATGCTAAACTGTTTTTTTCTCGTACATTGATAAATAATTTCGAATGTGAGTATCCGCCAAAAAGCCCATTAAACACTTGAAGTGCAAAATAGTCTGGGTCTTTGATGGAAATTTCAGTTGTATAACCAATGTGTAGCTTAGCCTGATTCAATTTTTGCTCTTCAATTACTTCATTAGGTGAACTAATTGGAGTTGCTTTTACAGTATCAACAGTGACTTTCTCACTTGTAGTATTTCGAAAGTTTTCTTCAACCAATTGTTTACATTGATCAAATTCAACATCACCAACAACATAAAGATCAATTAAATCTTCTTGCAGGGCTTTTTCATAATATTTATAAAGAGATTCAGCTGTAATTGAATTAACATCCTCAGTTTTTCCATTTGCAAGTAATGCATATGGCTCATCCTTAAACATTTCTTCCACTAGTCGTTGATTTGCAAATTTCAATTTATCATCGTTAATCGACTGGATTCGTTGTATTTGCGTTCTTTTTTGAGTTTCAACATGTTTAGCTGAAAATGCACCATTTTCTAAAAATGGATTTTGCCATATTGACGCTATAAGCGAAAGAGCCTCATTTAATAAAGAGCTTTGATTTGAAAGGTATTTTTCATTTGCAACATCAATTGTAAACGACATAACATGATAATCACCTTTTTTTGAGACGTCTACAAAGAAGGTTGCACCGTATAATTCTTCTAATTTTCTTCTAATTTCACCATTAGTAGGAAGATCTTTCGTACCACTTTGTAATACATAAGGTAAAATTCCACGGTACGATACTGTATCTTCTTCAAGTTTTCCACGTACTTTTAGTGTAATCGAATTTGTTTTAAATTTTTCTGTCGTAACCACATGTAGTTTAATGCCATTAATATCACTATTTTTGTATTGTAACAAATTCAAATTGAACCCTCCTTAGTCAATTATTATTTACTCATATTTATTTCCAATATCTTCATTGTATCTCTAAATTTACCAAAAATAAAACCTACTGCTTAGTTTACCCAAAATATTTATTTCAAATAAAAAAGAAAGTTCCTATTTTCAGTACCTCCTTTTAAACCATATTTTAATGAATTTTCTAAACTGACTAAAAAAAAGCCTCCTATATATAATATAGGAGGCTTCTAAGAAAATATTATTTATCGTTTACCTTTTTCATAAGCAACACCAACAGATTTTGGTGCTTGTGAAGATTTTGAGAATATTACTAGCGCAATTAAAGTTACTACGTACGGGAATAGCTTTAATGCTAATGGTGGTATATGAGCCAAACTTGGAATAACTTGAGATACATTGGCAATTGTTGTAGCTACACCAAAGAATAATGTTGCAGCTAAAATTCCAAGTGGTTTCCATTGTCCAAAAATTAATGCAGCAATCGCTAAGAAACCAAGACCTGCTACACTTCCTGTAAATTCGCCAGAGTAAGTTACTAAGATAATAGCTCCACCTAATCCAGAAAATGCACCTGAAATAATTACACCTAAATAACGAACACGGTATACATTAATACCCGCTGCATCAGCTGCTTGAGGATATTCACCACATGCACGTAGACGTAGACCAAGACGAGTTTTATAAAGTACAAATGTACTAATTAATAAAATCCCGATTACTAACCATGTTGTCGAATACGTATTTTTGAAGAATAAATCTCCAAGTATCGGAATGTCTTTTAATAATGGAATATCTGTACGAGTAATACCATTAATGCTGATATTACCTGATCCAGTTATATTTCTAGCTAAGAAAATCGTTAAAGCACCAGCAATCATATTGATTGCAATACCACTAATTACTTGATCAGCGTGTAAATTAATACTTGCGAATGCATGTAATAGTGAAAATAAAGCACCTGCAAGAACTGCAACTAGAATTCCTACCCAGATTACCCATGTTTCTCCTTGATGAGTTTCTTGAAGTTTAGAAATTGTTAAGGCACTTGAAAAACCTCCGACAACCATTAATCCTTCTAAACCGATATTTACGACACCGCTTCGCTCAGAAAATAAACCACCTAATGCTACGATTAATAATGGAATCGTATAGGCAATTGCATATGGGAAAATTTGTATAATTAAATCCATGCCTTATTTCACCTTCTCTCCTACATTGCTGTCCTTGTACTTGCGTGATTTAGTCACTCGATCAATAACTTTTTTAATTAAAATACTCGTTGCTGAGAAATAGATAATGATTGCAATAATAACATCAGCGATATCTGGTGGAATTGAAGTCATTGCACTCATAAAACCTTTACCAGAATATAAGATTCCAAAGAATATAGCTGAGAAAAATACTCCGATTGGCGTATTCATTCCTAAAAGTGCTACTGCAATTCCATCGAATCCTTCAGTAGGTAAAACACCAATTTGAATTAATGAAGAGTTACCAGCGAATTGAACTACACCAGCTAAACCAGCTAGTCCACCTGAGATCATCATTGATAAAATAACATTTCTGTTTACAGAAATCCCTGCATATTCAGCTGCACTACGGTTATAACCTACAGCCTTTAATTCATAACCTAATACTGTGCGGTTTATGATAAATGAAATAACGATTACCATAATAACTGCAACAAATAACCCGAAGTTTATATATGAATCTCCAAATAAACTAGATAAAAATGGCATTTTTAAAGTAGCAGAGTCTGCAAGCATTTTTGACTCAGTTTCTGTACTACCTTTAAAATATTGTGGAACTAAATAATAAACAGTCCAATAAGCAATCCAGTTCATCATAATTGTTGAAACTACTTCATGAACATTAAATCTTGCCTTTAATAATCCTGGAATAAATGCCCAAGCTGCACCTGCGATAAATGCTACAATAACCATCAAGGGAACTAAGATTAGTGTAGGCAAATCAACAGTTAAACCTACTGCAGAAGCACAAAACCCTGCAAAAAGCATTTGACCAGCTGCACCAATATTAAATAAGCCTGTTCTAAATGCAAATGCAACAGAAAGTCCAGTTAAAATTAACGGAGTAGCAGTTGCTAATGTATTACCAATACGCTCCGGATCCTTTAATCCACCTTGGAATAAATAAGTAAATCCTTCTACTGGATCACTACCTGTAACAAAAATTAAGATTGCTCCAGCTATTAATCCTAATAAAATGGCAATTAGAGAAATGATTCCTCCTTTTTTCATGCCCCTTCACCTCTCCTTATACCAGCCATCATTAATCCTAATTCATCTTCATTCGTTTCTTTAGCATTAACAATATCAATGATTTCACCAGCATTTACAATTGCAATGCGGTCAGATAAATTAAGAACCTCTTCAAGCTCTAACGAGATTAGTAGAACAGCTTTTCCACTATCTCTTTGCTCGATTAATCTCTTATGAATATACTCAATCGAACCTACATCCAATCCACGTGTTGGCTGACACGCAATTAACAATTCCGGTTTAAGTTCAATTTCACGACCAATGATTGCTTTTTGTTGATTCCCACCAGACATTGATTCAACAACCGTTTTCGCACCTTCACCAGATCGCACATCAAATTCTTCAATAATTTTTTTTGCATGTTTAGCTATTGCTGCCTTGTCTAACACGCCATATTTAGAAAATGGTTCTTGATTATAAATCTCTAAAACTACATTTTCTTCAATTGTATATTCAAGAACAAGTCCTCTTTTTTGACGATCCTCAGGAATATGAGCAATACCACTATGAATTCTCTGACGAATACTATCCTTTGTAATATCTTTACCTTTTAGTAGAATAGAACCTTCTTCAATCGGTCTTAATCCAGTTATTGCCTCAACAAGTTCAGATTGTCCATTCCCTTCAACTCCGGCAATACCAACGATTTCACCTGCACGTACTTGTAAAGAAGCATTTTTTAAACCTAAAACTTTTTTATTATTTTTAACACTTAAATTATTAACATCTAGTACAACTTCGCCAGGTTTTGAGTCTTCTTTCTCTACCTTGAAAGACACCTGACGTCCGACCATCATAGAGGCCATTTCAGATTCAGAAGTTTGTTTAACACCAACTGTACCAATGTATTTTCCGTGACGAATAACTGTACATTGATCAGCAACAGCTTTGATTTCTTTTAATTTATGTGTGATGATAATGATTGATTTACCTTCATTAATTAAGTTTTTAATGATTTTCATTAAATCTTGAATCTCTTGTGGAGTAAGTACCGCTGTTGGTTCGTCTAAGATTAATACTTCTGCATTACGATATAATGTTTTTAAGATCTCAACCCTTTGCTGCATCCCTACAGAGATATCTTCAATCTTTGCATATGGATCAACATTTAAGCCATAAGTTTTAGAAAGCTCTTCAATACGCTTTGCAGCTGTCTTGATATCGACTACTAACCCTTTTTTTGGCTCAAGACCAAGAATAATATTTTCAGTTACTGTAAAGTTTGAAACTAATTTAAAATGTTGATGAACCATTCCAATTCCTAGTTCATTTGCAACATTTGGGTTTGCGATTTTAACTTCTTTACCCTTGACCTTTATAATCCCTTTTTCAGGTGTGTACATTCCAAAAAGGACGGACATTAAAGTTGATTTCCCTGCTCCGTTTTCGCCTAATAAAGCATGAACTTCCCCTTTTTTTAATCGTAGTGTAATATTATCGTTCGCTATAATGCCAGGAAACTCTTTTGTTATATTTAGCATCTCCACTACATATTCCATAATTTTCCTCCTTGTATATTACGAAGTCATTTATTTTTAAAGTTTTACTTGATTTCGAAATATTTTTCATAATTTTTTATTTTTAGGGAGGTTTTTTCTCACTCACCCGAAACTCACGCCCTAATCAATTGGAAGCTTTACCAATAAAAGTGCTTACAATTGATTAAGGCATGAAAATTCAAAATCATTTATAGGGTAGAAGAAGCATATAAAGGGATTCTCCTTTCCTATGCTTCTTCTACCAATTATTAAAAAGAAATTTACTAATTACTTAATTAAACTTCCTCTTTCACTTGCAACTACAATTTCACCAGACTTAATTTTGTTAAATACATCATTAACTTTTGTTAAAGTATCAGAGCTTAAGTTTGGATTTTCTTTTGGTAAACCAATACCGTCATTTTTTGCATCATAAGTTAAAGTTTGTCCACCAGGGAATTTTTTATCTTTTTCAGCTTTTACCATATCAGAAGCTGCTTTAGCTACACCTTTCATAGCTGAAGTTAAGATTACTGATTTGTTATCTTTATAAATACCATCAGCGTATTGATCTACGTCAACACCAACAACCCATACTTCTTTACCACTAGCAACTCTGTTTTTAGCTTCCGTAATAGCACCTTGTCCTACTCCACCTGCTGCAGAGAAGATCGCTTTAACGCCACGGTCATACATTTGAGCTGCAATTTGTTGACCTGCTGCTTTGTCTGTAAAGCTTCCAGAATATACTACGTTATTAGCTTTTAAAGAAATGCTTGTTCCAAGTTTTTCATTTGCATATTTAACACCTTGTTGGAATCCCCAGTTATATTTTTGAACTGCGGGAATTTCCATACCACCGATAAATCCAACATCACCAGTTTTTAATTGAACTGCTGTTGCAATACCAGCTAGGTAGCCAGCTTCATGCTCTGAGAAGAAGATTGAAACAGTGTTTTTCTTTACATCTGGCGTATAATCTTTTGCAGAGTGTGGTGTACCATCGATAATTACAAATTTGTCATCTTTATATTTATCTTGCGCTTTATAAATTGCAGTTTCAAATTTAAAACCAGGAGTAATAACAAATTTGAAGCCAGCATCATTTAAGTTACCGATTTCTTTTAAGTAATCCGCTTCAGTTTCTCCAGCAGGTTTTAAGTATTTAGTATCATTCTTAAGATTGAAACCTAATTCTTTAGCTCCTGCTTGGATTCCTTCCCAAGTACCTTGGTTAAATGATTTATCATCAATTGTACCCGAGTCAGTTACCATACCTACTTTAAATGCGCCTTTTGCGTCTTTTGTATCTCCACCTTTTCCACAAGCACCTAAAATTGTACCTGCTGCTAAGGCCATTGAAAGAACAAGACCAGCTTTTTTCATCTTCATAAAAATTTTGCCCCCTTAAATTTTTATTTACATTTGTACTAGCTTGGTATATAATCGTTACCTTAACGATCCACCTCCCTAATAATTTTTAATGAAATTTCTGATAATATTATTTACAAACCAGCCAAAACTTATTTTTCGTAAACATAATTTTGGCTATACAGTTTAATTTCTCTTTCTTAAAACATTAAAACTGAACTGATCCGCTCTGAAGTAATTATAAGAATGTAAAACTGCACGGTTTAAGTCATCAAAATGTAACTGTTCGATTAATAATAATGAAACATCTGGTTCACACTGTAACAAAGGGGATACTTTATCGTGGTATCCTATTGGCTCAATTCTTGCACTAGAGTATTCGATAGTTCGACCAGTTTCTTTTTGGATAAATGAAAAAAATGAATGATCTTCATATGATGGAACCTGTTTAAAATAATTTGTTGGTAATTTATCAATGCAGTAAACTACAGGTTCTCCATTTGCTGTTCGAATTCTTTCAACTACATGCATGCGATCATCTTCGGTAATTGTAAAGCTTTTTAAATCTTCCTTTGTAGGAACTAATAGTTTAGAAGTTAAAAAGATTGTACCAGGCGTTTTACCAGCATCAATAATCATTTCTGAGACACTGCTTAATTGTTCAATACCTGTCCTAAAAATCGGTTTCGGTTTAACAAATGTCCCTACTCCATGTCTTCTAACTAAAATATTTTCTTCTTCTAAAACTCTTAATGCTTCTCTTAATGTTGCTCTACTGACTCCAAAAATTTTAGATAACTCATACTCTGATGGCAACTTATGATGTGGCAAATAAATACCATTCTCAATATCTTGTTTTATGCGATCCATCACTTGGAGATAAAGCAATCTGGTATCGGTTTTAATCTTCATTTCCCATCCCCCAAACTTCGGATTTCAGACATCAGTTGTTAGACATCTGTCGTATAATCCTTCTTTACTATACTGTTATTTTTTACTCATTTCAACACTTTTTTGAAAACGCTTTATTTTTTATTACTTTAATACAACTTTTGACTCGTTTAAACATAAAAAAAACTCTTATAATCTACAGTTTCACTAGGTGAAAAAGCTAGATTATAAGAGTTTTTGATTTTTAGTTAAGTATAAAATCATTTCTCCATAATAATGCTTTTTCCCCATAGTATTGCAAATATTGGTTGCAATGTAGAAACTTCCGACCCATAACGCCGGATTTATATGAGGACTATCAATTTATCTGAAGAAATAATATCATTCTATGTCTAAAATTGTCAATAATGTTTCGACAATTTTTTTATTTTTATTAAGATAAGGCCTGTTCATCTTCTACAGGTTTACTAATTAATACTTCTCTCGGTTTACTGCCTTCATACGGACCAACAATACCATTTTCTTCCATAGCATCAATCAATCTAGCTGCCCTAGTATAACCTATTCTAAACCTTCTTTGTAGTAGTGAAACCGAGGCTGATTGCATGTTTGAAACTAACTCAACAGCTTCATTATAAAGATCATCATTCACTTCAGTTTTACCATCTTTTTCCTCTTTCACCATCATCTCTTCTTGGTATTGAGCCTTTTGTTGAGAGATCGAAAACTCAACAACTCTTTCAACTTCATCATCTGATAAAAATGCTCCTTGAACTCGAGTTGGTTTAGATGCACCTATAGGTTGGTATAACATATCTCCTCTACCTAATAGTTTTTCTGCTCCACCAGTATCAAGGATCGTACGAGAATCTGTTTGAGAAGATACACTAAAAGCAATTCGTGATGGTATATTCGCTTTAATGACCCCAGTGATGACATCAACCGACGGTCTTTGTGTAGCTATAATTAAATGAATACCTGCAGCACGAGCCATTTGCGCTAATCTTGTAATGGAATCTTCTACATCACTTGAAGCTACCATCATTAAATCTGCTAACTCATCTACAATAACAACGATAAATGGTAATAAAGGTTGCTTCGAATCAGTCATTGCGTTATTTTGTTTCGTTAAATCATTGTAACCTTCGATATTTCGAGTTCCTGAGTGTGAAAAAAGCTCGTATCTTCTTTCCATTTCACTAACAACTTTTCGAAGTGCTTGTGATGCTTTTTTAGGATTCGTTACAACTGGAGTTAATAAATGCGGAATCCCATTATAAACATTTAATTCAACCATTTTCGGGTCGATTAACATAAGTTTTACTTCAGAAGGTTTCGCATTCATTAGGATACTAACTATGATTCCATTTATACATACACTTTTTCCACTACCGGTTGCTCCAGCTACTAATAAATGCGGCATTTTATTAAGCTCTGCAAATACAGCATCACCGGCAATATCTTTACCTAGCGATACTGCTAATGGATTTTGTAATTTAGGATTTTTTGCTTCGAGAACTTCTCTTAATAAAACAGTCGTTATACTTGTGTTAGGCACTTCAATTCCAACCGCTGATTTTCCAGGAATTGGAGCTTCAATTCGGATATCTTTGGCAGCAAGCGCAAGTGCTAAATCATCACTTAAATTGACAATTCGACTAACTTTTACACCTGCTTCAGGGTATACTTCATATTTCGTAACAGCTGGTCCATGATGTACTTTTGTTACAGCTGCTTTTACGCCAAAGCTTTGAAATGTTCTTTCAAGCTTGTCCGCATTTTCCTTTAATTTTGATTCATTTTCTCGTTTTTTAACGCCTTTTGGGTATGCCAATAAATCCAATGAAGGTAAAACATAATCTACTTTATCATCCATCCCAACTTCGGCGACTGGCAAGTCTATTGATTGATCATCTTCTTCAGCAAACTGTGCTTGAATCTGATTTGAATCACTTGCTACGGTAAATTTTGGCTCTTTAGGAGGCTGATATGTAGGAGAATATTCAATTTGAATTTCTTTTTTCGGTTCAACAGCCTCATTTTCATATGCATGATCAATATGATAATTCGGAATACTATTGTTTGGAACCTCTTCCTCAGTTTCTTCATATGAATCTTTTCTCGATTTTCTTTTTTGCTTTGCTTCAGCTCGTCTACTAGTTGTTGTTTTTTGTTCCCTTCCTCGCTTCCAGAAATTTGCAAAATCCTTCCAACTATCTGAAATAGTATTTCTTACTTTTGGCATCATATATTGATATAAATAACCGCCAAGTGGTTTTCCAGTAATAAACAATATCCCAGCAACAACAGCAATTATTCCAAAGAGAATCGCACCAGTTCGATCGAATAAGAAATATAATACTGCAAAAAGTAGCGCTCCAATCATCCCTCCACCAAGATCTACCGTACTAATTTTACCTTTAGCTTCGATAAGGAATAAATCTAGTGTACTCTTTATGACAGATTGATCTTTAAATTGATTATTTTTTGCTAATAAATCAAATAGAGTAACATGACTAAACATCAATATACTGAAGAAGATTAACAATCCGCCAATCGTTATACTCGAAACAAATGGAGGTCTTTTCCGGTAAATAATACTATATGCAGATAAACCGATAATAAATAAGAAGCTAAGCATATACCATTCGCCAAAGAAAAATCTCAAGAATAATACAAAGACCTTACCGACTATCCCAAGCTTTAAGATTGTGACAATCGAAAGTGCTAAAAATATTAATCCACTAATTTCATACCATATTGAGCCATGTCCCTTTGCTTGTCCATTTGATGACTTTCGAGCTTTTGACTTTTGCTGCTTCTGCTTTGCCATGTAATTCACCCCCATCTAAATTTGCAGATTCGCCAAAGAAAGCAGCCTTTTGGCTGCTTTCTTAAATTGAATTTATTATAACATATCAGAACATATGTTTACCATGTATTGTTAATAATTACCTCAAGATGGAAAAACTAAAATTCTTTGACCTGGTGAATATTGCATATAATGCTCTGGATCGGTACTGACAATTCTTCTAATTTCAAAAGCTGTCCCCCCAACACTATCAACTAACATAGGAACACCATTGTATTCCATAAATTGCTGTGAGGTATATTCTTTTTGATCAACAGGATAAATCGATTCAAGTGGCATAATTGTATAAAGAATCAAAATTCATTCTCCTCTTTAGTTGATTTTTCTTTTCTTTCATCAATTAATTCCTGTAATTTACCAAGTGCTTGCCCAATTCCACCAACATCGTCAATTAATCCATATTTTACTGCATCTCCACCGACTACATTTGAGCCGATATCTCTAGTTAAATTACCTTTTGTGAACATTAGTTCCTTGAACCGCTCTTCAGTAATATTTGAATGCTTCGTAACAAATCGAGTTACTCTTTCCTGCATTTTATCAAGATATTCAAACGTTTGTGGTACACCAATTACGAGACCTGTTAAACGAATTGGATGAATCGTCATTGTAGCTGTCTCAGCAATATATGAAAAATCAGTACTTACTGCAATTGGTACTCCAATACTATGTCCTCCACCTAAAACGATTGAAACAGTAGGTTTTGTTAAGGATGCAATCATTTCTGAAATTGCAAGTCCTGCTTCAACATCTCCACCAACTGTATTTAATATGATTAATAATCCTTCAATTTTAGGATTTTGCTCAATCGCTACTAATTGAGGTATCAAATGCTCATATTTAGTCGTCTTATTCTGAGGTGGTAATGCAACATGTCCTTCAATTTGCCCAATGATCGTTAAACAATGTATTTTTGAATCATTACTAGTCGGAACATTTGTTTGTCCTAACTGTTGAATTTTTTCAACGATACTCATGTCCTTTTGATCATTTGGCTTTGGAGGTGCTTCTTCGTTTGGTATTGGCGTTTCATTATTTGAATATGTCACAACGGTTCCCCCTATCATTTTCATACAAGTTAGTATGTGAAAATAATAAGGAAATCATACCCATCTTTGGAATATGAAGCGCTTAACCTTTGAAATTTATACTTCCATTAAGATTGGAAGAATCATCGGTCTTCTTTTTGTTTCTTCATATAAATAAGCACTTAATCCGTCTCTAATTGAATTTTTCAATAATGTCCATTCAATTTGATCGTTTTGCAACATTTTTTCAGTAATGTTTTTTACAATTTCAGTTGATCTCGTTATTAATTTTTCTGACTCACGAACATAAACAAATCCGCGAGTAATAATTTCTGGACCAGAGATAATCACTCTTTTTTGTTTATTAAATGTGACAACTACAATCAGTATGCCATCTTGAGACAGTAGTTTACGGTCACGCAATACAATATTTCCAACGTCACCAACACCAATTCCATCTATTAGAACGTTCCCAGCTTCAACTCTTTCTGTTCGAGTAGCTTGGCCATTGTGAAACGAGACAATGTCGCCTTTTTCAACAATAAATATATTTTCTTTTGCGATTCCTACTTCTTCTGCAATATGTGAATGTGCTTTTTGCATTCTAAATTCACCGTGAACTGGTATGAAGTAAGTAGGTTTCATCAACTCTAGCATCAATTTCAATTCTTCTTCATAGCCATGGCCAGATACGTGAACTTTTTTATAACCATAAATCACATTCGCTCCAGCTCTAAATAATAGATTAACAGAAGACGCTACTAACATTTCATTACCTGGAATAGGCGTTGATGCCATTATTACAGTATCACCTTTTCGGATTGAAACTTGTTTATGTGTACCTTTTGCGATTTTAGAAAGTGCTGCCATTGGCTCGCCTTGAGTTCCAGTTGTTAAGATTACAATATCTCTTTCTTTAAAATTATCAGTATCGACTACAGAAATCATTAAATCCTCTGGAATTGTTAAATAGTCTAATTCCTTCGCTATTTCAATTGACTTCATCATACTACTTCCGACAACTGCTAATTTCCGCTCAGCTGCAACACATGCATTCATAACTTGTTGAATACGATAAATATTTGAAGAAAAACAAGCTACTAATACTCTTCCCTTCGCATACATTATTTCTTTTTTAATCTCTTCGGCTACTTTCTTCTCTGAACCTGAGAATCCTTGTCTTTCTGCGTTTGTACTATCTGAAAGTAAACATAGAACTCCTTTATCCCCGATAATTGCAAGTTTACCTAAATCAGCACCAGCAAAAGGACTTTTCGATTGATCAAATTTGAAGTCCCCGGTATAAACTACCGCTCCTTGAGCTGTATTTACACAAAAACCAAATGAATCTGGAATACTATGAGTAACTCTAAAAAAGCTAATAGAACTATTCTCAAATGTAAATAAGCTATTTTCATCATATAGTTCAAATTGCTCAAGGTTCTTTATTCCTTTTTCACTTAATTTTTCTCTAATAAATAAATAAGCTAATTTATTTGTATAAAACTTTACTTGAGGAAGCTTATTCATAATATATGGAATCGCACCAATATGATCCTCATGTCCATGTGTTATAAAAACTCCAACAATTTTATGAGCATTCTTCTCTAAATAACTGACATCAGGTATAACATGATCTATTCCGTACATTTCTTGCTCAGGAAATTTCAAACCCGCATCTAGCACGTATATCAAATCTCCTACTTCGACTATATACATGTTCTTCCCGACTTCACCTACCCCACCAAGGGCAAAAACTTTTACTTGTTCTTTCATTTCGTTCACCACAACCTGTTCCTCCTACATAATTCTTTAAATTTACAGACCGTTCAAAATCTTACAATTATTATATCCTAGTCCGAACAGGTAAAACAAGATACATTCTTCCTTATATAGGAAAATCGAATTACAAATGGTATGAAAAAAGAACATGATGATGATCTTTTAAAGTAGTAGAAGATTGGGGTAATGAGGGATGTGAGTACGTATAACAGCATGATGGTCAAAAACACTTAAAGGGGGATGAGTTACTAAAACTGCTAAATTCTCTAAAACACTTACTCATAAAAGGTCCATGTGTAACTATATCGGCTATATTCTCTAAAACACTTACTCATAAAGGGTTCATGAGTTACTATATCAGCTATATTCTCTAAAACACTTACTCATTGTTTTTTGCAAGCAGTA
>NZ_NUCO01000151.1:0-62502 GCF_002555445.1 Bacillus sp. AFS017336
CACTTTTTAGACTAACTTAACTCAATAGTGGAAATTAATAAAATTGCTCTATTTCTTTTAAAAAAGTGAAGAAATCTACTAAATATTTATAAATGATGATCATAAAATCAGCTCTAACCAGAAAATCACACGAATATCCCCGGAAAGATCTCGAAAGTTAAAAAAGGGGCCGCCTATAATCAGGTACTCTGACTTTTAGGTCGGCCTTTTAAAATTATCCTTTTCGATTAATTAGATTGTACAGCGCTTACTTCAAATGGATCTGCAGTTGTTTTATCACCTTTATATACGACGGAGTATTCTACACTTTGTACTGTAGAAGTTGCTTTAATTTGATCTACAATAATGAATGCAGTTGATTTGTCAGCACTAAGTGTAACGCTAGTAGGTGTGATTGTTTGCTCGGTGCCACCATTTATACTTACTGATACTTTTAAATCTTTAATAGATAATGAAGAAACACCCATATCAAATTCAAGAGTTAATTTACCATTTGTTGCGTCGATATAATCGAGTTCAGCAGTAGGAGGTTTAATTGCATCAGTATATACTTCTAATAAATCATTATATTCGTTTGTTAGATCTTCTTTAAATGTTGCTGATGTGCGATTTAATATAGGCTTAACAGATTTCAAGATCGTATTTGCTTTTGCTAATTTGCCATATTCCAGTAGATCAGCAGTTTGATCCAACTTTTTAGAAATTGTAACGTCATATCGATACTGTTTATACTTAGAAGATTGATCTTTATACTCATTCATGAAAATTTTTCTCGTTTTTGCATCATAAACGTGATTATAAATAGATAATTGCTTCGATGATACATATTTTCCTAGTTTACTATGTGCAACGATCACAGCATCTAAATCTTCATCTAAAACTGCAGTTTGAAGTTCAGATTCAACCTTTACAGAGTTATCTAAAGATGTCGTTGCTTTTAGATAAGGTTCAACACGTTTCGTAATATACATTTTATATGTGTTATTAAGGTCAGTTAAATATTTTTTCTTTGCCTTCTTGGAATATTTATTGATCGTTTGTTTTGAATAAGTATATTGTTTTTTTGCTTTGTTATATTCAGCTACAACAGTAGCTTTATTAGCTAATTTACCAGTCCTTTGAACTGGGATGTAATACGAGTTATATGCTTTTTTCATTTGAGCTTTTGATTCGTTAACTACTTTTCCAACGTAAACTGTTGCGCCAGTGGAAGTAGGTTTAGCTAATACAACGGTACTTACGATAATAGCACTAACTGCTGCCACATTAATAATTGATTTAATTTTCATTCGTTAGATCTCCTATCAGAAAATGATAAATAAAATACAAAACTTTGTAAAAATAGTTGAAGGTGTAAAGTTTAATTAATAATGATTATCATTTTCATTAAAATCATATATGCTATTGAGAACTAATGTCAATTACTTTTTTTATACTTTAAGAAAATAGTAATTGGTAGAGGAGAAAAAATCGAAGTGGTTTTCATTTTTAGATAATATGTATAAGTGTCATTAGGACTCTGTTTTCTTTAAAAGTTTTCAGAGTGTGGAGAAATAAAAACCACTTTCACATAATTAATCGATTTATGGTGAAAGTGGATAGAGTGATTATTTATTTATTTTTATCAACTACAACATGTTCAAATTTATTTCCAGAAAGATCGACGTCGTACGCAGATCCAAATCCAACGACATATCTCCCATGGATAGGAGTAAGTTCAAATAACGACATATCAGCTAGTCCTCGAAGTAGTTTAATCATTGATGCGCCATGAATTTCCTCGAACTTGGAAAAAATTTCTTCTTTATTATCATTCCCAATGTTTTCAGACGTGCATTGAAAACGAACGCGTTGTCTTGCAAACAGATTAGGTGATTTAGAGTCATCGGCAATCATCATGATATGAATCAATTCATTCTCCTCAATAAATTTATAATGCTCTGTAATACCACTTATAAAAATATATAGTTTTTCCTCATGCTTAACAAAAGGTGCGTAACTAATAAAGGGATTGCCATTTTGATCTAGCGTACTAATGGAAAAAGTTTTTGATTCGTTAACAAATTCAATATATTTCTGTTTGATTGCTTCGATCGATAGTTGTTTTTGCATTGATAGCCTCCAGAAAGATGTTTTTAGCTTCTAAAATTATATGTAGAATATAAGCTAATCTAGATGATAACAATTATCATTATCGATTTCAACATGAATTTCCACATTAATCTGTAATCAAATAGATGTTTTGTCTTAGAGTAGAGAATTTGCGACAGGAATATAAGGACAGGGGATTGGTGGAACCCTTTTTTTATTATTTTTCTTCATGACAGAGAGGGAGCAGAATAAATTGATTCCAAATTAGAAAAAGATTAAAAAAATTAAAAAATCTAATTGACAACTATTCTCAGTGTAAACTATTATCAATTCGAAGGGTGTAATTGATAATGATAATCATTAATAATTAAACATGAGGAGTTATCTATGAAAAAGTTTTTATTAAGCATGTTATCGGTTTTAGTAACTTTTAGTTTACTAGCATTTAATACTTCGGTTTCTGAGGCAGCAACAAAAAAGATCACAGTAAAGGATTTTGCAAAAAGAACAGTGACATTTAAGAAAGCTCCAACACGAGTAGCGATATTAAGTGCTGGTGATCTAAGCACAGTTAAAGCATTAGGTTCTAAAATTGTCGGCCGTCCAACGACAGTTACACCAGTTGATTCTAGCTTAAAAAAAATTACTCAAATTGGAACGATTTATTCACCAAATTATGAAAAAATTGTTAGTGTAAAACCTGACGTTGTTATTGCGACTACTGCATTTAAAGCAAATATTAAAAAAGTAGAAAAGCTTGGAGTAAAGGTTATTATCACTTCTGGAGCATCAGTTAATGATATTAAAAAAAGTATTACTTTACTTGGGAAAGTGTTAAACAAAGGGAAAAAAGCAAAAGTATTAACAGGTAAAATTGATAGCCGTATAAAAAAATTTAGTAAAAGTAAAACAAATGTAAGAGCTGTTATTTTATTTGGCTCAGGTTCGAATTCTTTAGTTGCTCTTCCAAGTTCATTCTCAGGAGATGTATTGAAGAAAACTGGTGGAGTAAATATAGCTTCAAGTTTCTCACAAGTTAAAGATTTCCCAGGGTATGCAAACTTAAGTACAGAGAGAATTGTTAAAAGTAACCCAGATGTTATTTTTATGATTACTCATACAGACCAAAAGAAAACAAAGGCAGCTATGGCTAAGCTAATGTCTTCAAGTTCATGGAAAAATTTAAAAGCAGTTAAAAAGAAAAATGTTATTTTCTTACCTAGTGACCTATTTGCAGCTAGTCCAGGTGTGAAAATTACGAATGCTTTAGATTATATGAACAAAGAATTATTAAAAGTTAAAGCTAAGAAAAACAAATAATTAAATCGATTAATAGGTGATATGAATTCTATTATCATATCACCTTATATTTTTTCTATTAATGAAATACGGGGGAACTATATGATGGAGAGGCAATCTAATGTAGTTGAAGCACAGAGTGAGCCAATAGCAATTAAAGAAAATAGGGTACATCCGTTTACAAAGAGACGAGTAACCACACTAATCTTTTTATTAATTTCGATTGTATTGGTTGTACTTTATTCAACAATTACTGGAAGCGTTAAGCTTAGTCTACATGAAGTTTGGGAAGGTTTATTTAATTCAAAGGATGAGATGCTTCATACAATTGTTTGGGAGTTAAGATTACCACGAATCATTGTAGGATTAGTAGTTGGGATGTGTTTGGCAGTTTCAGGTACAATCATGCAAGGTGTGATGAAAAACCCGCTTGCAGATCCTGGAATAATCGGTGTATCTTCAGGAGCTGCATTAATGGCAGTCATTATTATGATTGTTCTCCCTCAATTCATCATGTTATTACCAATAGCTGCTTTTTCAGGTGGTTTTGTAACAGCCATGTTGATATACAGTTTAGCGTGGCAAAAAGGATCATCTCCTTCAAGAATTATATTAGTAGGAGTAGCTGTAAATTCTGTAATTGGAGCTGCGATGAGCGGATTAATGCTATTATTTAGCGACCGAGTTCAAGCAGTTTTGCCATGGATGGCTGGAGGGATTTCAGGAGCTTCTTGGGACCAAGCAAAGGTCGTTTCAATTTATGCGGTACCTGCTTTAGTCTTATCGCTTTTTGCAATTAAACATATTAAGATTCTTAACTTAGGCGATGAAGTAGCAAAAATCCTTGGTCATAATGTAGAGCGTAGTAGATTCTTTTTAATCGTAATTAGTACATTTTTAGCCGGTGTTGCAGTAAGTGTATCTGGATTAATCGGCTTTATAGGACTTGTTATTCCACATATTTTGAGAATGATTGTTGGAAATGACTATCGATATGTTTTACCATTATCAGCATTAGGTGGGGGAGTATTTTTAGTACTTGCAGACACAATTGCACGAAGCTGGTTTGACCCAATTGAATTGCCTGTAGGTGTATTACTTTCATTCTTAGGTGGACCGTTCTTCCTATACATTTTAAATAAAGGAGGAAAAACTCGTGCTTTTAACTAAGGATATTTCTTTTGCACATTCCGAAACATTTTCACTAAAAGATATTAATGTGGAAGTTATTAAAGGAGAAATTGTTAGTCTAATTGGACCAAATGGCTCAGGTAAGTCGACAATGCTAAGAATTATTTCAAATCTCTTAAAGCCTAATGAGGGTACTGTATTATTAGATGGAAATGAAATAAAGAATCTAAGTAGGCAGGCAATCGCAAAAAAATTAACGATGCTACCACAAATACAAAACAGTGAACTTGATCTAACAATTAGAGAACTTGTTTCCTTTGGCAGAAATCCACATAAAGGCTGGTTTCAAAAGTTAGATGATGAAGACGAAAAGATCATCGATTGGGCGCTAGAAGTTACCAACTTACAGTCATTTGAGTTTCGATTTTTACAATCACTCTCTGGTGGAGAAAGACAAAGAGCCTGGATTGCAATGGCAATAGCACAACGTCCAAGTGTACTTTTATTAGATGAACCAACAACTTTTTTAGATATTGCTCATCAATTGGAAGTTATGGAATTAGTTCAAATGCTAAATGAGCGATTTGGCATGACAGTCATAATGGTTCTTCATGATATTAACCAAGCTGCTAGTTATAGCGATCGGTTAATAGTAATGAAAAATGGGCAAATCAAATACGATGGAAATTCGGAAAGTGTTATTTGTAAAGAAATGTTTCATGACATATTTGAAATAGATGTAGAAATATACAGTGACGGTAACCGACCGTTTTTTACACCAAAAAGAAATATAAGTAAGACGAATGAATATGAGAAAGTACGTTTTGTAAAAAGCTGAGCGGAAAAAGAAATTATCTTTTGGTGTGTGGAAATCAACTTGCATTGCGTTCAGATGAAAATAGGGGGGATTTAAAATGATTATGACAACGAATACAATTAAAGTTGTAAAAGGTCATGCTGACGAAGTAATTGAACGATTTAGAGTTTCTAAAGGGATACATAAATTTCCAGGTTTTGTGCGAATGCAAGTTTTAAAAACATTGGATGTAGAGGAATATGATGAAATTAGAGTATGTACAACATGGGAGTCAATGGAGAACTTTCATAACTGGGTAAATTCTGATTCATTCCGCGGAGCACATGCAAAACGTGCTGAGCAACAGGCGTCTAAAGAGAATAGCATTATGTTAGGTTCACAACTGACTTGTTATGAAATTCAAGTTGAGCATTTACCAAAAGAAAATAATTAATCAGAGTCCAAAACGGGCTCTTTTTTTGTCCATTATTTTGAAAAGTATCTTGTTGAATTCTAGAACAGAATCGTACATATTAATAAACCTAAAGGTAAGGATATAAATATTATTGGAAGTGAATAGAAAGGACAGGAAAACAAAGTTAAAATTTGACTTTAACTTTGTTTTCCTTGGTCCTTCTTACCTGATTGTCTTAAAATGAAATTTTATCACGCTTGTAGTCTAATTGATTTGAATGAGACATTTTATATGCCATTACACCAAATAAAACTCCAGATAAGCCTCTGAAGATCGTTGACATGATCATTGCAGTATTCATACTAAATGATTCCAGCAAAAATACGCCGACTTGCGGGGCGATAAAAGCTACGATTGATAATAAGAAATTATAATTAGCAATATAAGAAGTTCGATGTTCTTCTTCTGTTGATTCTAATAAGCTATTAAATAAGATTAAAACAGTTCCAGATACAAAAAATCCCGATGTAAAGTTTACAAAAAATAAGTAAATATAATTAGTAGATAAAATATTTAAAATAGGTGCAGAAGCCATTCCTATTGAAATCCAAATTAATAATTGAGTATTACTATATCGATTCGCCATCTTTGCCCACCAACGGAAGCTGACGATTTGAGAAAGTTGGTTGCTTACAGTAAATAAACTTATCCAAAAAGCAGTAGCATGAGCATATCTTATTTGATAAATCGAAAATAAAGACCAAGCCATTTGCCATGCGAAGTTAAAAAATAGTGCACAAACTAAAAATGTTATATACGGTTTATACTGAAAAAGATGTTTTGAAAATGGAGAGTAATGAGTAGAAGTTTCAATTGTTTGCTTCTCCTCTTTATGTTTCAAAATATAATAGAACTCAATCATTCCAAATACAAATGCAAATAAAAAAAGTAATTGATAAGGAAGAGCGCTTTTGGAACTGATCGATTTCATACAAAATCCAGCTACAAGTGTTACAACCATTCCTGTAAAGGTAAGAATCCTATTGCGATTACCAAAAAATGTGTTCCGACGATCTGCTGGAATTAAGTCTCCAATAAAAGCTTGCCAGCTTAAATTTAAAAAGGTTCCAGGGAAATTCATTAATGCAATTAATATAACAAAAAACCATGAAATATGTTCTGATTTAATAAATGGTAGAAAAACCATTATTAATAGAAAGAATCGAGTGAAAAAAATTGAATAAGCCGTGAATTTTCTTTTTTCCTCTAACTTGTTCACCATAAAAGCAGCGGGCAGCATTGCGGCCATACCGACAATTGAAGGTAAGGAAGAAATTAAACCTACTTGATAATTTGTAGCACCTAAAATTGCGATTGCAAACAAAATAAAGTAGTTGTTTGATAAGCTTATGGCAATTGTAGAAGCGGCACCATTTTTAATACTCTGGTATTCATTGTGTAGTACGTCTTGTTTACTGTAAATCAACTTACTTTCCTTCTTCCTTTTTTTGATATTTCTTAATTTAGTACAAAATGTAAATAAAACACTCGATTTCAAATTTTTGAATAATTCATTAGAACAATAGCATATTTATACGGTAAATTCTATGATTTGGATTTAAGTTTTTATGTAAAAAAATGGATATATATTAAATGGGGATTTCCAAAAATTAGCTATTAATTTCAGAGTTTTAAAATTGCATTTTAGATAAATTTTTAATAAACTAGAATAATCTGTCTGATTGTAATAAAAGTCTAATTTAAACATATTAAATATTGGAAAGAACATTTTTTAATGGTTAAGCCATACTAAAGTTAGAATTGACGTAAAAATAATCTCAATTATTTCATCGTCAATTTTTTATTTAACTTTAGTTTTTAATTGGCGAGCGATGACGAGTACTCGACGTAGTAACCAGTTCTAGAAATAAAGTAATAGTGGCAACTACGCCTACGGCCCTCACATCGCCCTAAGACTGGCCAATTGGCAAATTTTCTTTATTTACATATGAACAATATACGGCAAGGAGAAGTGACATATGTTTTCACCAGTTTACAAAGTAAATGATGATGGAGAAATTTACTTAAGTACAAAAGGTTTTTCAGTAACTTACGACCAATTTAAAGAGGATGAACAAGGCAACGCATACGTTATCGTAAAAAGCGCTGAAGAACCTCTGATTAGAGTAAAACTACTTCTACATAATATTGGTAATGCGAAAACACCAGAATTAGAAGTAAAAAACAAATCAGGATTAGGTCAGGTGGAAATAAGATTACTTCGAGTAAAAATTAAAAAGTTTAAAAATGGATGGGGAGCAAAAATCGCATTATCGAATGGCGAGGTGACGATTAAGGGAGATATTCCTAAACATGTCAAAATTCAAGTAGTTCGAAAGGTAAAATTAGCTTAAGTATTTGTTCTACTATTTTTTAAATTCATATGAAAAAACTATATTTTGATTTATTTTTTTGGACTAATTCATAAAATTTTTGGTGTCTATTAGCAAGCTAGCTAGTAGGCACCTTTTTTATTTTACCTTTCCATTCTAGAAAGAACATATATTTGAGTTTATTTGCAAAGGATAGATTCAAAATATTAGTAATTTTATTAAGAAAAAATTAAGGATTCTATTGCATAATTCTCTTATTCAATTCTAAGGAGTGGGGATCAATATGGAAAATTTAGAATCAAATTTAGTAGAAAAAAATCAAAAAGCCAATTTGAAAAATAATCGTTCATTTTCTCCTAAAGTTATTTCAATTTTACTAATAGTAAACTTGGTAATTGGTGTTTTTACTTTAATAGGAGTTGGTTATTTAAGCTATAAAAATAATAGCCGTACTGAAATGATGAGAGGTTTCCGTAACGGAGGAGGCTTTCAACAAAACGGTGGCGGAGGCTATTTTAATCAACAACCACCAGCATCTGGTAGCAGCAATTAATAAGAACTTATACAAAAAAAAGAGTGGAAAGTTTTTGCTATTTTGGAAAAACTTCATGATAAGAACTAAACACCCTTACAATTCACAAATGATAACGGAATTTTAATTGGTTAATATACATGTAAGAAGAAATCGCTAAACAAATGTATGCAGCATTTATATCAGTCATTGGAATTATAAAAATTTATGTAAGAGAAACAATCGATTTTTACTTAATAGTAAGTTTTAAATTTTTAATAGAAATAACCGTACTAAGTACGTTTGGTGATATGATAGAAGTAGACTGGACCGATTCGGGCTTTGCGATTTTGAATAATTTAAAGGGAGCGTTGCTATTGTTTAGGGACGCTTCTTTTTTAGTCTAATGGAGGTAAAGTTTTTGAGAATTTTAGCTGTAGAAGATCATAAAGAAGTTTTAAATTCAATCGTTGAATTATTATCAAATGATTTTAAAGTAGATAAGGCATTAGAGGGAGAAGAAGGCTTCTTCATGGCTATGCAAAATATATACGATGTTATTGTATTAGATGTAATGCTGCCAGAAAAAAACGGGTTTGAAATCGTAAAAGATTTGAGAAAAGAAGGGATTCATACGCCAGTACTATTTTTGACAGCAAAAGATTCACTAGAGGATCGTGTTGAGGGATTGAACTTAGGTGCTGATGATTATTTAGTCAAACCATTTCAAGGACCGGAGTTACTTGCGAGAATTTATGCACTACTTAGAAGAAGTGGTAAACTAACAATTGATAGTTCATTAAAATATCAAGGTATTATTTTAAAAGGAAAAGAACATCCAGTCGAAGTAAATAATGAAACTATCCATTTAACAATTAAACAATATGAGCTTTTAGAATACTTCATTCAAAATCAAGGGAAAATTTTAATGAAAGAACAAATTTTTGATCGAGTTTGGGGATTTGATTCTGATACAACTGTTGCGATTGTAGAAGTATATGTTCACCAAATTCGAAAAAAACTAGAGCCTTTTAATTACGGTAGTATAATAAAAACTGTCAGAGGAATTGGATATATTATGAAAGATGACTAGGTGAAGAAATGTTTAAGAAAACTAAAATTCGATTAACAATTATAAATTCGGTAGTATTTATTTTACTAATTGGAATCCTTTCTTTAATTATCTATTCATACACAAATAATCGTTTATATAAAGAAGTTGATCAATCACTTTTATGGAATATTAATCGGATTCAAAATAGTGATAATCCAAATCGTTTACCAATTTCTAATCGAGATCCCCGAGTATTAATGATTATGTGGGATGAAAATAAAAAAGTAGTAAATCCGATGCCAGGTATTAATGCAATAGTATTACAAGATGAACTAAAATATCCTAAAATAATAAACGAAATATATAATGATAAAATTGGTGATATGAATTATCGTACGATTTCAATTCAAGGTGAGACAAATCGCGGGAAAATTACACTACAAATATTACGGAATATAGATTCGGAAAAGGATTTACTAGATACGTTGCTCATCATATTAATTGTTGGTTGGGTATTAGGAAGTGCATTGGCAATTGTGGCCGGGTATATTTTGGCTGGGCGTGCACTTGTACCAATTACAAATGCTTGGCAGAAGCAACAGGAATTCGTTTCTGACGCTTCTCATGAAATAAGGACACCTTTAACAGTCATTCAGTCACGTTTGGAATTATTACTTAGAGAGCCTAATGCTTCAATTGAAGAAAAGGCACAAGATTTTTCAATTATGTTAAAAGAAAATAGGCGTCTATCTAAACTAGTTGCAAGTTTATTAACGTTAGCAAGGTCAGACTCGGGACAAATACAACTAAATAAAAAAGTATTTTCTTTAAACGAATTGTTAGAAGAAGTCACTTCCCATTTCACTGAGATTATATCATTTCAAAATAAAGAACTATTGTTGACAATTAAAGGAACGTATTTTCATTTTGGTGACCAGGAAAGACTTCATCAATTGCTTGTAATTTTAATCGATAATGCAATGAAGTTTACAAATGAAAATGACACGATTGAAATTAGCTGTGAACAAGTGAAAAATCATTTTCTAATAAAAGTTATAGATAGCGGCGTTGGAATAAACGAGGAAAATCTGCCTCGAATATTTGATCGGTTCTTCCAAGAAGACGCATCACGTACATCTAAAAATGGAATTGGATTAGGATTATCAATTGCAAAATGGATTGTTGAAGAGCACGGTGGGAAAATTAAAGTTCAAAGTAAAAAAGGTGAAGGGACAAGCTTTGAAATTACATTGCCAGTCCATTCATCTTTAAAAGGTTAATCATTTTGTTTCTTAATCTAAGAATATTACCCATTATTTAGGATGTTTCCGACATTATTTCCTAAGAAATAACGTTAAATTACAAATTATAAGAAGAACATTAAACTTCTCAAAATAAGAAAAAAAGCGACATATATTTTGTAGAGTCGCTTTTTATTTTGGCTCAGTTAAATTACATTGTTGGTATTTGAACTAAAAAAGAAGCTGTTTTAGTCTCTGAATTCTATTAAACCTTTAACATTTTCATCAAAAATTCAGTAGTTGGTAAACCAAATTTCTTATCGACTAGATCTTGAATAGTTAAACTATTTATCACATTGAAATACCATACTAATAATTTTCGTGGGTCTTCTTTTAAAAATTCTCCACTTTCTTGTCCTTTTATAAATATTGGTATTAGTAAATCAATCAAATAATCTGGAGAGTATGTTGATAGTAATTCTGTCACTTTTTCAGGTACTTCATTGTCTTTCTTCGCTTGTTGGATTATCATAAATGCGTATTTATGATTTTCGTCTAACATTTTTTCAGTTAATAATGTTAATAGCTGGTAAGGAGTTCCAGGAAAAAATTGAAGTGAACTTAGCTCACTTTCAGACTCAATCATTAAACCTTCAATAATTTGAAGAAACAATTCTGCCTTTGAGTGAAAGTGACGAAAAATTAAACCTTCACTAACATTTGCTTCAGTTGCAATTACGCTTGTTTTTGCATTTTTATAGCCATACAATGCGAAAATTTTCAAAGCAGATTGTTTTATAAGCATCTTTCTATCAGTTTGTAGATTATTATCCTTTTGTAACAACTTATTCACTCCAATTTATACTTTCTTACATAAATTATTGATTATTGGGTACATTGAATTGCTAATGGTCTTACTCTTTTTATTAATTCTTGTAAAAACTGTTCAGGTCTAGCAAAGCAAGCTAAATGTCCAGCGTTATTTATATAAACAAACTCTTTTAAAGGGGCTTCTATTTCTTGCAAAAATCGTTCTGCATTTTTTGTAGGCGTAATAATATCTTGATCTCCTTGAAAAATAAAGAAAGGAATTGAAAATTCTGTTCCCAAATGTTCATAATTAAAATTCATTAGTTCGTTAAACAATTGATCCCCTGAAAATTTCATCCCTCTAAAAATATCGAATATATCGTTTATATTATGTTGAGGTGATGAAAGCATTGAAGGCAACATAAGGTCCATTATCATATTTGGAACATTTTTTATAGATTTTACTAAAATCTGATTTCTTTTATCAAAATCTTTTTGAGTCCATTTTGTTTGATCGGGTCCAAAGTTTTTGATTAGCTTAAGTTCTCTAGTATTCCCTGCATCATTCAAGGCATTAATTGCCAAGTGGTATGCTAATTTTTCTGGATCATAACAGTTTTGATCAGTCCCTACATAAGCATAGTAAAGATCGGGCTTTTCTTTTATCATCAATGTAGCTATAAGACTACCAACAGAACTACCTAACAAAATAATTTTATCTTGCTCAAGATCATGACAAATAAGACTAGATAATTCAATGCCATCTTCTGCCAACTGGTTAAATGTAATTTTACCACAACCATCTTTTCCATTCCTTTTAAAAGTTTTTCCAGCGCCTCGCTGATCCCATTGAACTATAGTAAAATACTTTTCCCAAGGTCGTAATAAAGTGCTAAAAATTGTATAAGTCGAGGCCGGACCACCATGAATTAATAAAATAACAGGGTTACTTTTATCTTCTCCTCGGATTGTAATCCATTGATCAATTCCCCCAATAGTTACAAACTTTTCTTCATTTATCATATATTCCGTATTTATTTTTAATTTATTTTTATTTTTCTTTTGATTATATTTACGAAAAAAGATATCCGGTAAAATGTTTGATTTTGTCATTTTGAGTTTTTCCTCTCTAAATTATCTAAATGAGTAAGTTACTCACTCATTCTATGCAATGCATCCTGTCCCTGTCAAATTATTTAATAGAATTAAAAAAGTACCTAAGTCCTATAATTAGTTTATTAAGTAGGTCCTATATAAAAAACAGCCAATGGCTGCTTTTTTTCTTCAACTATCTTAATTGTGAGCTAAGTCTTAATAAATATTAAATAATAAATAATAAAATAACCTACTCGCCTTCATTAAAAATTCGTCCGATATTAGGAAGATGTTGATGAATCAGATTTTTAAAAAATAAAAACACGTACCAGTTTGTGAACAACTTTACTTAAACTAAACTGCCATTTAGTAACATTAGAAAATCATCAATCCACTTACAGAGCCCTTTATTTTAAAAAGCAGTACGAGGGTTTCTTATAAATAACGACGAATAATAATTGTAGCACTAGGAATAAGTTGTCTTTCTCTTGATTTTAAATTAACGAAATCCTACTCTAAAAAGAAGGGAAAACAAAGTTGAGATTAAAATAGAGGTTTTGATGTCTTTTATCCTGTTCATCTTGTATCCCACCCTTAAATAGTCGCATTTTTAATGTGCACATACATAAAATAATAGCAAGGAGGTCATTTGAGATGGAAAAATATATTTTGTCACTTGACCAAGGGACGACTAGTTCGCGAGCAATATTGTTTGATAAAGAAGGTAAAATTGTACATACAGCTCAAAAAGAGTTTACTCAATATTTTCCAAAGCCGGGTTGGGTAGAGCATAATGCGAATGAAATTTGGGGATCGGTTCTTGCTGTAATTGCAACTTGTCTTGCGGAAGCGAATATTAGTCATGATCAAATTAGTGGAATTGGAATTACGAACCAACGTGAAACGACAGTCGTTTGGGATAAACATACTGGGATCCCAATTTATAATGCGATCGTTTGGCAATCAAGACAAACGGCTGAAATATGCGAGGAACTGAAGCAAGGTGGTTTTGATTCAATAGTCCGTGAAAAAACGGGGCTTCTTATTGATGCATATTTTTCCGGTACTAAAGTAAAATGGATTCTTGATCATATAGAAGGTGCTAGAGAAAAGGCTGAGGCAGGCGATTTACTATTTGGCACAATTGATACATGGTTAGTTTGGAAGCTTTCTGGTGGCAAAGCGCATGTAACAGATTACTCAAATGCATCTAGAACGATGATGTATAATATTTACGAATTAAAGTGGGATCAAGACTTATTGAATATGTTAAATATTCCAGAAAGCATGCTTCCGATTGTTCGTCCGTCTTCAGAAATCTATGCGAATACGGTTAGTTATCATTTCTTTGGAAGTGAGATTCCAATTGCGGGAATAGCTGGTGATCAGCAAGCAGCTTTATTTGGTCAGGCATGTTTTGAAAAAGGTATGGCTAAAAACACATATGGTACTGGTTGTTTTATGCTAATGAATACAGGAAATCATGCAGTTAAGTCAAATCATGGACTATTGACAACAATTGCATGGGGGATAGATGGAAAAGTTGAATATGCACTTGAAGGCAGTATATTTGTTGCTGGTTCTGCTATTCAATGGCTACGTGATGGTTTAAGAATTATTAAAAATGCTGCGGATAGTGAGAAATATGCTACTAGAGTAACTTCATCTGATGGAGTTTATGTTGTACCTGCATTTGTAGGATTAGGCACACCATATTGGGATAGTGATGTACGTGGAGCAGTATTTGGTTTGACAAGAGGAACATCTAAGGAACATTTTATTCGTGCTACATTAGAAGCGCTCGCATATCAAACAAAAGACGTATTAACAGCAATGGAGGCAGATGCTAACATTTCATTAAAAACATTGCGAGTAGATGGTGGGGCAGTTAAAAATAATTTCTTAATGCAATTTCAAAGTGATTTGTTAAATGTACCAGTCCAACGTCCGATTATAAATGAAACCACTGCATTAGGTGCGGCATATTTAGCAGGCTTAGCCGTAGGATTTTGGAAAAACCAAGAGGAAATTGCTGGACAATGGCAAATGGATCGTTGCTTCGAGCAAGAGATGTCAAATGATTTAAGCAATGAGTTATATTCGGGCTGGAAAAAAGCAGTGAATGCAGCACTTGCATTTAAGTAAATAGAACATTCAATTGTTTACTAAACTTTTAGGACCATTCTACATGGAATTGTAATTGTAGTGGTCCTTTTTAATTTTAAGAGATTTTCTTTTACCGTGTCTTTCTAATCAACTAGAAAATTTGTTGAAGTGAGGTAGTACAATGGATGAACAATTTTCGAGTTTAAAAAGGAAAAAGATCAAGGAAATATTAACTGAAAAGGTGTTCGATGTATTAATAATTGGTGGCGGAATAACAGGTTGTGGGATCGCGCTTGATGCATCTACAAGAGGAATGACTACTGCTTTAGTTGATATGCAGGATTTTGCATCTGGTACATCGAGTCGTTCTACTAAGCTTGTACATGGTGGCTTGCGATATTTAAAGCAATATGAATTTAAAATGGTGGCAGATGTAGGCAAGGAGCGAGCAATTGTTTATGAAAATGGCCCCCATGTTACGACACCTGAATGGATGTTACTTCCGATATACAAAGGTGGAACGTTTGGAAAGTTCAGTACTTCTTTAGGGCTAAGAATATATGATTACTTAGCTGGTGTAAAAAAAAGTGAACGAAGGAAGATTTTAAATCAAAAAGAAACGATTGATAAAGAACCTTTAGTTAAAAGAGATGGGCTTAAAGGTGGTGGATATTATGTCGAGTACCGCACAGATGATGCTCGCCTAACAATCGAAGTAATAAAAAAGGCAGTTGAACATGGGGCACAGGCGATCAATTACGTTAAGGTTACAGATTTTATTTATGAAAATACTAAAATAGTAGGTGTACATGTAATTGATTTAATCACAAAAGTACCTTTTACAATTCGAGCAAATAAGATCATTAACGCAACAGGACCATGGGTTGATCAGTTAAGGGAAATGGAACGCCTAGAAAGTGATAAAAATTTGAGATTAACTAAAGGGGTACATTTAGTGATTGATCATCAGAAGTTTCCTTTAAATCAGTCTGTTTATTTTGATACGCTAGATGGTCGAATGATATTTGCAATTCCAAGAGATGGAAAGACCTATGTCGGTACGACTGATACATTTTATGATCAAGATACTGCTAATCCAAATGTAAGTAATGAAGATAGAGAGTATATATTAAATTGCATTAAGTATATGTTTCCGACAATCAAATTGGAAGATACCGATGTTGAATCGAGCTGGGCTGGTATTCGTCCTTTAATTTTTGAAAAAGGGAAGGATCCTTCTGAAATATCAAGGAAGGATGAGGTCTGGGTATCTTCTTCAGGGTTGATTACGATTGCAGGAGGAAAGTTAACTGGATATCGTAAAATGGCCGAGACGATTGTAGATAAACTATTAAAAGAAAATAAAAATAAATTTAAAGAATGCCAAACTAAAAATTTACCAATTTCGGGTGGAGATGTTGGTGGTTCCAAAGGAATTAATTACTTTACAAAGCGATTTTCGTCTGCAGGAATTGCGATTGGCTTAAGTGAATCGGAGTATAAAATATTAAGCAGGAAATATGGATCTAATATTGAGCAGTTATTGAATATTTCATTTAGTCACTTGAAGAATCAAACAAGTTTACCGCTACCGCTATTTTTACAGTTGGAATATGGAATTCAAAACGAAATGGTAGTAAAACCGGTGGACTTTTTTATTCGAAGAACTGGATTTTTATATTTTCAAATTGATTTGGTTAATAAATATAAGGAAGAGGTCATTCGTTATATGACAAGTAGATTAGGTTGGAGCAACTATCAAATCATCGAATATCGTCTGGAATTGGAAGAGCACATAAAAAATGCAGTTACAGCTCATAATGAATGATGTTCAAAGCAATTTTAAAATGAAACCCAGACTGATTGGAAGCATACATTTGCGATCAGTCTGGGTTTTCTAATTATCTTGAAACAAATTTATTATTCGTAATCCAAAATCTCCACGGATAATCCTTTGCTTCCCCAGTATTATCGATTCCAATTCTAGGACCACTACTAATATGCTCTGGCTTAATCCCTTCCGTAATATAAACTGGAGGTAGCCAAAAAGGCTTCCCGTAAGACTCCATCGTAATATTTAATGCTTTCGTAAGCTTTCCTGGTCCATTC
This sequence comes from Bacillus sp. AFS017336, assembly GCF_002555445.1. Lineage (NCBI taxonomy): Bacteria > Bacillati > Bacillota > Bacilli > Caryophanales > Bacillaceae > Bacillus > Bacillus sp. AFS017336. Next base: position 17,052 of record NZ_NUCO01000151.1, read on the forward strand.
GTTAAATTAGTAATCGGCTGATTTTTCCGATTTTCGATCATTTTTTCAATCCCGTCCAAAGGTTCTAGTGCCCTAATTAAAACTGCATTAGGTATTCCAACTTCCCCGCAAACAACATTTATTAAAGTATGGGTATGCATTTGATAAGTATAGATGAAACCTGGCTCATGGAACATAATTTCAGTTCGTTTCGTGCGTCTGTTTTGAAAACTATGTGCAGCTCGATCATCCGGTCCCATATAGGCTTCGGTCTCTACGATTACTCCAGATATTTCCATTTCATCGGTACTATGAACTAAGACGCAACCTAAAAGCTCCTTGGCTAATTGTAAAGTAGGTTGTAAAAAGAAATCTTTTTTTAATGTCGAATTCATAAGAAACTCCTCAAAAATTGTTTGTTAAAAAGAGAAAATGTATTATTTTGTCGAGACAATAAGTTGTATTGCCTATTCTGTTTGTTAAAATATTTTTAAAAATAGATTAAATAGATTAATTGAATCATTAGAAATTATTCATTATTACTCATTGTACAATGCCCCTTAAGCCTGTACTATTTATTTGTTATTAGAAGATTCAAAAAAAGGGGTGTAGAATTATGGCAAAACCATCATATTGGAAAGTTTTATCAAGTGTTTCACTTGTTACAGCTTTAAGTATGTCGATTTTAACAGCTGGAGTTACTACAAAAGCAGCAATTCCAACTGAAAGTGAAAGTAAGCAATTAGTAGAAAGTCCTAGTCTAGATTTAAACATTGTTGATGAAGACAGATTAGCACAAGCATTAACAGACAGAGGTGTTATTAAAAAATCTGATAGTGCAAAAACAGTTAAAGCAAAGGTACAAGCTTATCTTGATAAAAAACAAGGTGAAAAAGTAAAAGTAAGCGCTTCCGTACATAATTCTTTAATTGCTGAAAAGCAAAGAAAAACAATCGAAAGACAAAAACAACAGCTAGCAAAACAATTAAATAATACGAATGAGAAAGCTGCTAAAGGTAAAGCTGATGGTTTCGTTCAAGTAGACCCAGCTAAACAAGGGAAATACAATGGTGGAACTCGTGAAGATAATGTATTAGTTATCTTAGCTGAATTTGCAGATTTTAAACATAATAATGTTGATAAGCAAGATGGATATATGTATGCATCTGATTTTAACAAGAAACACTATGAAAATATGTTATTTGGAGATAAAGACTTCAAATTATATGATGGCTCTAAAGTTAAAACGTTTAAGCAATTTTATGAAGAGCAATCAGGTGGAAGCTACACTGTAAAAGGTACAGTTACAGATTGGTTAACTGTTCCTGGAAATGCAGCTGACTACGGAGCTGATAGTGAAACAGGTACTGATAATGGAGGGGCATTAGGACCTCGTGATTTTATTAAAGATGCAGTAAAAGCTGCTATTAAATCAGGTGTTAATTTAGCAGATTTTGATAAATTAGATCCATATGATATTGATGGAGATGGCAATATTAATGAGCCGGACGGTTTAGTCGATCACTTAATGGTAATCCATGCTGGAACTGGTGAAGAAGCTGGTGGCGGTAAACTAGGTGACGATGCAATTTGGTCTCACCGTTGGACTTTAAATGGGGTAACTCCTTTTGCAGGAACTACTGCGTCTGTTGACTATTGGGGCGGTAAAATGGCAGCATTTGATTACACTGTAGAACCAGAAGACGGTGCAACAGGCGTATTTGCTCACGAGTTTGGTCATGACTTAGGCTTACCTGATGAGTACGACACTAATTATACAGGTAGTGGTGAACCGATTGCTTCTTGGTCAATTATGAGTGGCGGTAGCTGGAACGGGGAAATTGCAGGTACAACACCTTCAAGTTTCTCTCCACAAAATAAAGAGTTCTTTCAAAAGACAATTGGTGGTAACTGGGCAAATATTACAGAAGTAGATTATAAAGATATTGATCGTTTAGGTATGCAAACTGTTATCGATCAAAGTGTAACAAAATCAGGTAATCCTGGTGTTGTAAAAGTAAACTTACCGAAAAAAGAAGTGAAAAGTAAGATCCAACCTTTATTCGGTAAAAACTATTATCATAGTTTAAAAGGTGATAATTTAGATACAACTATGACTTCACCTGTTATTGATTTAACTGCGGCTACAAGTGCAAATTTATCATTTAAAGCAAACTATGAAATTGAAAATAATTATGATTATTTAGATGTAAATGTATTAGATTTAACTGGCAAAGTTATCGGTAATTTAGATACATTTGGTGATGAAAAAACGAACGCTCAATTTGACACAACAAATGGTCAATGGGTTGATAAATCATATGACCTAAGTGGATTTAAAGGGCAAAAAGTTCAACTTCAATTTGAATACACTACGGATGGTGGATTAGCTCCAGCTGGTTTTGGATTTGATGAAGCAAAAGTAACAGTAAATGGAAATACTGTATTATCTGATGGTGCTGAAGGTACTCCATTATTCAAATTAGATGGTGGTGCAAGAGTATCTAACGGTACTGATTTTTATGACCACTCTTATTATTTAGAGTGGAGAAACTATGCTGGTGCTGATAAATCACTAGAATACGCTCGTGGCGTTAAATATAATACTGGTTTAGTAGTTTGGTATGGTGATGATAGCTATACAGATAACTGGACAGGAGATCATCCTGGTGAAGGCTTCTTGGGTGTAGTTGACGCACATCCTAACGCAATCGTAGGAACTCTAAATGGTAAGCCTTCTGTAGATCAAAGTACACGTTACCAAGTTGCAGATGCTGCTTTCAGTTATGATAAGTCACCTGCATTCTATATTAACTCACCATCTCGTGGAATCTTTGATTATCAAGGGTTACCTGGTGTAACAACATTTGATGATTCTAAAAAATATGCAGATCCAACAGGTCTAATTCCTGATGCTAGTAGAAAAGTTCCTAACTATGGATTAAAATTCCAAGTAGTTGGTGAAGCAAAAGATAATTCTGCTGGTGCAGTTTGGATTCGTAAATAACAAAGTTGATAGAATACGAGTTTGATATTTTCAAACTCGTATTTTTTTTATTTTTATAACAAGAAATACTCGCAGTAGCTCGTCAGTCGACGAGTTTTTTTGCGTGGTTTTTATGAACAAAATGATTTTAATAGACTTTACGTCTTTAACGTTCATAAAATCTTTTTTCAGAATTATTAAATTATAATACGAGTATTAGAAAGCGTTTACAAAGAAGGGGAGGAAATATAAATGAAAGTTAAAAAAACTAGTTTGTTAATAATGACGTCTTTGGTCGCAGTAAGTCTTGCAGCTTGTAAAGGGAGTAATGTAACTTCGGGAAGTTCCTATCCGAATAAGGCAATATCGGTTGTAGCACCATCTGGAGCAGGGGGCGGGTGGGATTTAACAGCTAGGTCCTTCACTAAAGTATTAAGTGAAACAAAGCTCGTTAAAGAACCAATGACAGTAGAAAATAAGCCAGGTGGTGGCGGAACAGTATTTATGGCTGAGTATGCTACACAGGATAAAGCAAATAATGAAAAATTATTTGTAAACTCACCACCAATTATTATTAACAATTTGAAAAAAGAAGGAAATAGCCCTTATGGCTATAAAAATAGTACACCTTTAGCAGAGCTAACAAAGGATTATGGAGCAATCGTTGTAAAGGCTGATTCAAAGTATAAAGACTTAAAGTCGCTTTTAGATGATATGAAGAAGAATCCTAAAAATATTACGCTAGCTGGGGGATCTGCACCAGGTTCAATGGATCATTTAGTTGGAATTTTACCGGCGTATAAATACGGTATTGATCCTACAAAAATTAAGTATGTGTCATATGATGGGGGATCAGAAGCAATAACAGCATTATTAGGGAATAACGCTGATGTTATTTCGACTGATGTCTCTAGCACACTTGAATTTGTTAAATCAGGTAAGGTTAAAGTTTTGGCGGTCACATCACCTGAACGTTTACAAGGAGATGTATTATCTAAGTTCCCAACAGCTAAAGAGCAAGGAATTGATGCTGAGTTTATCATTTGGCGTGGAGTTTTTGGACCTGAAAAAATGTCTAAAGATGCATATGCGTACTGGGAAAAAACAATATCAAAATTAGTAGAAACAAATGAATGGAAAGAAGAAGTAGAAAAGCAAGGCTGGCAGCCGGAATATAAAAATGGTGAAGAATTTAAATCGTTCTTAACTGAACAAGAAACACAAGTTCAAGATTTATTAAAAGCTTTAGGAATGAGTAAGTAATAATTTAACTAAAAAGGGGGATTGCACTCCCTCTTTTCACTACTAAAAATAAAGAGGTGAGATACATGAGTAAAAAATTTGATCGATTAGCGGCTATCATTTTTCTTATTACAGGTATTACTTTTATTTTAGAAAGCCGCAATATTGCAACCACTGCTTATGGAAGTGTAGTAGGACCGAATGTTTTTCCATTTATTCTTGGCTGTGCACTTTCTCTATTAAGCTGTCGGTTATTTTACGAAACATTTTCATATAAAGAAAAAGAAAAGGATGAAGTTCAATATAATTATAAACAGTTTTTTATTATCCTAGTTTCAGCTATTCTTTATGCACTTTTACTTGAAAAAATCGGCTTTATAATCAGCTCGTTCTTATTTCTTATTGTTTCGATTCAAACATTGGAGCGTGGAAACTGGTTCAAATCAATCTCAATTTCATTAGGATACTCAGTCATCATTTACGTTATTTTTGTTGAAGTTTTAAAAGGTACTTTACCTGGCTGGTCATTGTTTTAGGAGAAAAGAAGGGAGAGTTATCAATTGAGTACTTTTCAATATTTAATGCAGGGATTTGAAACTGCATTTACATGGTATAACTTATTGTTCGCTTTTGCCGGAGTATTAATTGGTACGGCAGTAGGAGTGTTACCTGGTATTGGTCCAATGAGTGGGGTTGCACTATTAATACCTGTAACTGCTTCTGTAACTGGGTTTTTAGGACCTGAACAAGCAGCGGGGAGTGCAATTATTTTATTAGCCGGTGTGTATTATGGTGCTATGTATGGTGGTTCTACTACATCCATTTTATTAAACACACCAGGAGAATCTTCTTCGGTAGTAACAACTTTAGATGGCTATCAAATGGCGAAAAAAGGTAGAGCAGGAAGTGCTTTATCAATTGCTGCAATTGGTTCGTTTGTAGCAGGGATTTTTACACTTTTTGCACTAATTGTATTAGCAAAACCATTATCGGCATTAGCAATTAAGTTTGGTCCAGCTGAATATTTTTCTTTAATGCTTCTTGGATTATGTGCTGTTAGTGGACTAGCTGGAAAATCGGTAACGAAAGCATTAATTATGACAATCTTTGGATTACTACTCGCTACGATCGGAATTGACTCTGTGTCAGGTGTCTCTCGATTTACATATGACATTCCGTGGCTTTATCAGGGATTAGAATTTTTAACAGTAGCGGTAGGATTATTCGCTTTAGGAGAAGTATTTAAAACGATTATTGAAAATGAAATTGAAGATGGTGAGATGGCAAAAATTAATAATTTATTACCATCTAAAGCAGAATTAAAGGAAAGTGTGGCGCCAATTGCTAGGGGCTCAGTATTAGGATTTTTCGTTGGCTTATTACCTGGAGCAGGTGCCATTTTGGCTTCATTCTTTGCCTATATATTAGAAAAGAAAGTTAGTAAAACGCCTGAAAAGTTTGGTACAGGTACAATTGCAGGCGTTGCATCTCCTGAATCTGCAAATAATGCAGCATCTGGAGGAGCAATGATTCCTTTATTAACTTTAGGAATTCCGAGTTCAGGAACAACTGCAATCTTAATGGGTGCTTTAATGATGTATAACATACAACCGGGACCACTGTTATTCGATGAACATCCTGACGTAGCATGGGGATTAATCGCGAGTATGTTTATCGGAAACGTAATGCTTATCATTTTAAACATGCCTTTAGTAAAAATATTTGCAAAGATTATTCAAACACCGAAGAAGTATTTATTGCCATTAATAGTAGCCATTTCAATATTTGGTGTTTATGCAGTACAAGTATCCGTAAATGATTTACTTCTATTAATCGCATGCGGAATTTTTGGATATTTCCTTTCAAAAAATGATTTTCCAATCGCACCATTAGTATTAGGAATCGTATTAGGCCCAATGATTGAAAATAATTTAAGAAGGGCATTAACGGTATCAAATGGTGATTATAGTATTTTCTTTAAACATCCTATTTCATTAGTATTTTTAATAATTGGAGCACTTTGGATCTTAGTTCCAATTTTGATGAAATTGAAAGGGAAAGAAGTAGTCATAAATGTAGAAGCTTAAAAAATTCTAACAAAACTCCTTTAATAAAAGGAGTTTTTTGATTATTATAAAGACATAAGGGGAAATTTTATGCGTTTACATTATAAGTTAATCATCTTTATATCAGTTCTCATTTTAATAGTAAGTAGTGTTTTTGAAATAGTATCTCAGGAAATGTTTCTAAAGAATCTTAAACATGAAAAAGGTTTGAAAGCTCTAGCTATTTCTCAAACTGTTGCGAATATGCCAGAAACTCGTGAAGCATTTTCAAACGCAAAACCTTCTGACAGTATTCAGCCAATCGTTGAAAAAATCCGAAAAGAAGTTGGAGCAGAATTTATCGTAGTTGGGAATATAAATGAAGTACGTTATTCACATCCAAATCATGCATTAATTGGTAAGAAAATGGTTGGGGGAGACAATGATAAAGTATTTAAAGGACAGGAAATCGTTTCAGAATCCACTGGTACATTAGGCCCTTCCTTAAGAGGGAAAACTCCTATTTTTGATGATAAGGGCAAAGTAATTGGAGTTGTTTCTGTAGGCTATTTAATAAAGGATATTGATCATGAGGCAAAAGCCTTTAGTAAAAAGCTATTAAAAAATAGTATTGTCATATTAATACTTGGAATCGGAGCAGCCTTTTTTATTTCGTTTAATATTAAAAAATCAATCTTTGGTTTGGAACCGAAAGAAATCGGAAGGATGTACAAAGAAAAACATGCCATTTTAGAATCAATTCATGAAGGAATCATAGCTATTGATGAATATGGCGAGATAACTGTAGTAAATGAAAATGCCCATAAAGTACTTTCTATTCCAAATAATATTAAGCTTAGAGGATTAAAAATCGAAGAAGTATTGCATAATTCTCATTTAAAGAAAGTAGTTGAGACTGGCGAGCCAATTTATGATTTAGAGTTTTTAATTAATGAAAAAATGGTGATTATTAATTGTATACCGATAATTGGAGTCGATTCTAAAATTGTTGGCGCGGTAACGACTTTTAGGGAAAAATCGGAATTGAATAAATTACTAAATGAATTATCACAAATAAAAGCATATTCAGAAGGGCTTCGAGCACAGGCACATGAATATTCGAATAAATTACATACAATCTTGGGGTTAATACAACTTGAATCCTATCAAGAAGCGATTGAATTAATTTCAAAGGAATCGAATATAACTCAAAATATCATCCATTTTATTATGGAAGAAATTTCGGATCCAGTCGTTGCGGGACTCCTACTAGGGAAAATAAGTTTAGCTAATGAGCTAAAAGTAGATTTTAACATTGACTATAATAGTAGTTTTGTTAATGTCCCGAAGGAAGTAAATCGGGAAGACTTAATCACAATTATCGGAAATCTATTAAATAACGCATTTGATGCAGTATTAGAAACGAATAAGTCTGAAAAGTTTGTTTCACTATTTCTTACTGATTTAGGTGATGATTTAGTGATTGAAATTGAAGATAATGCAAATGGAATTCCTGATGAATTAATTGATGAGATTTTTGAATACGGTGTTACGTCTAAGGATCAATCTCATAATTCAGGGATTGGACTTCACCTCGTTCAAAGGCTACTCCATAAATTAAACGGACAAATTACTTTTCATTCAAACGAACATGGGGGAACTACATTTATTGTTGCAATTCCGAAACGCCAAAAGGAGAGTAACGGATATGATGAAAAAGAATTTTATAGAAGTGTTAATTGTTGAAGACGATAGTAGGATTGCAGAAATCCATCAGCGATTTATTGATAGAATTGAAGGGTTTAAAGTTATTGGTATTGCTACAAATTATCAAGAAGCAGTTGATTTAGTTGAAATTTTAAATCCTCAGTTAGTTTTGCTAGATGTGTATTTTCCAGATATGAATGGCTTAGATTTTTTACAATGGATGAAGAAACATTCAATTATGGCAGATGTCATCATGATCACTGCATCGAAAGAAATCGATTCAGTTAATAAGGCTTTGCATTATGGAGTATTTGATTTTATTATAAAGCCAGTCATTTTTGATCGTTTTAAAAAGTCACTAATTCGCTATGTAAACTATTCTAATAAAGTAAAAAGCTTACAATCAAAAAGTGCATATATTACGCAGGATGAAATCGATGGATTAATAGGAAAGAATAATACAATAATTGAAGAGCAAAGTCTATACCCTAAAGGAATAGATAAACTTACTTTAGATAAGGTGTTACTCGCGATAAGAGAAGTTCGAAACGGGATGACTGCTGAGAATATAGGGCTGGAAATTGGCGTTAGTCGTACAACTGCGCGAAGATATTTAGAATATTTAGTATCGGAAGGAAAAGTTTCAGCAGATTTAGCGTATGGAACGATTGGAAGACCAGAAAGAGTTTATTTGGTTAAAAGCTAAGTAAAGTTACCTCAATGACTATGACAAACCTAACAATTCTGTAACAGAAAGAGCACTATTTTATGATAAGAGAAGTACCTAAACGCTTGATATACAAGCGTTTTTTTATGTTTTTTACAAGTCTATGACATTGCTAGTTTACAAGAGTATAGTCAGTGTAAGCGTTGAAAATTTTCCGTTTGTTCTATAGACTATACTTTGCAATAACTACGGAGGGATATAGATGAAGATACGTTTATTAACAAAAGAAGATGCAGAAATCTATCTTAATATTCGTTTAGAAGGTTTAAAAAAGAATCCTGAAGTTTTTAGTACTACTATGGATGAAATACTAGATCAAGATGACCCTGTTGAATACAAAGCAGAAATATTAGATGAAAATTATACGATCGGTGCATTTACGGACAAAGGTGAATTAATTGGAGTAGCCACTTTAAGAACGTTTGAAAAGGTTAAAGCAGAGCATAAAGGCAAAATAGAATCTGTCTATGTTTCATCTAGAGCTCGAAAAATGGGTGCAGGCTATCTTTTAATCGAAGAGGTAATCCATTTAGCGAAAAGCCTGGGACTTGAACAACTTACATTAAATATCATTGAAGGAAACGAAACAGCAAAAAATCTGTATGAAAAACTAGGATTTAAAACATTTGCTAAAACACCTAATAGTTTGAAGTTGGACAATGAATATTGGGACCAAGAGCATATGATACTTATGTTAGAGGCGGAAAGTGTAGGAAGCTAGAGATACTGAATTAAAAAAGAGGGTGCCACAAAAGTGAGCATTGAAGAATAGGTGAAATAAAAGTCAGAGTGCAATAAGGTTTCTGAGACTGCAAATAAAACTGTGAAAAGTGCAAATAAGATTTCTGAAACTGCAAATAAAGTACGAACTGCAAATAAAAATGGAGAATCTGCAATTAAAATGGACAAAACTGCAAATAAAATTAGTGAAACTGCAATTAAATTTCTTAGATTCCCATATTAGATAGGATAATACCGATACCAGTTAGGGTATCTCTGCTAAATAATTGTTCAAAAGTAGCTGTATAGAAATTAAATATAATAAATTTGCTCTATTTCATTCTAAACCGATAAAAAAAAGTGAAGAAATCTACTAAATATCGATAAATGGAATTCATAAAATCAAGGCTAATTGAAAAACGTCGCCTACATACCCCCTATTTTTCTTCTAGACAGACTTATTTCAACAATATTTCTCGAAATTTAAGTTGAAGTCAGGGGCAGCGAAATAAATTTAAGTTATTTCTTCTCCCTGAACTAAAAAAGGTTTACCTTNNAAGGTAAACCTTTTTTAGTTTTAATTATTTAGTAAAAGTTTTTTCAATGTCATCTAACATTAAGTAAGCAGCTTTGATTCCACCTGCAGTGTTCCAAATAACATCACTTACTTTAATAACATGTCCATTTTTATAAGCATTTAACTTTTTGAATAATGGATCTTCTGTAAATTGTTTTTCAAGAGCAGAGCCAGATTCTTTTCCGTTATCATATGTGAAGTAGAATATGTAATCTCCGTCCATTGCTGGAATTCTTTCTTTTGTAACGCCTTGCTCAGCAAAATCAGGTGCATTTTGTTCTTCTGGACGTTGGAAACCTAATTGTTTAAGAATTACACCTGAGAAAGTATCTTGGTGATAGATTCGAACATCAGCACCCATGAAACGTACCATTGAAATTTTTTGATTTAATTTATCGCCTAATTTAGCTTTTAGATCATCTACACGTTTTGTATAATCAGCTAATACTGTATTTCCTTGTTCTTCTTTATTTAAAACTTTAGCATAAAATTTGAAATTCTCTTGCCAGTCTCCACGTAGTGTTTCAGCGAATACTGTTGGTGCAATCGCACTTAATTGCTCATATACTTTTTCTTGACGCATTTTATTACCGATAATTAAGTCTGGTTTTAAATCAGCGATTTTCTCAAGGTTAACTTCACTTTCTAAACCTACAACTTGCACACCATCCATGTCTTTAGCGATGTGATCATACCATGGGTTTCCTGTCCATGATTGAACAGCACCTACTGGTTTAACTCCTAAAGCAAGTAAAGCTTCAGTTCCTTCATTTGTTAAAATAACAACACGTTTTGGATTCGCTGGAACTTTAGTTGTTCCCATAGCGTGTTGAATTGTAATTGTATTTTTACTTTCTTTACCAGAAGTTTCATCTGATTTTTTAGTGCCACAAGCACCTAATACCATAATTGCTGCAATAAATAGTGCAATTAATGAAGAAAATTTTAGTTTTCTCATTTCTTTACTCTCCCCTTATATTGATAATGATTATCATTTCTCTCGACAACATGTATTATAGATTAAGATTTAATTAGAAGTCAACAAGAAATTGATTATCATTCTCATTGACTTGATAATTCATATCATTTAGACTAAAAAAAGAGAATAGAATATTAGGAGAAATAATAATGCTTATTCACCCAAGATCAAGAATTATCGTACTTATCGCTTGTGTTTTATTATTAGTCATTTGTTTTTTTTCTAGTATTTTACTAGGATACACAAATACTAGTTTTTCAAGCTTAGTTCATTCATTTACACAATTTAATGGATCTAATGAACATTTAGTTATTCAAAATGTTCGTATTCCAAGAGCAATCATTGCATCGATAGTAGGCGCAAGCTTAGCGATTGCTGGTTTATTTATGCAAGTTTTAACAAAGAATCCTTTAGCATCACCGAGCGTTTTAGGGATAAATGCTGGTGCTTCAATGTTGATCGTTCTTAGTATTACATTTTTTCATTTACAGTCACCTAATGCTACTATTTGGCTAGCATTTTTAGGCGCTACAATTTCAGCAGTATTCGTATTTGGATTAAGTTCTTTAGGAAAAGATGGTGCGACTCCAATAAAGATTACTTTAGCTGGGGTTTCAATTGCCGCTATGTTTAGCTCGATTACCCAAGGCTTACTAGTAACAAATGAAGTAGCATTAGAGCAAGTCCTTTTTTGGTTAGCAGGCTCAGTTCAAGGTCGTTCACTCGATTCTTTACATATGGTGTTACCTTATATTGTGATCGCTTGGGTTATTTCACTTGCAATTGGTGGGAAAATTAACACATTCATGCTTGGAGACGATGTATCGAAAGCTTTAGGTCAAAATACAGCTCTCTTAAAAGTTACATTAGTAGTATTAGTTATTATACTAGCAGGTGGCGCTGTCAGTATTTCCGGACCAATAGGTTTGGTCGGAATAATTGTTCCACAAATAGTTAGAATGTTCGTTAAAAATGATTACCGATGGATGATTCCATTTTGCGGTATTTTCGGGGCAATTTTATTACTATTAGCAGACGTAGCTTCTCGTTATATATTAATGCCAGAAGAGACTCCAGTTGGAATTATGACCGCAGTAATCGGTGCACCATTTTTTATTTACTTAGCAAGAAAAGGCGGTACAGTAAAATGAACATGCTCAAAATACGAAACAAGTATTTTTCATTACTATTTAATAAACGTTCAATTTTCGTTTTAACGATTGCACTCATTTTACTGATCAGTTCATTTGTAGTGAGTTTAACATTAGGAGACCGATACATCTCAATTCCAAAAGTATTATCTGTTATTTTTGGTGAAGGTGAAAAAATAGATGAATTATTCATTCAAGCGTTTCGAATGCCTCGAATAATTATTGCCATTTTTGCTGGAATATCTTTAGCTATTGCAGGAGCTATTCTTCAAGGCTTAGTAAGAAATCCACTTGCTTCTCCAGATATTCTAGGGATTACTGGAGGGGCAGGAGCTGCCGTTGTTTTATTTTTAGCGATTTTTAGTAATGACCGTACGAATCAATTAACAGTAAGCATAAAATGGTTACCTTTAGCAGCATTTATTGGTGCCATTATCAGTTTACTATTTGTCTATGGTTTTGCTTATAAGAATGGGGAGTTAAGGCCATTAAGATTAGTTTTGGTTGGCGTTGGATTTTCAGCATTAGCTCAAGCAACAACTTCATTCTTTATGATTATCGGACCAATTTTTAGAGCGACTGAAGCAAACATGTGGTTAACAGGGAGCGTATACGGAGCAAACTGGGAACAAGTTAAAATCTTAACAGTCTGGACATTCATTTTTATAGTCCTAGCTTTAATATTTATTAGACATATAAATACACAACAACTTGGAGACGATGTTTCAACAAGTTTAGGAGTTCAAGTAGAAAAGAATCGTTTAATTTTATTATTTATTAGTACAGCATTAGTAGCAGGTGCGGTTGCATTTGCAGGAGCAATCGCATTTGTTGGATTAATTGCGCCGCATATTGCTCGCAAATTAGTTGGTGCTTCTTACGGTGCATTAATTCCTTTATCAGGAATCATTGGGGCAATTATGGTATTGGCGGCTGATACAATCGGAAGAACGGCGTTTAGCCCGATTCAAATACCTGCTGGTGTTTTTACTGCCGTAATTGGCGCACCATATTTTATCTATTTATTATTTAAGACTGGAAAAAGGTGATAAGATGTCAACGAGCGCAATAGAAACTGAAAAATTAACGTTATCGTATGATGACAGGACAATAATAAATGAATTAAACTTTCAAGTTCCAAAAGGGAAAATTACAGTTTTAATTGGAGCAAATGGTTGCGGAAAATCAACTTTACTTCGATCACTTGCAAGATTACTACAACCAAAAAGTGGAACGATTTTACTTGATGGAAAAGAAATAAGTAAAAGGCCCACAAAGGAAATTGCTCGAAATCTTTCTATCCTACCACAAAGTCCCGTTGCACCTGAAGGTTTAACAGTATTTCAATTAGTGAAGCAAGGGAGATACCCGTATCAAACTTGGTTAAAACAGTGGTCAAAAGAAGATGAAGAAAAAGTAAATAATGCTTTAAAAATAACAAATATGTACGATTTGAAAGATCAATTAGTAGATTCGCTATCTGGAGGGCAACGCCAACGTGCTTGGATTGCAATGACTTTGGCTCAAGATACAGATACGATTTTACTAGATGAGCCAACAACCTATTTAGATTTAACACATCAAATTGAAATTTTAGACTTACTTTATGAATTAAATGAAAAAGAGCAACGTACAATTGTTATGGTACTACATGATATAAATTTAGCTTGTCGTTATGCACATAATGTAGTTGCTATTTCAGGCGGAGAAGTTTATGCAGAAGGGGACCCAGAGAAAATCATAAACCAAGATTTAATCTGCGATGTTTTTTGTATGAACTGTGACATTGTAAAGGACCCATTGTTTGGAACACCACTTTGCATACCACACGGCCGCGGAAGAAAAATAATCTAATTATTTACTAAAAAGGTGTCCTATTAAGGGCACCTTAGTTTTTAAGGCTTAGTAGGAAGTGAGGTTAAAATGACATTATCAATAAACGAAGTATGCGTAGACATTAACGGTAGTTCAATCCTTAAAAATATCAGTTTTGTGGCTAAAAAAGGCGAAATTTTTTGTTTAATAGGAACTTCAGGAGCTGGAAAATCGACTTTACTTCGTGCACTAAATCGACTACAGACGATTAGTAAAGGTGAAATCTATTTAGATGGGCAATCAATTCATAAAATGACGCCTCAAAATCTACGAAAAAGTGCGGTCATGATCTTACAAACTCCATCTCTATTTGAAGGAACCGTAGAGGATAATATTTTGTATGGGCTAAAATTAAATGGTAGCTATAGTAAGAATGATTCCGTTTCAGTTGCTAAATCTTTATTAGAAAAAGTTGGACTAGAAGCTGATTTATTTAATCGAAATTCTTTATCTCTATCGATTGGTCAACAGCAAAGAGTATCAATCGCAAGAGCACTGGCAATGAAACCAAACATATTATTATGTGATGAAATTACTTCAGCTTTAGATCCACAATCTACCCTACATATTCAGGATCTTCTAGTAAACTTAAAAGTAGATGAAAATATGTCCATTATCCTTGTCACACATAATATGGATTTAGTTCAACAAATTGCAGATCGAGTAGGGCTATTAATTGATGGTAAATTAGTAGAAGTGAGTCCAGTTAATGAATTTTTTAAGAATCCAAGCACTGAATTAGGAAAGAGTTTTCTTTCCACTATTGCTTAAAGAGGGTGAAATGATGGAAGGTAATTTGCATATCACAGGTGTATCGCTAACATTTCTATTAATTATTATTGCGATTGCATTATCTTATTATCAAAAGCTTGGCGTTGAAAAAGATATTGGTGTTTCTTCTGTTAGGACAGTAATTCAATTAATGATCATGGGTTATGTACTTGAATACATCCTTAAAATTGAACATTTTTTCATTGTCATCATTATTTTATTTTGTATGATTTTATTTGGTGCTCATACTTCAAGTAAACGGTCGCATCATATTGAAGGAGCATTCTTTATTTCATTTATTAGTATTTTTCTAGGCGTTATGATTTCTTTAGGAATCGTACTGGTAGCAAATAAAATCTCGTTAAAAGCTCAATATGTTATTCCAATTTCAAGTATGATTATTAGTACATCAATGAATGCAAATAGTTTAGCACTAACTAGACTGAGAGCTGAAATTCAAGCGAATAAAAATCAAATTGAAGCTGCACTATGCTTAGGTGCAACAACCAAGCAAGCATCAAATCATGTCATAAAAAATTCAATTAAAGCAGCATTAATTCCATCAATTGATCGTGCTAAAACAGTTGGAATCGTTACATTGCCAGGTTCAATGACTGGTATGATATTTGCTGGAATTAGTCCCTTATATGCAATTAAATATCAATTATTAATTGAATGCATCTTAATCGGAGCAATTGCAATAAGCGTATTTTCCTCAACACTTCTATCTTATCGAAAGTTCTTTACAAAAGACGACTCATTAAAATACGAAACGATATTAGAGGGGTAGAAGAAGGGAATAGATTAATTCTTAGCCTATTCCCTTTTTTACCTTTACCTTTAACTCTTATCCAATAACTCTCAATTGAACGTCCATGTTTCCTCTAGTCGCTTTAGAGTATGGGCATACACCGTGTGCTGCCTTTACTAGTTCTACAGCTACTTCTGTTGGTACTCCTTGCACTTTTACATCAAGTTGAGCAGCTAATTTAAACCCTCCGTCAGCGGGATCTTTACCAATTGTTACGTTTGCCGTTACAGATGTAGCTTCTAATTTAATACTTTTCTGACGAGCTACTAAGTTTAAGGCGCTATCGAAGCAAGCTGAATAACCAGCTGCGAAAAGTTGTTCAGGATTTGTTGCACCACCAGGTCCACCTAATTCTACTGGTGGTTTAAGTGATAAATTAATAAAATCATCTGATGAAATTACTCTTCCGTCACGTCCACCTGTTGCAGTTGCTTTAGCAGTATATATTTTTTCCATTGTGAATTTCTCCTTAATATGATTTATTTATTTTTTTAACTCATTTGCAGATTGAATTTTCTTCAATAGAGCTTTTGTTTGATTAAATAAAATTAAAAGTTCCTCACGAGTAGTATTACTTTCCTGAGAAAATTTTTCAGGTATACAATATGCTTTTTCTTTTAAATT
This sequence comes from Bacillus sp. AFS017336, assembly GCF_002555445.1. NCBI lineage: Bacteria > Bacillati > Bacillota > Bacilli > Caryophanales > Bacillaceae > Bacillus > Bacillus sp. AFS017336. The sequence goes on from NZ_NUCO01000151.1 coordinate 33,246, forward strand.
TTTACCCTCTTCAGTTAGCGTAATAAAAACTTTTCTTTCATCACTTGCATTTCGCTTGCGATAAATTAATCCAGCAGATTCCATCCGTTTTAGCATTGGAGTGAGAGTACCTGAATCTAAAAATAGTGTCTCACCAAGCTCTTTCACTGTTTGCTGATCCTTTTCCCAAAGAGAAAGTAATGCGAGATATTGCGGGTAAGTAATTCCAATTTCGTCCAGTATTGGCCGATATAATTTCGTAATTTCCCGTGAGCAAGCATAAATTGAAAAACATAACTGATTTTCAAGCAAAAGTTTATTTTCATTATCCATTTAATCAACATCCTTATATATTAGTTGTGCACAATTTAATGTGACACAATCATAATTCAAGTGAAATAATTTTGCAAGTGATAATACTTATTATTTTTTACCAATATTTAAATTTTCATTAGAAATTTAAGAATAAGAATGGAATAATGATTTTTTTTGGACTAAATAGGCGGTAAACGTGTTAAATGCATTTATTGACATCAAAGTGTTAAAAGATTGTATTGTCAATAATTAAAACGTCATTAAGCAATATACTAGATGGAAAAGTAATGATCTTCAGGAGTTTTATTAATGCTTCTAAATGATAATTTGTATGTATACCATCAAATTTCAGTAAGTACATTTATCTTATTTAGAATATAAAAATATTGAGAGGCTAATCGTTTGAAGAACAAAATTCAAATTATTAGTTTATATATTGAGATTAGCAAAGATGCTGAGTAATTAATTTCTATTTTTCTCTTAGTATAGGATACCAATTATGTTCTTAATTGTATGCTTTGTTTATTAGAAGAAGTTGATTGGAACGGAAGGAGGCTCGACTCCTATGGGATAAGCAGGAAGGCTGAGACCCCACAGGCAACGCCGAGGAGGCTCAGGTCTCGCCCCATGGAAAGCGAGAATCCTGTAGTGGAAATCAACATCATACCACTTTTTTTACATTGAAAAATTGATAAGTTTTTTCGCACTAAAAAAGTCAGTTAATGTGTTAAGTACATTAACTGACTTCAAATTTACGGTTTTCGAGTTTTAGAAATTAATGAAGTAATTTGTAACATCGTAATCGGTAAAGAAGTTTTTTTATGATATGCCAAAAACTTCGGTGTCCAAGAATCTACGTATTTTTCTTTAAAGCTTCTTAAACCTTGAAAATGATACAAGAACTGTCCATATTCATAAATCTGTGCTGCAATTTTTTCACTAGCAAATGAATATTTAGAAAGTCCAACATTTGCTAAAGGTGTCATGCCGATATTAAAGTAGTGAAAATCTTTCGATCTAAACGACTCAATTAAATTAATAAACATATAATCCATAATTCCCTTTGGTGCATCTATTTTATGGCGCATTAAATCAATCGAAATTGTATGGTCATTATAGTTAGGCATAATAGACGCGAAAGCAATCATCTTATTTTCATTATTCTTAATGACAGCTACAGGTGCAAGTTTGATGTAATCCTCATCAAAATAGCCAAGTGAAAAACCTTTTTCTTTTCTACCTTTTAGCCACTCAGTAGATAAACCCTTTAAATCTGAAAAGAACTCATTTGAGAACGGAGGTTCAATCATTTCAAAACTATATTCTTCCCGTTCAAACTTATTATAAAGGGCGCGAATACCTTTATTACGTTTTCCAGATAAAGAGAACGATGAAATATCCGTAAACCCTTCTTCACCAAGTTTAAAGAAATCAAATCCATTTTCATGTAAGTACGCTAAAGAATTTGAGTTTACTTGATAGAAGACGAGAGTATATCCAAATTGATCAGCATAATTTAATAATTCTTCAATTGCAGGATAGATACGGGACTTTTCCCCAATTGGGTCACCTAAAATAACTAATTTGTCTGCATATGGTTGGAAAATAAATAATACTGTTTCATCTTGAGCCCAAAATAAATATTTGTCATGTAAAAAAACTAAGTGGGAAAGTTCAGTTCCACCATATGTATTTAAATGGTCTCTTATTTTTTCTTCTTCATTTTTTGTGCCTATAAAATTAAATTCTTTTCTTTTAACTTTGAAAAAAGCGATATAAAAAAATAGAAAAGCCGCTACAAAACCGAGCACTGCACTTATTACGATATCCCTCGAATTGACAAGAATATAAGGCAAATATTTGGCAGGGATTCGCACATTTGTATGTGGAAGATTAATATAAGCAATTAGTAAATAGCTCCCTAAAAAGAAAAACAAGATAAAATTATCAACGATCAGCTTTCCCCAAGTTAAAACGAAGCTTTCTCTATAAAATTGTTTCTTTGAAGCAAATAATATAAATGCTACTGCTAGTACAAAAAGTGCTTCTTCATAATCTAATCCTTTTGAATAAGTTGTAATTGCTCCAACAATTAGCATGAATAAAGTAATATACCATGCTCTTTTCACTTTATAATCAATTCCTCGCGAGAGCCCTAATAATGTAAAGCCTGCTGTGACCGAAATCAAATGAGAAAGATTAATAATTGTAGACGGTAAAATTAAATTTAAAAGACTAATTCTTAAAAGCATGCTTGGCACAGCTGCGGAAACTAAGAGAATTACTCCAGACAAAAAAATTAAAATCGTTAAAATCTTATGGCCCAAATAGGTTGATATTTGGTTTGGAATATCATTAAATGATTGATTGATTTTGTTCCATAATAGTTTAAGTGCTAAAACAATACCACAAGCAAATGGGAAGAAGAAATAACTGAAACGATAGATTAATAAAACTAGTAGTGTTGTTTCTTTATCAATCCCAAAATAAGTGAAACCTAATAGAAAAATAAAATCAAATGAACCTAATCCTCCAGGGATCATACTTAACAGTGCTGCTACAGAGGCCACTAAAAAAACGGGCAAAACTTCGATAATCGAAATATCAATATTTAAAAATAAACAAATAAAGTAAATAAATAAAAATATAAAGGACCATTCACATAAGGAAATGGTAACCAATGAGATCATATATTTTGCGGAAAAATTTTCCGAGAAAAAATTTCGCTTCATATAAACTACTAAAAACATTACCGGGAAATAACAAATGGCAATGACGATTGCGACATATAAGTACTTATATTCATTTAAAAATGATAAATCAAAGATTCCTGTAAATAAAACTAAACTCAATATCGATAATCCAGAAAGTAAGAAGATTGTTACACTACTTACCGCTTTAACAATTTCTGGTCCAGTGCGCTCTTGTCGATAAAAAAGAGTTCGAATAGTAGTACCAGCCACTCCACCGAGTCCAATTAAGTTAGAGGAAGTGTTTGCAAGCCAAGCTACCATTAAAATTTTACGAAAACTGAAATCTAATTTTAATAGTCTAACAAGGACGAAATCATATAAAAACATTGGAGAAACAGCAATAATACCTAATGCAAAAATTAGAAAATATTGTATTAATGTAAGAGACTCCATATAGTTAAAGAACATTTGAAAGTCGAAATTTAAAAGTACGCTTTTTCCAACAAAGATGAATGTAACTAGTAATATTGAAATGAAAAATAGTTTAAACAAACCTACTTTACTAATCCGAATCTTATTCATAAGACACTCCTGAAGTTATAATTAAACAAAATAAATATTAATACTTAGCTTTAGTATTCCATATTATTCCACTATTTAACAAGAAGAATATGAACAAGAAGTAGAAAATTTAATAACTTATTATTTTGAAGAAAAAAAGTTAACTAGATTTTAACTTTAAGATTGGTTTTGCGACTTAAATTCTGACTAAGAAGTACATTGATTTTCACTATATGGACTCGCTTTTTATAGGGTGAGATCGGTTTTAAGGATTACCGTATTTCTCATCTTGAGACCTTCAATGTGGCAACTAGGAAATAGAAGAATAAATTAAAAAAATTTTTAAAAATCGTCCTAATTAGTTCCAATTGAGCTGGATTCTTCCATTTTTTTAACGTATTTCACTTACCTTTTCCCTTTATCAAAGCTTTAGAGTTTCAAAATGTAACAAAATAGTATACAATTTAGTAGTTGAATTGTAATTTAAGTAATATATATAAATAAATGACCGTTGATCGCTGAGTTCTGTTGAAGACCTTCTTTACTATTTTATCGGAATGGTTTTTCAACATTGAAGCGGGGGAACCGATTTTTGTGCAATTGCACTTTGGGGTGAATCCTTTTTAGGTAGGGCTACTTTTTAGGTCCGAATCCGACAGCTAACCTCGTAGGCGTGTAAGGAGAAGGTTTCCACGTGGATGTATTTTTAGGCACTGGAGATTCTTCCAGTGTCTTTTTGCATCCATTTTTTGAAAAAATAATTTATAAAACGGGGGAAATGAAGTGTTAGATATGTACGTGTTTGGCGGAATTCTTATTATAACAATGTTAACGGCAGTTTATTTTACTCGTAAAGATTCTGGTAATAGTGAGTATAGTAAGAAAAGAGCTAATAGGATTAGAATAGCAAGAGAACGAAAAGCTGGTAAAGTAGTAGGGAATACCGAGTTTAAATAATTAAATTGATATTTATAACCTTCTATAGGAGGGTGGTCAATCAGACCACTCTCTTTTTTACGCATTAAAATACAAAGTAGACCGATCGGCGAGTATTCTTAATCATTTTAAGTTTTGGTTTCATAATTCATATTTAGTTCATAATGAATTTATATAATAGGAATATAATTAATTGTTAATGTAAGAAGGTGGCTTTTTTGAATCATGTTAAAGTTTTAGTCGTTGATGATGACGCAAATATTCGAGAGTTGATTTCTATTTTTTTAAATGCTGAAGGTTATTCAGTAATTGAGGCTGAAAACGGAGAAAAAGCATTAATGCTTTTAGAAAAAAACAGTATTCAAATCGCAGTAGTTGATGTGATGATGCCTGAAATAGATGGATATGAACTTACAAAAGAAATTAAAAAGTTTTATGATATTCCGATTTTAATGGTTACTGCTAAAGGTGAGTCACAGGATAAACTTAAAGGCTTTGATCTTGGGGTAGATGATTATGTGGTGAAGCCGTTTGATCCGTTAGAAATTGTTGCTCGTGTTAAAGCTCTTTTAAGAAGGTTTCAATTAATTTCTGATAAAAATATCCTTTTAGGAAATTTAGCGATTAATCAAATAAAATATGAAATTGCTGTTAATGAGCAATCGATTACACTCCCTTTAAAGGAATTTGAGTTACTGTTTAAGCTTGCTAGTCAATCTGGCAGAATTTTTACGAGAAACGACTTAATTGAACAAATTTGGGGCCTTGATTATGAGGGTGATGAGCGGACAGTTGACGTACATATTAAAAGAGTAAGAGAACGTCTTAGAGAGTTAAAGGCTACTGTTGAAATCGTTACAATCAGAGGATTAGGCTATAAGCTAGAGGAAAATAATACATGAAAAGTATGTATACAAGACTCGTCTTAATTTTCATATCAGTCATTTTACTGAGTTTAGTCATAACTTTTTTTATCGCATCAAAATACTTTATTAAACATGTTGAAACAGAAGTGCAAAGTGATTTAATAGATGTTGGAGAAAATTTTATTACCACTTACTCTAAGCCAAATAATCAAAATGGAGTAGAAGCGACCTTACAGATTCTTAGTAAAAACTTTTATATTACGCTTTATAATGAGTCGGGTAAAATTGTTTTGAAAAATACAGTACAAAAAAAGAAGAGCATTAAAAAAGACCAAATATTAAAAGTGCTAAACCAAAAAAATGTACAGAAAGAAAGTAATCCTTATCTAATAGCTCTACCTTTTGAAAAAGATGGGCATAAATATGCTTTATTTATTCAGCCAAATATTGATCGAGGATTCTTTAAAATGCGTCGGGTTTTATTTTTTAGTTTACTTACAACTTTAATAATTGGCTCAATCACATTTTTATTTGTTGCTAAGTTATTAATAAAGCCTGTAAAAGAGCTAATTCGAGCTACGAAAGAATTGGCGAACGGTAATTATGACGTTCAAGTAAAAATTAAGCGGAAGGATGAAATTGGTTTACTTGCTTCCAACTTTAATTTGATGACGAATAAATTAAATAATTTAGAAGAGATGAGAAGTGAATTTGTTTCCAATGTTTCTCATGAAATTCAATCACCTTTAACATCCATCAAAGGATTTGCAAAGGTATTGAGGAACAAGCAATTAACTGAAGAAAAAAGAGAGCATTATTTAACTATAATAGAGACTGAAAGTGAGCGTCTTTCTATTATGAGTGAAAGACTATTGAAGTTAGCTTCCTTAGACTCTGAGCAACATCCATTCTTGCCCACGACATATAAATTAGATGAACAAATTCGAAAAATTATTTTAGCATTAGAGCCGCATTGGGAAAGTAAAAAACTTCAATTAGTTTTAAATTTACCAAAAACTGAAATAGTAGCTGACCGCTTACTACTTGAACAAGTATGGATTAATTTATTACAAAACGGGATTAAATTCTCGAGTATTGCTGGGTACATTAAAGTAGATATTTTGGAAATGGATCAAATAATTAAAGTCATCATTAGTGATAGTGGACTAGGAATCAGTAAGGAAGATATGGAGCGTATTTTTGAACGCTTTTATCAAGCAGACCGTTCTAGAAATAAAAAAGGAACCGGGCTTGGTCTTTCAATTGTACAAAAAATTGTTGAAATGCACCGTGGGAAAATTGAAGTGGAAAGTGATGTTGGAAAAGGAACAAGCTTTACGATCATCTTGCCTAAGAACTTGGAAACTTAAAAAGTTCATATTATGTTCCTAATTGTTCATATTCTGTTCATATAGTTTTGATAAAATAATCAAGTATTAGAAATGTAACTAATGGAAGGAGAAATAAATACAATATGTTTGCAGGCTTAACAAAATTAAGTTTAAAGAATACCATCTCAGTGATTATATTAAGTGTTCTTGTATTAGTTGGTGGAATTTATTCAGCCCAAAAAATACAAATTGAAACATTTCCAGATGTTTCATTCCCAGCAGTTGCAGTTCAGGTAGTATATCCTGGTGCATCATCTGAGGATATAGAGTCAGAGGTCACAAAGCCAATCGAATCTGGTTTAATGAAGCTTGAAAACTATGATCAGTTAACTAGTACTTCAAGTGAAAATATGGCTTCAATCTTTTTAATTTATCCTTTTGGAACGGATATGGATAAAATTGAAAAAGATGTAGATAACGTAATCAACAAAACGAAATTACCTGACAAAGCTGAAGCAACAGTTCAACGAATTGCGATGGACTCTGCTCCAATTTATCAAGTAGCGATTGCAAATAATGGTCAAGCTAAAAATTTACAGCAATCAATCGAAAATGATTTACTACCTCAAATTAAAAAAATAACTGGTGTTAGTGATGTTAGTCTTCAAGGAACAAAAGAAGAAGAAATTCAAATCGTTGTAGATAACAAAAAAGCAGAAGAAAAAGGAATCTCATTAGATACAATTAAAACTGCAATTCAAGGCCTTGATTATGCAGTACCACTAGGTTCTGTTGAAAATAATGGCAAAACTGTATCTGTTCGAATGAAAGGTACGTTAAACTCAATCGATCAAATCAAAAAAACAGTTTTATCTAGTGCTGCTAGCCAAAGTGCACAAATGGGAGCTACGGCCGGTAGTGCACAATTAGGTAGAGGTGCAGGACAAGCTCAAAACTTAGTGCCAAAAAATGTTACAGTTGCTGATATTGCAGATGTAAAAGTAGTTTCGGTTCAAGATCAAATTTCAAGATATAACGGAAAAGAAAGTTATATTTTATCAGTATCTCAAACACAAGATTCAAATACAGCAGACGTTGCAACAGCTGTTAAGAAAGAAATTAAATCATTTAAGAAGGATAATAATGTAGAAACACATGTAATTATGGATAACGGGAAAGAAATTGAAAAATCCGTTAGTTCTTTAATTAAAGAAGGTCTACTTGGAGCTTTATTTACAGTCGTTGTTATTCTGTTATTCTTAAGAAATATTAGAGCGACTTTAATTTCAATTTTATCTTTACCAATCTCAATCTTTGCAACGATCTCAGTATTAAACTCATTAGGCTATACATTGAATATCATGACTTTAGGTGGTCTAGTTGTTGCAATTGGACGTATCGTTGATGATAGTATCGTTGTAATTGAAAATATATACAGATGGAAGCAACAAAAAGCTAATCAATTTAAGAGAAAAGAATTGGCTCTATTTGCAACAAAAGAAGTTATCGGAGCGATTGCCTCTTCTACATTTGCAACAGTAGTAGTATTTTTACCGTTAGCATTTGTAAGTGGAATTATTGGAGAATTCTTTAGACCGTTTGCGATTTCAGTAGTAGTTTCAATATTAACTTCTTTAATCGTTGCGATTATTCTAATTCCGACTTTAGGAGCAAAATTCTTATCTAAACCATTAAAAGAACATAGTAATGATACACGTTTTATGAGAAGATACGAAAAAATTCTTCGTTCTGCATTAAAACGTAAATGGATTGTTCTTTTATTATCAATCGTTTTATTAGCAGGTTCATTATCGATGATTCCTTTATTAGGATTCTCATTCTTACCTGGAAGTGTAAATAAAACTCTTCAAGTTACAGCTACTCTTCCATCAAATAGTACAGTTGCACAATCTAATTTAGTTGCCAAGGAAATCGAAAAATACTTTGCGGATTCTGACTTAATTGATAGTGTACAAGCTACTGTCGGTGGTAAACGTGATTTTATGATGAATATGGATGGCGGTAAAAATAAAGCGGTCTTCCAAGTTAATCTAAAAAATGGAAAGAATATGGATAAAGAACTTTCAAAAATCACAAAAGAAGTTCCTTCTATTGTTGATGCGAAAGTTAAAGGTACAACAATTGTAGCAAAAGAACTTTCTCAAAATGGTCCTCCAACAGGAAACAATATTGATGTAAATCTATACTCTGCTAACTTTACTGAGTTAAAAGATGCAGCATCAAAAATTGAGAAAGAATTAAATAGTGATGATCGTTTAAAAAATGTTACGAATAATTTAAAAGATGTACAACCAAAATTAGAAATAACATTAAACGATAAAGCACGTGATGAAAATATTTCAATGTTCCAAGTAATGGGAGCAATTAACGAAAAAATTAACGACGTTGAAATCGGCGATTATGATTTAAACGGAGAAACAAATAAACTAACTGTTGGTTATAAAGATAAAGCAAGTACAAAAGAAGACCTTGAAAACATCAAAATTATGACTGCTACAGGTCCAAAAGCAATAAAAGACTATGTAACAATTTCTCAAAAGGATGCACCGGTTTCAATCAACCATGATGATGGAAAAATGTATGCATCAGTAAGTGCTGAAGTAAAAGGTAAAGACACTGCAGCAATTACAAAAGACGTAACAAAACAATTAAAGAAAATTGATCTTCCTAATAGTGTCGATATGAAAATTGGCGGCGGTTTAGATATGATTACAGATGGATTCAGCAGTCTTGGTATAGCAATGGTAGTTGCTGTTGGATTAGTATTCCTAATCATGAGCATGACATTTGGCGGCTTAAGAACACCGTTTGTCATTTTATCGTCATTAATCTTCGTACCAGTAGGAGCTTTCTTAGCACTTTATATCGGAAAGCAAACACTATCAATGAGTGCAATGATCGGATTATTAATGTTGATTGGTATCGTTGTAACAAACGCAGTTGTATTATTAGACCGTGTTGAGCACAACCGTAAAAAAGGATTAGAAGTAACTGACGCATTAATCGAAGCTTCAAAAACAAGATTACGCCCAATCCTAATGACAGCATTAGCAACAATCCTTGCATTAGTTCCAATGGCACTTTCAAATTCAACATCTGGTTTAATTTCGAAAGGTCTAGCAGTAACTGTAATCGGTGGTTTAACAACTTCAACATTCTTAACATTAATCATCATTCCAGTTATCTACAAATTAGTAAGTAAAAAGAAAAAAATAGAAGAATAAACAAAAAAAGAGTGTCTCACAAATTGTGAGGCACTCTTTTCAATTGAAACAGAAAATGGGATAGGTGTTACCTAAGTTCATTTTTTTAGAGTGTTGATATATATAAACGTACACTAAGTGAAATATTTGATGATGTTATTAATGGTTTTTAGTAATCGTTTATTTATGAAGTATCAACTAATTTTAGTAATTGCTTTTATTTTTTTCAGAATATAAAAGTATTGAGATGCTGATCGTTTGAAGAACTAATTCAAATTATTAGTTTATGACTATCTATTGAGATTAACGAAGCTGAGTAATTATTATCTATTTTTCTTGTAGAAAAGGATATCAATTAAGTTTTTAATCGTATGCTTTTTTATTAGGAGAAGTTGATTGGAATGAAAGGATACTCGACTCCTATGGGAGANNNNCATACAGCTTTCTTTACATTAAAAAATATTGCTCATAGATTGATGAGTGCATTTTCAGCGACATGAAAAAGAGCTTAGGTGCTACCTAAGCTCTTTTTTTATTTAGGCTCGTAACTAAAATGTAATTCTTTTTGCTCGTCTATAATTACATTCAAATTATAGTCTTTGAAATACCATAAATCAGTCTCATTAATAAAATAAACAACATTATTAATCGTAATAGATTCTCCAATATTAACTGGTTGTTCCTTTGTTACACCTAATGAATAACCTTTATGTATTGTACTATTTCCACCATATCTTGCGAAAAAACGAACTGTATCTCCTTCTTTCACATTCATCTCATCTTGGAACCATTTTATTGCGTCATCAGTAATTGTAATTTTCATTCCAACCGTCCTTTCAATATCTTATAAAAGTATTATAGTATGAATGTGAAAAACTATACAGAAAAGTGATAGTAAGGAAACTAATAATTTAAGTATGGTTGCAATTGTTGAAATAACAGTAAAACCCACAAGGTATTTTACACCCTGTGGGTTTTCGTTATTATGTTCAGGTAATCTTTATTTCTTGAAGAATGATAAAATGTTGTTTTTAAATAAAACAAATAGTGAAATGACGACAAAAGCATAATAGACAATTTGTTCAACTAATGATGAAGCATCTACAAATGAGAAAACTCCTTCAGTAAATACTTTTCCTCCAAAGAAAATTAATAGAATACCTAGTAAAGTAAAAATGACTTTAATATTTAAATTGATTGTAGTTTTGATAAATAAATATGCGATTAGGATTGCTGAGAGAATACCTAGTAGAATTGCAATCATTCCAACAAACTCGATTGTTTGAGCATTTGATAAAACAAATAAAACTAGCTCTAAGCCCTCACGTATTACAAATACACTCGCCATTAAAAATAATGATAAATTATTATCTTTAATTTTAACTTCTGATTTCATCTTTTCTGAAATATTAATGCTACTTTGACCACTTAACCAGTAGATAAAGTAAAAAATTAATAACGCTGCAATTAATTGTATTACGCCCTCAATAGTATGTTCAATATTTGCATTTAGATCACCGAATGTTGAAAATAAGAAAAATCCAGCGAAAATACTAACGACTACTCCTAAAAGTGTACCGTAAATAACCGACTTGATTAAATGATTCTTTTTACTCTGTATTAAAGTAATGAGTAAAAATCCAATCACTAAAGAAACCTCAAGACCTTCTCTCAATGCTATTAAAAAATTAGCGTTCAATTCACTATCTTCCTCCTTAATATTTTTAAATCTACTAACTAGATTATTCTTACGTAGTAGAATTGGACACTATTTTAATAAAATATAGGCATAATAAATTTTGTGGTAAAATTAATATAAAATGGCCCAAAACGTGAAGGGGAAAACATGGAATCTTTTACAAGTAGAGCAATTGAAATTATTAAAAATATCCCTATAGGTAAAGTAATGACTTACGGTCAAGTTGCCAAATTAGCAGGAAGTCCTAGAGGCGCAAGACAAATTGTAAGAATCTTACATTCAATGACGCAAAAATATCAGTTGCCATGGCATAGGGTATTGAATTCAAAAGGGAAAATTGGAATCCAAGATGAAGTTGGAGCACTAAAGCAAAAGGAGCTCTTACAAAACGAAGGGGTTAAATTTATAGATGAGAAAACAATTGATTTAAAGGAATATCAAGTGGCGCTTGTTCTTGAAAAGGAAGATGTCGACTTAATTTAGCAGGAGCAACTGGAGCTTAAAAATGATATTTAATATCGTAAAAATTGAAATGAAGTATTACTCAAAATTCACAGATTAATGGATTTTGGGTATTTTTTTTTTTGAAAAAGACTATAATTAGAACATTGTTACGCATAATATTGTTGTAAAAACAAAAAAGATAGTGTCAAGTGTGTTTTATGTGAATGCTTTACAATAAAACATTGTTTTGTTATACTCGTGTCAGGAGGAATGTCATATGAGTGAAGAATTAATTTCAAAAAAAGATTTACTACAACTTACAGGCATATCGTACGGACAGCTTTATAGATGGAAAAGAAAAAACATCATTCCTGAAGAGTGGTTTATGAAAAAATCAAGCTTTACTGGACAGGAAACGTTTTTTCCGAAGAAGCAAATTTTGGATCGGATTGAAAAAATAAAAGAGCTGAAGGATGATCAATCATTAGATGATATTGCGAGAGTGTTTTCAATCAATGAAGAAATCGTTTCTGATCGCGGGCATGCTACTTTATCTTTGGAGCAAGTCCCTAAACAAGTCCTACAAATATATCAAACACTTTTTCCAAATAATAAGTTAGAGCATTTAGGTACGGTGCAACTAAGTTCATTACTATGCGTGAACGACTGGCTTTCCAAAGGCACTTTAACGATTGATGAAGCAACACAATTTATAAATTTAGTAGAAACACATAAAAAAGAAATTAAATTAGATGAAGCGATTGTAATTTATATTCGAAAATTTGGCATGGGCAATTGGATAATTGGTAATCGACATGAAACATTTGTTGATCAAAAGGACTCGATCTTAATCAATGTTGCTCTTTCAAGCTATTTAAATAAATCGGTTAAATAAATAATGGAGGAGAGATTATAGTGAGCGTGCAATCAAGGCAAGATGCGGTTATAAATGGTTCAGGAACAATTGGTACTGGCAAATATGATGACGTTAGGATTAGTGGAAGCGGACGAATACTTGGAGATATTTTTTGTCATGAAGTGAAAGTAAGTGGCTCAGCTAAATTCAATGGAAAAGTTGAAACTGAATATTTTAATTGCAGCGGAAGCGCTAAATGTTTAAGTGACGTTGATGCGAAAAAAATGAGTGTCAGTGGCTCGGCTTCGATTGATGGTAAAGTTTCAGGTGGAGATGTCAATGTTAGTGGAAGCTTTAAAACAAAAGGTGACTTAAATGTTAAAAGTATTAATGTATCAGGTTCAATGAAAACGACAGGTATAGTAAAGGCAGAAGTAATTACTGTAAAAGGGTCGCTTTCAACGGAAAAAGGATCTGAATGTGAAGTATTTACAGCTAAAGGTCACTTATCAATGAATGGTTTATTAAATGCTGAAAACGTAAAAATTACACATGGCGGTTTTGGTTATTTACCTCACAATGGATTTAGCTATATTCCTGAAATTGGTGGAGAAACAATTGAAATTAGTCGATTCGATGACAACAATATATTTGCACGGCTTTTTAGTAAACTTTTTAATAATCGGTTGAATTTTAAAGCAGACGTGATCGAGGGTAGTGCTGTAAAGATTGATTATACGACAGCGAGTGTCGTAAGGGGCGATGCTGTAACAATTGGACCAAAATGTGTAATTGAACTAGTGGAATATACAGAAGATGTGCAAATACATCCTTCTGCAAAGGTAACCGATGTAAAAAAATTAGAACAATAAATAGAAGTAAACGAAGAGCGGCTTAAGTAATTTCTAGCCGCTTTTTTCTATTATGTGCAAGCTGGCGTCGATTTCAGTTATTGAACTATAACTAGTAGAATGTTAAGATATTATTGTGCAAACGATTGCAATGAAATTAGTAATCATCTTTTTTATCGTATTTATTATTATAACTAATATTGAAAACGCTTTTATGCATTTGGAGGAGAGAGATTATGACAAATCAAAGTTGGTGGAAGGAAGCGGTTGCCTACCAAATTTATCCACGTAGTTTCATGGATTCAAACGGTGATGGAATCGGTGACTTAAGAGGGGTAATTTCAAAATTAGATTATTTAAAAGAATTAGGAATAGATGTTATATGGATTTGTCCATTTTATAAATCACCAAATGATGATAATGGTTATGATATCTCAGATTATCAGGACATTATGGATGAATTCGGAACAATGGCTGATTTTGATGAGCTATTAGAAGGCGTTCATCAAAGAGGAATGAAACTCATTTTAGATTTAGTCGTCAATCACACAAGTGATGAGCATCCTTGGTTCTTAGAATCTAAAAAGTCTAAGGATAATCCTTACAGAGACTACTATATTTGGAGAGAAGGAAATAAGTCTGGTAAAGAGCCAAATAACTGGGAAAGTATTTTCGGTGGATCTGCATGGGAGTACGATGAAAATACAGAGGAATACTTCCTACATTTATTTTCTAAAAAGCAACCTGATTTAAACTGGGAAAACAAAGAAGTAAGACAAAAAATATATGACATGATTAACTGGTGGTTAGATAAAGGAATAGACGGCTTCCGTGTGGATGCAATAAGTCACATTAAGAAAAGAACAGGTTTTCCCGATATGCCAAATCCCAAGGAAGAAAAATATGTCGCAAGCTTTGATATGCATATGAACCAAGAAGGAATCCACAAATATTTAGACGAATTAAAGCGTGAAACCTTTGATAAATATGACATAATGACAGTTGGTGAAGCAAACGGTGTAACGACGAAAGATGCTCACCTATGGGTTGGAGAAAAAGAAGGTAAGTTCAAAATGATTTTCCAATTCGAAAGCTTAGACCTTTGGAAGAAAACTGACGATTCTGAAACGTCAATCGCTGACTTAAAAGAAGTTCTTACTAAATGGCAATCTGGGCTAGACGGTTTCGGTTGGAATGCGTTATTTATAGAAAACCATGACATACCAAGAGCAGTAAGCACATTAGGAAATGATGCCGAAGCTTATTGGAAAAATTCCGCTAAAGCGATTGGATTAATGTATTTCTTTATGCAAGGAACACCATTCATTTACCAAGGTCAAGAAATTGGAATGACAAATGTTCATTACAAATCAATCAACGACTATAATGATGTAAGTGCAAAAAATATGTACAATTCAATGACTGAAAATGGTTCAACAGAACAAGCTGTTTTAGACATCCTATGGAAAACGGGCCGTGATAATTCCCGTACACCTATGCAATGGAATAGCGAAGAAAACGCCGGATTTACAACAGGTAAACCTTGGCTTAAAACGAATGAAAACTTTAAAGAAATCAATGTTGAAACTCAACTAAAAGACGCTGACTCAATTTTATCATTCTATAAAAAGATGATTACATTACGTAAGCAAAATAAGACATTAGTTCATGCGCCATACGAATACCTAGATGTAAAAAATGAACCTATTTATGCATACACTCGTAACGGAGAAAATGAAACATTCTTAATAATCTCTAACTTATCTTCAGAGAAACAAAAATTTGTATTACCTAAAGAACTTACGAACAAGACTAGCGAATTATGTTTAACAAACATCAATCAAACAGATCAGAAATTAGTTGAAAAAATGGAATTTAAACCTTTTGAAGCAAGAGTTTATCGATTAGTATAATTCTATTGCTGAATTAGAGTAGACTTAAAAAACTGTCATATGACAGTTTTTTTTTATGGCTGAAAAATGAGTTTGCTAATTAATATTGCAAGGTAAGAGAGTTCGAATAAAAAGGTGAAACTGCAATCAAATCATGGGGAGTGTAAATAAAAAATGAGAAACTGCAATTAAATCATGGGGAGTGCAAATAAAAAGCGTGAAACTGCAATTAAATCAGGGGAGGTGCAAATAAAAAGGGTGAAACTGCATTTAAATCAGCATAACTGCAAATAAGGGCGAGAATCATAAAGAAATAGAGTGAAATTATCAAAAAATAGAAGGAGAAACAATAAAAACTAAAGAGGCTCCATAAAATCTATAAATTCCCACGTTGAAATACGCACTCAAAGAAGGGGCAGATCACCTTATCAACAAAAACCAACGTTATATCAACAAATATCACTAATATATCAACAAAAACCGCCGATATATCAACAAAGTTCACAACTATATCAATAAAGTTCACTTAGTGTTCGCATTCCTCACCTGCATAGTGCTACACTTCTCCAATCTGAAAAATGACTGTCGAATGGCAGTCATTTTTTGTTGCACACTTTGGCAAAAACTTACATCGTTTTATAGTATTACAAACACTTCGACAATTTGTAACAATCCTGTAATGGCTTTCATTATTGTATTTTGCTAGACTTACATTATCAATGAAGGGGGAGAAAGTGATGAAAAAGCAATTAATGATAGCTTTCGTATGCTTACTGAGCATGGTATTTTTCACGACTAAATCACAAGCAGCATCTACATATAACCCGTACTCAAAGAAAAATCAGGTAACGGTAATCGCTAAAAAGTATACTGGAGTACCATATCGTTTTGGTGGTACAAGTACTAATGGTTTTGACTGCTCGGGATACGTTGGATATGTATATAACAAAGTAGGTAAAAAATTACCTCGTACTGCTTCATCAATGTATACTGTTAGTTCAATTGTTAAAAAACCCGTACCTGGAGATTTAGTTTTCTTCAAAAATACATATAAAAAAGGTATTAGCCACGTAGGAATTTTTATGGGAAATAACAATTTTATTTCAGCGACTTCAAGTAAGGGAGTAGCTGTTGTAAGTCTTTCTAATTCATATTGGAAACCAAAATTCGCGGGCTCAGGTAGTGTAATTAAATAAACTAACATAATAATAGAGCAATTTACTTTTCTTAAGAAAGGTAGATTGCTTTTTTTTATATTTCATAGAATGTTCCATTTTATGAAACAGGTAGAAGATCCCCGAATGTTATAATGAGATTCATTCATCATTTAAATATATTTTGAAGGAGATGGTAAACATAACCATAATCTACCTATCTTTTTTTCTACTAGGACTTGTGTTTGGTTCTTTTTTTAATGTGGTAGGAATAAGGGTTGCATTGGGTAAATCAATTATCTCACCAGGCTCAACTTGCCCAAATTGTTCACATAAACTAGGTGCTGCAGAGTTAATACCTGTACTTTCTTTTCTATTACAAAGAGGGAGGTGTAAAAGTTGTAAGCTACCAATTTCCAAGATGTATATTTTAATCGAATTAGTAACAGGTTTCTTATTCGTAATAGCAATCCATGAAATCGGCTTTCATAAAGAATTAATTATTTCATTGTCTTTCATTGCATTACTGATGATTATCGTGGTATCAGATACTAGGTTTATGATGATCCCAAATCGGATTCTACTAATCTTTTTGTTTCTTTTTATACTTGAACGAATTTTTATTCCGTTGGATTCACGGTGGAGTAGTGTTGTGGGAGCGGTAGGAGCTTTCATGGTCTTGCTTCTTATTTCAATCATTAGTAAAGGTGGAATGGGAGGGGGAGATATAAAATTATTTGGTGTGCTTGGAATTATTTTAGGGTGGAAATTAACGCTCATTACATTTATGCTCTCATGCTTCTTAGGCGGTATGTTTGGATTACTTCTAATAATGAGGGATCAATCAAAGAAACGAAGTCCAATTCCTTTTGGACCATTCATCGCAGCAGGAGGAATCGTTAGTTACTTTTATAGCGATAAATTATTAGAAATTTATCTTTCCATTTTTGGATGAAAGAACATGAAAAAAGGCTATTTAATTGAAATATCCCTCAACTAAATAACCCCTACTTATTTATTATGAAAATAATTTATCTTCTACACTACTAATTACTGAATCCCAGTATTTTTTATCTTCTACGAAGTTTGTTCTGATTGCTTTAAATACTGCCGTTTGTTTTTCTTGGAAATTTGGATCTTCTTTATCTGGTAATTCTTTTTTCATTTCAGTTACAATTTCTTCAATCTCTGCAGAACGTGGACCCCATACATTTACTTCGTTCCCTTGCTCATCCATAAAAACAAATATTGGAATTGAACGAGATTTCCCATTCGTTAAATACTGATCCATTAATTCTAAGTTTTCATCTCGAATTAGGAATCTAGTATCTACATTTGCTATTTCCATCATTTTTTGAATAACTGGTACATTAAGTAATGCATCGCCACACCAATCTGCTGTTAAAGTTACAACTTTCCAATGACGATTTTTAAGTTGCTCAAGTTTTAATTGTGTATTTTCAGGAATTGTAACACCATTATAGATTTGTAAGAGTTCTTCCTTGTTTACATTCATTGCTTCTACATATTCTTGAAAAGTCATTCCTTTTTCGAACCAAGTATTTAACGCCATTGTAAACACTCCTTTATAGTTGATAAATAGTATTATACCGTATTCGTAATAAGAAGGAATGTAATAAGTATTGAAGAATGTATATACAGTATATATTTTATATGCAGTTTAAGCAGGAGGGAGAAAAATGAGTACGTCAATTGAGATATCTAAAAATCGAAAGCGCTTTCCAAAGTGGGTTAAAATTACATCCGCAGTCTTAATTGTCATCATCTTGATCGTTGCGGGAACTGGTCTTTACTTAACAAAAAAATCATTACCAAGTATTAATGGAGATCTAACGATTAATCTATTAAATCATAAAGTAGAGGTCGTTAGGGATGTTAAAGGAGTGCCTCATATAAGTGCAAAAAATTTGCATGATTTATATGTGACACAGGGATATGTAACTGCACAGGATCGTTTATTTCAAATGGACTTAAGCAGGAGACAAGCATCGGGGCAATTAAGTGAAGTAATCGGCGACGCAACAGTAGATCGTGACTCATATTTTCGAACCCTTGGCTTAAGGAGAGCTGCAGAAGCTTCTTATAGCAAATACGATAAAAATGCTCAAAATGTTTTAAACTGGTATGCAGAAGGAGTGAATGCGTACATTAACTATGCAAAGAAGGAAAATAAACTACCGATCGAATTTAAAATTTTAAAATATAAACCAACCAAATGGTCGGCAATTGATTCGCTTGTAATTGGAAAATATATGGCGTTCGATTTAGGCGGGCATTGGAATGAGCAAGCATTTCGATATTATGCTATGAATAAATTCCCAAAAGACAAGGCTTTGGAACTATTCCCAGCTAATAATGATTTAGACCCGTATATTATTCCAAGTAATACTGCAAAAGTGGATGTTGAAAAAAGCTTTGCGAGCGCAATCATTCCTCCTATTTGGAACGGAAGTAATGATTGGGTAGTCAGTGGCTCTAAAACTAAGTCCGGCAAACCAATATTGGCAGATGACCCACATCTGGGATTAGCAACACCAGCGGTTTGGTATGAAACTCAATTAAAATCTGGTGATATGAATGTTAGTGGGGTAATTTTTGCAGGAGTACCAGGTATTATCGTAGGTCATAATGAACATATTGCCTGGGGAGTAACGAATGTTGGCCCAGATGTACAGGATTTATATATTGAAAAACGAAATCCTAGCAAGTCAGACGAATTTTTGTATGACGGTAAATGGGAAAAAGCACAGGTCATAAATGAAACTATTAAAATTAAAGGTAAAAAGAGTAAAGTTTTACCTGTCATGATCACTAGACATGGCCCAGTGATCTCAGAATTTGCAAGTGATGCGGGAAAGAAAACTGTTTTTTCATTACAATGGACAGCGCTACAACCAACAACTGAGCTCGAAGCAGTGTTAAAGTTTGATGTTGCAAAGGATTGGAATACCTTTAAAGAAGGGCTAGCTTTATTTGAAGCACCTGCACAAAATTTCGTCTTTGCCTCAGATGACGGCACAATTGCCTATCGAGCAAACGGAAAAATTCCAATTCGTAAAAAAGGTAATGGTCTAATGCCAGTGCCAGGTTGGACTAGTGATTACGGTTGGAAAGGCTATATTCCATACGATAAATTACCAACGAGCGTAAATCCAAAAGAAGGATTTATTTCATCTGCTAATAATAAAGTAGTAGATGATTCGTATCCATACCACATCTCAAATTCATGGGCACAGCCTTATCGTCAATTACGCATTCAAGAAGTATTAAAATCAAATGACAAACTGACCGTAAAAGATATGCAAAACCTGCAAATGGATGAAATGAACCTACAAGCAAAAGAACACGCACCGAAGTTTATTCAATCACTAAAACAAAATGAAAACCAACTAACATCTGTAGAAAAGGCAGCTTTAAAGAATCTCGAAAAATGGAATTTTGTAGATGATAAAAATGAGGCATCACCCCTTATATTCCAAATGTGGATGACAGAAATTAATAAAGCACTATTTGATAAACAAATCTCAAAAGACATGATGGATTTATTTGGGGATCAAAAAGTCGTAGTTGATCAACTTTTACGCGACAGTTTAAGTGGTAAAAAAGTAATCTGGATTGATGAACAAGGCGGAATTGACAAATTTTTATTAAAAACATTCAAAACAACAATTAAAAATATTAGTAAAGAAGATGGTAAAAAAGTATCTAATTGGAACTGGGGAGATCACCATAAAGTTGCTTTTGAACACCCACTATCAAGCATAAAAATTTTAAGCTATTTCTTTAACGCAAAAAACCCAATCCCGGTAGGTGGTAGTGCAACAACCGTTAAAGCTACAGGGTATGATGACCAAGGAATAGTAGACCACGGTGCATCTTGGAGAACTGTAGTAGATTTCGCAGATTTAAGTAAATCAACAAACATAGTAGGTCCCGGACAATCTGGCAATCTCGGAAGCAAATGGTATAGCGACCAAATGGAAGACTGGGCAAACGGAACTTATCATACTACTTCGTTGAAAAATGTTGACGGTGAGAAAGAAATTTTGGGACCTGGGAAAAAGTAAATAGACGTTTTGGGCAGACCTCGTGGAGGTCTGTTTTTTTGTGAGAGGTGAGTTAAATAGGTGGAACTGGGCGATTTTTAAGGAAATCTGGTCAATTAATTATGTAATTGATTAGATTTGTGTGAAATCAGTTAATATAGTGATGGTTTTAGAGAAAACCGTTATGTTAATTTCTGTTTAATTGTATAATTGACTATTTTAATTGCAGTTTTGGGAAATTTAATTGCACTTTTGCCGATTTTATTTGCAGTTGATTAAATTTAATTGCACAATTGCTTGTTTTAATTGCAGTTTTCATAAATTTAATTGCACTTTTGCTGATTTTATTTGCAGTTCATAATACCACAGAAACACGACTATTAACCCAACACGAATTTCTTCCCTTTCCTCACGCCATATACTAAAATATTTAAGTAGATTGTCTAAATCAACAGGAAAAAAGGGGGGCTGTAAATGAAGGATGGAATGGGCTTAGTTCTTGAAGGTGGCGGAATGAGAGGGATTTATACTGCTGGTGTTCTTGATTATTTTTTAGAACAAAATATAGAAATTCCTTATGTAATAGGTGTTTCTGCAGGTGCTTGTATGGGAACTTCTTATCTTTCGAAACAACACGGGCGTAATAAACGAGTGAATACGGAATTTTTACAGCATCCAGATTATATTTCTTTTAAAAATTTAATTCGTAATAAGCAGCTTTTTGGTATGGACTTATTATTTGATATTATTCCAAATGAATTAGATCCATTTGATTTTGATTCATTTTATAATGCTGAGCAAAAATTTGTGGTTGGTACGACTGATTGTGTTACGGGTAAACCCGTTTATTTTGATAAAAATCAAATTGTAGATTCAACTGATATGTTAAATATAATTCGAGCTTCAAGCTCGTTACCTTTTATGGCTCCGATTATTGAGTTTAATGAGCATTTCTTGTTGGATGGCGCCATTGCTGATCCGATTCCTATTTGTAAATCTGAATCTGATGGGAATAAGAAAAATATAGTTGTTTTAACTAGAAATGCTGGATATCGCAAAAAGCCTTCAAAAGGAACTTGGTATTTGCAGAAAAAATATAAAGAGTATCCTGGACTTATTCAGGCAGTTTTAAATCGATATGAGCTTTATAATAAACAGCTTGATTATATTGAGGAGCAAGAAAAGGCTGGGAATATTTTAGTTATTCGTCCTTTAAAAAAGTTAAAGGTTGGACGAATCGAACGAAACAAAGCTCGTCTTTTAGAGTTATATAAAGAGGGCTATGAAGATGCAAAAAGTCTTAGTGAACAAATCCAAGAATTTATTTCTTACGCAAAAACGACCTGTTAAAATGCAGGTCGTTTTTTTTATATTGAAAAAGCAATACAGACTGATTGAAAGCGCTTGTCTTCCAAGGCGTGAAACATTATGAGTTGTAGATTTGCTTATTGGTTAATTTGATGCTAATGAAACAGCGGAGAAATTCGAGCGTTTATCAACAGTGTGATCGACCTATAAATTTAGGTCGCTAATATAGGGGGAAGGGAGATAAATGATTAATCCTTATTATTGTTGTTGTTTTTGTTATTATTGTTCATCATGTTTTTAATCATCATTTCAAACATTACCATATCGACACCTAAACACGGATTCATACATCCACAGTTACTTCTTCTTCTGAAGCAACAGCTTCTGCAATTGCAGTTACAATCATGGCGACGGCAATCGCAACGATCTCTATCACAATCATCAAAATCGCAACGTCTTCTTCTGCAATCGTCACAATCACAGTCATTTCTTCTACAGCTACTTGAGTTCATGTTAACTTGATCTTGGTTGTTCCACATCGTAGAACACCTCCTTGATTAATCTACATATACAAGGTATGCATAGATGTCCTATCGAGGAAAGGCTAGTACCTAAATAAAAAATAAAAAAGCACATTAATCTTTTATAGATTATGTGCTTTGAATGATTTGAAATTAGTGTTGGAAGAAAGCTAATTGGATTAAGAATAAAATACCAAATATATAAATAACTGGTTTGACTTTTTTTGCTTTCCCTTTAACTATTTTTAATAGTGGGTACGTAATAAATCCAAGAGCAATACCTGTTGCAATACTTGAAGTAAGTGGCATTGAGAGAATTACTAAGAATGCTGGGAAAGCTTCCTCAAAGTTATCCCACTCAATATGACGAACGCTACCCATCATTAAGCAACCTACTACGATTAGTGATGGTGATGTAATTGCTGCAACATCAGAAATTGAATTAACAAGTGGGCTAAAGAATGCTGCAAAAACGAATAGTAATGCAACTACAAGTGCCGTTAAACCTGTTCTTCCTCCAGCAGCAACACCAGCTGTAGATTCGATATAAGCAGTTGTTGGTGAAGTACCGAACATTGCACCAATTGTTGTACCAAGAGAATCGGATAACATCGCACGACCAGTACGTTTCTCATCCTTCTTATTTAATAATCCCGCTTGTGATGCAACACCTAAGAATGTACCTGTCGTATCAAAAATTGTAACTAATAAGAATGAAAAGACAACTGAATATAGTCCATAATGAATCACATCTGAAAATGCAGTTATTGGATTAGAAACAATGATATGCTCAGGTAATTTAGGAAAAGAGAAGATGCTTCGGAAAGAGAAGATACTTCCTTTAATGTGTAACATTCCAGCAAAGCCTGCGATGATTGCTGTTGTAACCATTCCGAAGAATAAAGCTCCATTTACATTTAGGGCAAATAATATAACTGTAATTGCAATACCGACTAATGTAAGGACTACTCCTTTAGAATGTAGATCGCCTAATCCAACAAGATTATCTTTGTTAGCAACGATAATACCAGAAAGACGTAAGCCTATAAAAGCGATGAATAATCCAATTCCAACACTAATTGCATGTTTTAGTGTATTTGGAATTGCTTCTATTAAATGAGTTCTAAATTTAGTTAAAGATAAAATAACAAATAATATACCAGTAACAAATACTGCTGAAAATGCTAAATGATAAGAAATACCGTGTGCTTTTGAAACAACTGAATAAGCAAAATATGCATTCATTCCCATACCAGGAGCAATCGCAATAGGGTAGTTTCCGAACAATGCCATAAATAATGTTCCAACCAATGTTGCAATGATTGTTGCTGTAAATGCTTGGTTAAATGGAACACCAGCAGCGGATAATATAATAGGATTTATAATAATTATATAAGCCATAGTTAAAAAAGTGGTAAAGCCGGCTATAACTTCTGTTTTAACGGTGGTGTTAGCCTCTTTTAATTTAAACATAATCGTTCTCCTTGTTAAAAAATACGAATGATAAACTCAACAGTTATTAATAATATTCGTTTTATGCTAAAAGTGCAATACTTTTTTAGAATTTAACATCTTTTAACAATTGACTTATGTTTAGTATTCCAAAAAGTATGATTTGGGTATGCTAAATCTGAATTATTTATAAGGAGGATGTAGTAAATGACTCAAAAACAGTTTCCGACTAAATTTATTCCGCAGCATCAAAATAAGCAACCAGGTATCGAAAAGGAAATGACACCAATCCCTTTATCGGATGATCCAAATTACGTACCAAGTGGTAAATTAAAGGATAAAGTGGCCATTATTACCGGTGGAGATAGCGGAATCGGTAGAGCAGTTTCCATTTTATTTGCGAAAGAAGGAGCGTCTGTTTTTATTCCGTATTTTGATGAAGATGTCGACGCTGAAGATACAAAAAAATTCATTAATGACTTTGGTGGTAAATGTGAAATCATGAGATGCGATCTTCGAACTGAAGAAGTTTGTAAACAAGTCGTTCAAAATGCCATTCAATCATTCGGAAAAATCAATATTTTAGTGAACAATGCTGCTGTTCAGTATCCACAAAAGAATTTGGAAGACATTACCGAAGAACAATTAAGACGAACATTTGAAACAAATATTTTTTCAATGTTCTTTTTATCAAAAGCATGCCTTCCACATATGAAGCAAGGTGATTCAATCATTAATACGGCATCAATAACTGCATATAAGGGACATGATCAATTAATTGATTATTCAGCGACTAAAGGAGCAATTGTAACGTTTACTCGCTCACTTTCTACGAATCTTGCCCAAAAAGGAATTCGTGTGAATGGTGTAGCTCCTGGCCCAATTTGGACACCATTAATACCAGCAAGCTTTGATGAACAAGAAGTAGCGAAGTTTGGTAGCACAACACCGATGAAACGAGCTGGACAACCAGTAGAGCTCGCACCTGCTTATCTATACTTAGCTAGTAATGAAGCTTCCTATATTACAGGACAAATGATTCATGTAAATGGTGGAGTCATTGTGAACGGATAATAAATAAAAAGGTGCCATATACGGTTTATGTACATGGCACCACTTCATTAATATTTAGGTCGAAATGTGTGACAGCAAGTTTCACCACTATGAACGGCAGAAGTAGTTATTTGACCGTCTAATACTGCGTTTTGAATTGTTAAATCAACGTCGTTTGAGTATTCATAAGCTTCTGTTTGAACAAGAATTGAATCTGCTTGGCAAAAGTTTCCTTGTCCCCAAAAATTACAATTAGCAACACTACATCTTATTTCTGGCATGAACTCGCCCTCCTTTGTTTTTATTTTCTACATACTTTGCAATCTCATTCAGATTTAAAGTAGGAGCATTGTAGAATTTTTAAGGAGAATATTGTAAACTTTTATCAAGATAGAAGGAGTTAGGAAGACTTTTATCGAATCAAAACTCTGATTAAGTATAGGAGGAGAACAAATATGAATTGGGAAACAACTTATAAAAAATGGATTAAATCACCGACATTAGATCAAGAATTGAAAGAGCAATTAATTAAACTTGAGAATAATCAGCTTATACTTAAGGAAAGCTTCTATCAAAATTTAGAATTCGGAACTGGTGGTATGCGCGGAGAAATCGGACCAGGTACGAATCGTATGAACATCTATACAATTCGCAAAGCATCTGCTGGTTTTGCAAAATATATTGAAAGCTTTGGTGAAGAAGCTAAAAACCGTGGCGTCGCAATTGCTTTCGATTCACGTCATAAAAGTCCTGAATTTGCAATGGAAGCAGCAAAAACATTAGCAACACATGGTATTAAAGCATATGTATTCAATGAATTACGTCCAACACCAGAATTATCATTTGCTGTACGTAGCTTAAACTGCTTCGGTGGAATTGTTATAACAGCTAGTCATAATCCTCCTGAATATAATGGATTTAAAGTTTATGGCGATGATGGTGGTCAATTACCTCCAGCTGCTGCTGACCAAGTAATTGATTACGTTAATTCATTTGAAAATGAGTTAGAAATTGAAGTATCTTCTGAATACGAATTAGTTGAAAAAGGCTTAATACATAGATTAGATGAAGAGATGGACAAATTATACGTAGAGCAATTAAAAACAGTTGTTGTAAACAATGATTTAGTTCAAGAACATGGTAAAGGTTTAAAAATTGTTTTCACACCATTACACGGCACAGCATTAATACCTGCAACGATGTCATTAAAAGCTGTTGGCTTTGAAAATGTAACAGTTGTGAAAGAACAAGCAATAGCAGATCCGAATTTTACAACAGTAAAATCACCAAACCCTGAAGAACACGCTGCATTTGAATATGCAATTCGTTACGGTAAAGAAATTGATGCTGACGTATTAATCGCAACTGATCCTGACGCAGACCGTTTAGGAATCGCTACAAAAAACGAAAATGGCGAATACGTAGTGCTAACAGGAAATCAAACAGGAGCATTAATGCTTCATTATTTATTAAGTCAACAAGATATTCCTTCGAACGCGTTATTGCTAAAAACTATCGTTACTTCAGAATTCGGTCAAGTAATCGCATCTAAATTTGGTGTTAAAACAATTGATACACTTACTGGATTTAAATTTATCGGTGAGAAAATTAAAGAATATGAACAAACAAATGAATATTCATTCTTATTCGGATATGAAGAAAGCTACGGTTATTTAATTAAGCCATTTGTTCGCGATAAAGATGCAATCCAAGCAACAGTACTTGCTACAGAAATTGCGACTTATTATAAAACAAAAGGTATGACTTTATATGAAGGTTTAAATAGCTTATACGAACAATATGGTTACTACTTAGAAGGATTAAAATCATTAACATTAAAAGGAATTGAAGGAACAGAAAAAATCCAATCGATTTTAACTAATTACCGTCAAAACCCACCTACTGATATTAATGGCTTAAAAGTAGTTACTGTTGAAGACTACAAACTTCAAGAGAAAACAACATTAGAAACTGGAGAGAAAGAACAAATTCTTCTACCAAAATCAAATGTATTAAAGTATCACCTTGAAGACGGCTCATGGGTATGCCTACGTCCATCAGGAACTGAACCAAAAATTAAATTCTATTTTGGAATCGTTGGACAATCTCGTGAAAACAGCATCCAAAAATTGGATAGTTTACAACAAGCATTTATGGAAAAAATTGAAGTATTAGTCTAAAAAAAAGAGCGACTATTTTGTCGCTCTTTTTGTCTATTTAAAGATGTTCTAATGATGATATGAAAGATTGTTCCTGGGCACTTTCATCCCTAGTAGCATGCTCAATATGCTGGAACATTCCTTTTAATTTTTCATCAATAATCGCTAAGTCCCTCTCGTATTTAAAGGCATGAAGAAAATGTTCTATACGCTTTGAAAAAAGCTCGTCTTTCGTATTTACCATTAACACGAGAAGCTTATCCCATTGACAACAATAAGTGTAATACAATGCTAAATCATAATCGGATTGTGCTTGCATTGTGAACCTCCTTTTAGAGGGTACACATAGTTTATGGCGAAAAAAAATAATTAGCCTTGAGAGAATTTGACAAGTGCTAGTGTAGAGGTTAGGTAAAAAAAGGATGGATATTTTAGTGGTTGGAAAAGAAGATGGTGTTGGGGATTAAGGAAGGTAGAAAATTTAATTAAATTAGTTATTTCTGATTGATTATGATTAATTTATTAAAGAAATGACTTAATTTTAGTTCGGCAGGGTCAGTATAAGAAGGAAATGAGCTGATTTTTAGTGATTTCCAGTCATTTTTAAGGTTTGTCTGAAGTTTATTTGCGATTTCCGGAAATTATTTGCGATACTCGGAATTTAATTGCGATTCCAGATTTATTCTCGATCCCGGAATTTGACTGAGCTATTTTCAGCAATCTTTCTTTCCAGATCATAAGAATACTTTTATTAAAACTAGAGATACTAACATTAAATAAATTCAAACCTAAACACTAGGGAAATTATGACCCTAAAATGGAAATTCCACAAAAAATAAAAAATTTCAAAAACAAGTTATATCTATCGCATAAAAAAAATAAAATGAACTACCGTATGAAATTTTTTCATACGTTTTTTTGCATTTTTCAATTTCGAATAAAGCTTATGAATATAGTAGAGATATGACTATTTTTACATTAATTCTATTTTCTGTTCATAGAATAATATAAGAAGAGACAGGAGGAGAGTGTGATGAAGGCAAGTGATTATAGGGCTTTGGAATATGCAATCGATGAAATAACAGAAATTGCGAGAGGATTTGGGCTAGATTTTTACCCAATGCGCTATGAAATCTGTCCTGCAGATATTATTTATACTTTTGGAGCATATGGTATGCCTACAAGATTCTCTCACTGGAGCTTCGGAAAACAGTTTTATAAGATGAAGCTTCATTACGATTTAGGATTAAGTAAAATTTACGAATTAGTTATTAACTCTGACCCATGTTACGCGTTTTTATTAGATACAAACTCTCTCGTTCAAAATAAATTAATCGTTGCACACGTTTTAGCCCATTGTGACTTCTTTAAAAATAACATTCGTTTCTCAAATACAAAGCGAGATATGGTTGAAAGTATGGCAGCTACTGCTGAACGAATTAAGCACTATGAACATATTTACGGAAAACAAGAAGTTGAAAATTTCCTAGATGCAGTCCTATCCATTCAAGAACATATTGATCCATCATTAATGAGACCAAAACTGGCATATGATTTAGAAAATGATTTTCCACTTAAAGAGAAGAAAAGAGTTACACCATATGATGATCTTTGGAATATGGATCTCAGTAAAGAGAAGAAAAATGATTCAAATCTTATCCCTATTAAACGGAAACAATTCCCACCTCAACCGGAAAAAGATATCCTCTTATTTATTGAAGAATACTCAAGAGAACTAGAAGAATGGCAACGTGACATTTTGACAATGTTACGTGAAGAAATGCTTTATTTCTGGCCACAGCTTGAGACGAAAATTATGAATGAAGGCTGGGCAAGTTACTGGCACATCCGCATCATGCGCGAACTGAACCTAGACTCAAACGAAGCAATCGAATA
>NZ_NUCO01000152.1:0-2241 GCF_002555445.1 Bacillus sp. AFS017336
TTATTATCATGACAACACAACATGATATAGGAAAGGACCTCTATTTTGTTCACGTGTTTAGAATATAAATGCTAACTTAAATATGTACAAGATTGATTAAATAAAGATGTACAGTTTCGACTCAATTCTACATACTAATCTGGGGGGATTGGTATGTACATTTCATTAGATATTCAAACGAATTTTGAGATTAAGAGTCTTTTAGACTTACCGAGATTAAAATTACTTATGGAGAATTTGAAAATGAGAATTAATAAGAGTCAATTAGCGAAAGAATTAAATGTGGACCGACGTACGATTGATAAGTACTTAAATGGCTATACTCCAAAGAAGACGAGAAGTAAATCTTCAAAAATTGATGCTTACTATGATGTGATCTCAAGTTTATTATCAAAAGAGTCAAAACAGATTTTTTATTATAAAAGAGTTCTTTGGCAATATTTAAAAGAAAACCATAACTTGAATTGTGCGGCATCTTCTTTTCGTAGATACATTCAAAGTAAACCTGAATTTCAGGCATATTTTAAAGAAGGAAAGAAATCGAATCCAACACAATCTAGTATCAGGTTTGAGACTCCACCTGGAGAACAAGCTCAATTAGATTGGAAAGAGGACATTCGTTATGAAACAAAAGAGGGCGAAATCGTACACATAAACGTGGCTGTGTTATTACTTTCATATTCTAGGTTTCGTGCTTTTCACATGTCTATATCGAAATCACAAAGTGTACTCTTTTCGTTTTTAACAGAAGTATTTGAATCTTTTGGGGGTGTGCCGCAGAAAATCATGACAGACAATATGAAGACTATAATGGATCAAGCTAGAACGAGCTATTCTAAAGGGATAGTGAATAAACGTTTCGCTCAATTTGCGGATGACTTTGGATTTAAAGTGCAGCCTTGTATTGCAGGAAGACCAAGGACAAAGGGAAAAGTTGAATCGCCTATGAAGTATTTGGATGAAATTCATGCATATCAAGGAAAGTTCAGTCTTGAAGAGCTTCACAAATTTGTACAACAACTATGCGAGAGAATCAACCATAGTTTCAATCAAGGGACAGGGAAAATACCGATTTTTGCCTTAAAACAAGAAAAGAATCTCTTATTGCCCCTACCACGGCAACAAATAAGAGATTCTTACAGAATCAAACATACACTAGTGAAAGTAAATTCAACCAATATGGTGTCCTACAAGTCTAACCAATACTCAGTACCAGCTATGTATCGAGGTAAGACCGTAGGTCTACAAGCATATGATGATCAGTTATTCATTTATTATAACACGGAGTTAATTGTTCAACACAAAATTAGTCAATTAAAAATCAATTACAAGGATGATCATTACAAAGAGGAGCTAAGTAAAGCTGTTCCTTACTATCCTGATATTGATCAATTGGCTAAGAAAAATTTACAGGCAATTGGAGATGTGTATAAAAATGAATAATTCATATCATCAGTTAATTCAAAATCTAGAGTATTTAAAATTAAAACAAATGATTCAGCATTTAAGTGAAACAATCGATTTTAGTGTAAGTAATCAAATATCCTTCGTAGAAACACTGGTCAAACTTACTAACTATGAAATCGATGTAAGAGAGAAAAACATGATTCATTCGATGGTTAAAGTGGGGGCATTTCCCCACTTTAAAGAAGTGAGTGACTTTAGTTTTGAATTCCAACCAACAGTTAATAAACAACAAATTCTTGATTTTATGACCTTACGTTTTATTGAAGAAAAAGAAAATATTGTATTTTTAGGTCCTAGTGGAGTAGGAAAAACACATTTAGCTACCGCAATCGGAATTGCAGCAGCTAAAAAGAGAACAAGTACGTACTTTATAAAATGTCATGAATTACTTCAGCAATTAAAAAGAGCTAGGATTGAAAATCGATTAGAATCACGGTTAAAGCATTATACAAAATATAAACTACTTATTATTGATGAAATAGGCTATTTACCGATTGACGCGGAAGATGCGAAGTTGTTCTTTCAACTGATAGACCTCCGATATGAAAAGCGAAGTACGATCCTAACAACGAATATTAATTTCAAATCGTGGGATGAAATCTTTCAAGATACCAAACTAGCCAATGCCATTTTAGATCGGGTACTACATCACGCAACAGTAGTAACAATTGTTGGTGAATCATACCGAATTAAGCAACATATTTCGAAAGAGAATGAGTGATTTTGTACATACTTAAATAATCAAAAATGTACATACTTAGGTTGACATTTATA
>NZ_NUCO01000153.1:0-4158 GCF_002555445.1 Bacillus sp. AFS017336
TGGGGCAGATCAAATTGGTAACTATCAATATGCGTATGATAATTTATCAGGTACTTCAATGGCTACACCAAATGTAGCTGGTGTGTCAGCTTTATTATTACAAGCAAATCCCAATTTAACGCCAGCTCAAATTAAAGAAACATTAATGAACACTGCTGATCCATTAAATGGAAGTTATAGTGTATTTTAATCAGGAGCAGGACAAGTTGATCCTTATGAAGCAATTCACTCTCAAACGAGAATCGAAGTTACAGACGAAACAAAAGGAACTTTAGATAAAAAAGGTAATCTAAAAACAGTCAAAGATTTAACTGGTGCACTTGCATTTGGAGTGTTTGCACCAGCTGGCGCAAATGTAAGTGATCAACGCTCACTTACTATCTACAATAATAGTAATCAAGCAAAAACTTATGATGTGAATGTTTCCTTCCAAACAGGTCGTAGAGGCTCGTTGGATGCTGATGCGAATGGCGTAATGATTGTTACAGATAAGTCGATTAAAGTAGGAGCAAATTCTAAAAAGAAATCTGTTGTAGCAATCACAGTTCCAAAAACAGCAGCACTTGGAATATATGAAGGCTATGTAACATATACAAATCATGCGAATCCGGATGAGACCTTCCAAGTACCGTTTGCAATTAAAACGGTTGAAGAAGGAATAAATCCTGTTACAATGAGTCCTCAAGCATTTACACATGTATCTGACTCAGCATATGCTGGTCAATTAATCTATACGAATGCTTATTTTAGCATCAAATCTCACATGCGTACGCTAGATGTAATTCTTGAAGATGGAAAAACAGGTAAAGAGTTAGGATTCGTTGGTACGATGGACGGTTTAGGCATGCAAGAAAATGTGAATTATGGCGTTTCTCATATTTTTGATGGGAATTATAACAAATCAACAGGTGATTCAGAGCACCCATTTGCTTATGATACAGAATTAGCAAAACCTGGATACTATAAACTAAAATTGGTTGGAACAAATGATGCAGGTCGCACATTCAGTCAAGAAGCACCTTTCTATTTCGATAACACAGCTCCAAAAATGACGGTAAATAGTCCTGATGTAGTTGAGTATAAAAATGGTCAAAGTAAGGTGACTATTACTGGTTCGGTTTATGACAAAGAAACTGCAGAAATGACAGCACTTGACATGAATTTTAATCAAGGAAGTACTAGAGTGTTTTATAAAGACAATTTTGGAGGAAGAGATGTATCTGTTCCTGTAAATGCAGATGGTACATTCTCAATTGATATTCCAACTAACCCAACTAGAGCAATGTTACTTTCTTTCTATGCACTTGATGCTGCTTCAAATAAAACATTTAAAGAAGGTAGAGACATTTTCGTTACACGAGATGATGTAGCATACGGTTATATGCAACCTGAAAAACGTTCTGCAAAAATGGGGGAAACTGCCCATGCAACGTTAACTTTAAATAAAGTAAATAATGTAAAACAAGCTGTGTACAAGTTTTATCATTATACGAGTGTTGCATCTATGAATGTCACTCCAAGTCCAAGTGTATCAGATAAAGTTAATGTAAATGTCGAGGATAAGGTATACTATGCTGATCTAAATGAAGCAACGGTAACAGTTACATTAAAGGATGGAGCTGCTCCATTATCAGGAAATCTTACACTGGCTGATTTAGCATTTACAATGAAAAATGATTATACTGCATATCCTGTAACGTTCGCAGCTTTTATGACAAGTGTTACGTATAAAGATATGAATGATACGACAAAAACTGCAATGAGTGGAAATCCATCTACTTATTATATGGAACCAACTTATTCACTAGCTCGTGGGTTTAACAGCGCTGAAGCATTTTTGGATCCAAGTGGGACAGCACTTCAATCGATTAATTATTCAAAAATGGGAATTAAAGTTAAAGCTACGAGTTCGAACGGAACTGTATATAATGGAGATGTTAATTCTTCGGTAGTCTACTCAATTCCAAATCTACCATTAAATGATGATCAATACGAACTTGAGTTCAATGTTCCAGGTCATTTTACAGTGCACAATAACTTTACAATTGGGTTCCACGAAGATGGAAAAGTTACTTATCAAAATCTAGCTCTACATCTTAAGCCAGCAATTGCAGGGGATGTAAATAAGGATGATGTAATCGATGTAATGGATGCATTATATATCCAAACATATTGGGGAACAAACAAGCGTGAAGCAGATATTAACTTTGATGGAGTTGTAGACGCAAAAGATATGGCATTTGTTGAAGAAAATTACTTAATGCAAAATCCAACTATTAATTATGCACCTACACCTAAAAAGAAATATAAATCACAATCACTAGAAAGTATTAAGAGTGCATTAGGATTAAACTAATCTTTGCAAAGAGCAACTACAAATAGGTAGTTGCTCTTTTTTATTAAAGAATGATTTAGAACTGTATACTTCATAGTAATTAAGCTTATTTCCTCATCTATAGTTTTCTATCATTGAATCTTCATAGTTATTAATTGAATTGATTAATACAACACCCTACCACCAAGTACACTATTATTCGCACAAAAATTGCACAGACTTATTAGAAACAATGGATTAACCAGATTTGGTTTGCATAAAATTACTTTTACCGACGATAGGGGTTCAGGACGTGGGACTGCACTTTTTAGATGGGACTAAATAAATTTGATGAAATTTTTCAAAAATAATATTATATCAAGTTTCAATATAATAGAAGTGTTAACTAACTGGTTAGAAAGAAATTAAAATTATATTGTTATATATTCCTTTCAGAAAAATCATGGAATAAAAAAATAAATAACAGGTGAGAAGAATGAATTTAGCTCTATTTCATAAAATTCAACAAATATGCAAAGAGAAAAACTGGAAAAAAAATGACTTAGCAAAAAAGTCGGGTATTCATATCAGTGATATAAGCCGTATGTTCAATCATAAGAAATTGCTATCTTTAAAACATCTAGATGCCATTACCGAAGCGTTTGGGTTGAAGGAAGGTACGCTATATTCGTATTATGCAGATGAATGTTTTAACGAAAACAAACTGTTGGACAAGCGCAGAAGTATTCTATTCTTATTTAAATGTGTTACTTATGGATACGAGAAACAATGCCAAAGTCTATTAAATCACATGATAGCAGAAAAATCAGACGAGATCCGTACCAATTATTTGACTTATATTTTTTTCGTTGCAGAGAAGTTGTTTAAAGCCGGAAAAGAAGAGAAAGCATTGCACTTGTATGAGTTAATCATTGAAAATGTATCGAATGTCTTTTCAGAACAACTGGCAATCAGTTACTTTAGACGATTTTATATTGTAAGAATGTCTGAGAAAGGGCAAGATGCATTGATTTATGTGTTAGAGAAATTGGTATACATGCCAAGAAAAGTTAGAGTGGAAGCGTATTTACGTATTTTAGAGTTTTACTATAGACGTGAGCAATGGGAAAAAGTTGTATATTACGCTGAGAGATTAGAGTACATGGTCAAGGTAGGCGAGTATTATGCAAGAGCTCTTATGTATAAAAGCTTTGCACTGGCAGGTTTGGGCGGTTCACTGGAAGAAATATTATCTCTTACGGATCGATATGCTCAAGTCAACGAATATTTTGCTGAGATAGCCATTGGAAATCGGTTCGCCGTTTTTTTAGATTTTGGACAACTGGAGTATGCAGATGACTATCTTGCTTGGTTAAAAGATAGAGAGGATGTATATGTTGGTTTGCCAAAGGTACTCGAGGCATATGTCCACTTGAATCGATTAGAGGATGCTAAAAACTTATTGGATTGGTATCAACATACCATTGATGTCATGGCTGCAAGTAAAGATTGGTGGCTAAACCAGAAGATGAATTTGGATTTTCGATATTCTTATGCTTTGTATCTGTGTAAAAGCAAGTTGTTGCCGGAGGGATTAAATGAACTATTGGATGTGGCGTATATTGCAAATCAAATAGGTAATGTAGAGAGATTTAAAAAATGTCTTCTCGTTTACTGGAAATATAGGCTCGATGCGACTTCTGACCAAAGTAACAAATATATACAATTATTAAGTATATAAAAATACAAGGAGACCTCCTCACACAGCTTTGCACAGTAAATTTGCTAATCTATTTTTCTATATATTCCTGTCGATTAAGGATGATACAAATGCTAACTTAAAT
>NZ_NUCO01000154.1:0-41379 GCF_002555445.1 Bacillus sp. AFS017336
TATTCGATTGCTTCGTTTGAATCAAGGTTTAGTTCGCGCATGATGCGGATGTGCCAGTAACTTGCCCAGCCTTCATTCATAATCTTAGTTTAAAGACATAGCCAAAATTACGCCATTATTTCAGCATACCTTGTTACTTTCCATCTAATTCACGACTATAATTTTGATTACATTAAAGTACTTAAGCAATTTACTATACATTCACCTATCAATGAAGATTTTTCTATGAAGGCATTGTTCACTTTAATTTTTTAAAATTTTCCCGGGCATTTTTCGGGCATTTTTAAAAATTTATTTAATACAAGAAAACTGCTCATAAATAGAAAAACCCTCAACGCCTATAGCGTCAAGGGTTGATTTGATTAATACACTGACATGTATTGATCTCTCTCCCAAGGATGTACTTGGGTTCTAAAGATATCCCATTCGATTTCTTTTGCTTCAACAAAGTGTTCGAATAAGTGAGATCCTAAAGCACCTACGATAACTTCATCAGTTTTTAATAGCTCAAGAGCAGCTGCTAAAGTTGCTGGTAAGTCGATGATACCAACTTCTTCGCGCTCTTCTTTAGACATAACGTAGATGTTACGGTCTACTGGAGCTGGAGCTTCTAATTTGTTTTTGATTCCGTCTAAGCCTGCCGCTAATAATACTGATAATGCTAAGTATGGGTTTGCAGCTGGGTCAACTGAACGTACTTCTACACGTGTACTTAAACCACGAGATGCAGGAATACGAATTAGTGGACTACGGTTTCTTGCAGACCAAGCAACGTAACATGGAGCTTCGTAACCTGGTACTAAACGTTTGTACGAGTTTACAGTTGGGTTTGTTACAGCTGTAAAGTTTGGTGCGTGTTTTAAGATACCTGCGATAAAGTGACGAGCAGTTTCGCTTAAACCTAGTTCACCAGACTCTTCGTAAAATGCGTTTTTGCCATTTGTAAATAATGATAAGTTACAGTGCATACCAGATCCATTAACACCGAATAATGGTTTTGGCATGAACGTTGCGTGTAAACCGTGTTTACGTGCGATTGTTTTTACAACTAATTTAAATGTTTGAATGTCATCACAAGCTTTGATTGCGCCAGCATATTTGAAATCAATTTCATGTTGTCCTGGAGCTACTTCGTGGTGAGAAGCTTCGATTTCAAAGCCCATTTCTTCAAGTTCAAGAACGATATCACGACGGCAGTTTTCACCTAGGTCAGTTGGAGCTAAGTCGAAATAACCACCTTTATCGTTTAATTCAAGAGTTGGTTCGCCTTTTTCATCTAATTTAAATAAGAAGAATTCTGGCTCAGGTCCTAAGTTGAAATCCGTGAAGCCTAAAGCTTCCATTTCTTTTAACATACGTTTTAAGTTATTACGAGGATCTCCTTCAAATGGAGTACCGTCTGCATTGTAGATATCACAGATTAAACGAGCAACTTTTCCTTTTTCAGCAGTCCATGGGAATACTACCCAAGTGTCTAAATCAGGGAATAAGTACATATCTGATTCTTCGATACGAACGAATCCTTCGATTGATGAACCGTCAAACATCATTTTATTGTCTAAAGCTTTTTCAAGCTGACTTACTGGAATTTCAACGTTTTTGATAATTCCTAGTAAATCCGTAAATTGTAAACGTATGTACTTTACGTTTTGTTCTTTTGAAATACGGAAAATATCTTCTTTAGTAAACTTAGCCATTATAAAAGTTCCCCTTTCGTATGCAACAAACAAAATTAGTCTAACACACTTTAAAATAGAAAAGTAGAGAGTTTCTACTTCCACTTTTCTATTTTTTTATTTTAAATTTTAGTGATTAGCAGTTTAAATATGTTTCTTTTTCCCATTCTGATACACGCAGTCGATATGCATCCCATTCTTCTTTTTTGTTTTGAAGGAAGGAATAAAATACGTGTTTTCCTAATATTTGCTGTAAAAATTCACTGTTTTCTAATTCTGTAACTGCTTCAAGTAAGCTTCCAGGTAATGTTTCAATCCCTTCTGCTTTTCTTGTTACATCATCCATCTTATACAAGTTTTCACTGCGTTCAGATGGTGGAGTTAATTTTCTTTCAATTCCATCCAATCCTGCAGAAAGTAATACAGCTAAAGCTAAATATGGATTTGCAGATGGATCTGGATTTCGCACTTCGATTCGAGTACCTGCACCTCTTGCAGCTGGTATACGAATGGTACATGTTCGATTACTTTGTGACCAAGCTACATAGACTGGCGCTTCATAACCTGGAACTAAACGTTTATATGAATTAACAGTTGGATTTGTGACTGAAGCATTTGCTCGAGCGTGTGTTAATACACCTGCAATAAATTGTCGAGCTGTTTCAGATAATCCAATTGAATCATGTTGATCATAAAAGGCATTACCATTATCATTTCCTAGACTCATATGACAATGCATACCTGAGCCATTTTCACCGAAAATTGGTTTTGGCATAAATGTTGCAACTAAACCATGTTTTTCAGCAATTGTTTTAACTGTATATTTAAATAATTGAATATTATCAGCTGTTTGTAATCCTGGTGCGTATTTCCAATCGATCTCATGTTGACCGATTGCAACTTCGTGATGTAAAGCCTCAACTTCTAATCCTAATGCCTGAAGTGCTTTCGTAATTTCACGACGTATTGTAACTGTTTTATCTAGGGGAGCTACATCAAAATATCCACCGTTGTCATTTGGCACTAATTGATTTCCTTCTTTAGAAAATAAGAAGAATTCTGGTTCAGGGCCGACATTAAATGAAGTAAATCCTTTATCAGTTGCTTTTTCAATTGCTCGTTTCAGTACATTTCTTGGATCACCTTCAAACGGTGTCCCATCAGGGTAATGAACATCACAAATGAAAAGTCCAACTTTCTCTGTAACATCAACTTTCCAAGTATTCAAATCTGGAAAAAGCATCATGTCACTTGCTTCAATTTTCGTGAAGCCATTAATACTTGAGCCATCAAACATAGTTTCGTTTTTAAGTATTTTTTCAATTTGAGTAATCGGTAGTTCTAAATGTTTGAATACTCCTTCTATATCTGTAAAAAATAACTGTACAAACTCAAGACTATGCTTATCAACAGAATTTAAAATCGTTCCTTTATTCATTTATATTTCCCCCCATATAAATATAAAAGCTAGAAAAATCCGTTTTTAATCAATATCTTAATGAAAGAATCGAGACATATCTCCTTGGCGTAAAGAAGTTTTTCCTAATTTACCATTTTGATATAACTCTTGGCGAAGCATTTTTCGAAGCTGTTCATCTGATATTGATTTTTCAACTATAACTTGTTGCACGATAGTTTCTTTGGATTTTTCTGACGATTTTAAATGGAGTACTTCTTTAATTCCTGCTAAATTCAAGCCTTGTTCGATAAATGCTTTTATCTCTAATAATCGATCGACGTCGTTGAAAGAAAATAATCTACGATTACCTTCCGTGCGTGCCGGTCGAATTAAATCATGCTCTTCATAATATCGAATTTGTCTTGCAGATAATTCAGTTAACGAAATGACTATTCCAATTGGGAAAAGTGGCGTTGAGCGTCTTACTTGATCATTCATAGCAATGCTCCTTTCGTTCATCTATTAGTATTTTATTCCATGTCAGATAATCTGTCAATACGATGTTAGAAAATCTAACATGAAATTATTTGTTTTTTATTCTATGCAATATTTATTAAAATTCTACTATTTTTTCAAAAAAAAGAGGCCATCTTAGAGGTCTGCGTATCGACACATAGGCGGACTATTTTTAATACCAAAAAATTGTAGTTCTACATCTGTCTTACAGCTAAATGTGGGGTATTTTTGAAGTATTTTTCATTTAGATTTGAATGTATGATCCTCATTTATAGATTTTCAGTTGTTTTCTTCACTTTTTTAGTTCATTTAAGGAGAATTAGCGCAATTTATTAAATTTCAAATTTGTGTATCTACCTTTGAGCAATTATTCTTGTGAAATACCCTAACCGGTATAGGTATTATCCTATCTAATATGCGATTTCAGGGAATTTAATTGCAGTTTCACCAATTTTATTTGCTGTTTTGTTCATTTTAATTGCAGTTTCACTATTTTTATTTGCAGATTCTCTATTTTTATTTGCACTTCGACTTTTATTTGCGGTTCCTCATTACTTATTTGCACTTTTCACAGTTTTATTTGCACTCGACCTTTATTTGGGGTTCTTCATTACTTAGTTGCACTTTTCTCTGATATATTTGCAATTCGACCTTTATTTACGATTTCACATTAATTATTTACTCCTTGCACTGTTTTATTTGCACTTTCAACTCTAACTACGCTTATTTTAAATTTCCTATAAATATATAAATAAGGATGCCCTAAAAATGTTACACTTTTAAGGCATCCTTTTTCTATTAATATACAATTATGAGAATCGTTTAGTTAATGCAGAAATAGTACATCTAAATTCATAGGAATATACAAACTTCACATAAAAATATTCATCCGCTTTTACTAGTTTCTTCCTATATAAGTAATTTCGGAATAACTTTGTATTAAATCACTAGATAATGCTTTATTTATATTAAACTTCTTCCCAACCTTTGAATGTTTCTTTAAAATTGCTCGAAACAATTCCCTTTTCTGTAATAATTGCTGTTATTAGTTCATTAGGTGTTACATCAAATGCTGGGTTAAGAACATTAATTCCTTCAGGTGCAATTTGAACATTTCCGATATGTGTTACTTCTGTTCGGTCGCGTTGTTCGATGACAATTTCATTACCTGATTCGATTGATGTATCGATTGTTGATAATGGCGCAGCTACATAAAATGGAATTTGATAAAAGTTTGCTAATATCGCTAATTGTAATGTTCCAATTTTATTTGCAGTGTCACCATTTGCAGTAATACGATCAGCGCCAACAATGACTGCGTCCACTTTTTTATTTTGTAATAAGTAGCCGACCATATTATCAGTTAGTAATGTAACTGGGATACCGCTTTGGTTTAGCTCCCAAGATGTAAGTCTAGCACCTTGAAATACTGGTCTTGTTTCGGTTGCATACGCAGAAATTTCCCAGCCTTTTTCTTTTGCTAAGTGCAATGGCGCAAGTGCTGTACCATATCGACTTGTAGCAATACTACCTGCATTACAATGGGTCAAAACAGCCGCTCCATTATGCAATAATGTTAAAGCATTTTCACCAATTTCCTTGCAAGTCGCTTCATCTTCTACATGTAGTTTGATCGCTTCTTCCATAATGATTAACTTAGCTTCAGAAACTGTCTTTGCTTCTTTAATAGCTCTAATTAGTCTTTCAACCGCCCAAGCTAAATTTACTGCAGTAGGTCTTGCACTAATTAATTCGTCAGCTAATACTCTTGCTTGAGTATGAAACTCATCGATCTGTTCAGTCTGAATTTCTCGAACGCCTAAATATAGACCATAAGCTGCTGCTAAACCAATCGCTGGTGCTCCTCTTACTTGTAGCTTAACGATTGCTTCTCGTACATCAAGTAATGTAGTTGCATCAAAATAATATATTTCAGTTGGCAATTTAGTTTGGTCTAAAATTTTTAAACTCTCACCGTTCCATTGTAAAGATTCAGGTATTTGCTGTAATGTAGTCATCGATTATTTCTCCAATCCAATTAGTAAATTACCAATATTGCTAATATTAAATCTATTTTTAATACAAAATGCTCCGAATTTTAAGACTTTTTTCTTTACTTGAATTTTTTGATTTTCCTCAAGTGAGTCAATATCTTCAACATGAGCAAGACCGATACTTCTTCGGATTAATTCACATCCAATTACTCCAATTGCATCCACCCAATACCCCTCTAATTTTTCTTTAATTAGAGCCTGTTGGTTAAATGGTCTAACACTGTGTTCTTCCCATAATCGAATAAATGTTTCATTAAAAACTTTTTCAATGTTTAAAATGTGTTCAACAATTTCTTCTTTTTGCTCAGTTCGGCTGAAAAGTTGAAAAATTAAATTCGCTTGAATTTGACCTAAATCAAACCCAATTGGTCCTACAAACGCAAACTCTGGGTCAATAACTTTTGTTTCTGTTGCAGACACGAAAATGCTTCCTGTATGTAAATCTCCGTGTAATAACGCTTCTTTTTTTGATAAAAAGTCTAATTTTAACTTTGCTACCTCTATTTGCAGAGCTTCATCATTCCAAAGTTCTTGAATTACTTCTGTTAGCTCTTCTTCATAACTGTTTGTTTCACAGTTAAAGTATGGGTCAGTATAAACAAGATTTTCTGTTATATCACAAAGTTCTGGATTGTTAAATAGATACTCTAGCTCTTTTTTCTTAGCTGGAGTTGTTCCAAAATCAGAAGTGAAAAACAATGATTTTGCTAAAAATTCACCGATATGTTCTGCCAAAAACGGATAACTCTTTTTCTCAATTAAGCCTTTTCGTAAAATTTGCAAATGAGAAAGGTCTTCCATTACTGTTACAGCTTGCTCTTCATCATGTTCTAAAATTTCTGGTGAATGTAATGGAATTAAATCATTATATATTTTTGTTGCATTACTCTCGATTGTTGCTCTATTTAATGTCAGAGGCCAGCTTTCACCAACAACTTT
Source organism: Bacillus sp. AFS017336 (assembly GCF_002555445.1). Lineage (NCBI taxonomy): Bacteria > Bacillati > Bacillota > Bacilli > Caryophanales > Bacillaceae > Bacillus > Bacillus sp. AFS017336. Next base: position 6,585 of record NZ_NUCO01000154.1, read on the forward strand.
TGCATAAGGTAGAGCTTGTTTTATGATTAAACCTTTTTCACTTCCTACTGGTGTAACTTTGAAAACTAAATTTAAATTTCCATCGCCGATCTCTACACTTTCACATAATTCATTTGTAAAATAACCTAATTTTTGTAAGTAAGTAACTGCAGTTGCCTCTGTTAAAGGTCTATATTCTTTTCTTTGAATGACAGTCATACAATTCATCCCCCTCGATTTTGACAAAATAAAAAGCCTCTTTTCCGAGACGAAAAGAGGCAATGTTAATTGGCTTTCGTCTCTTATCTACCAGAAAATTACTTTTCTGTTGGAATTAGCACCGTGCCTTACTGAGCAATTAAGCTCAGGCGTATTTATTACGCCCCATCTCACAATGGTATTACAGTCGGTTGCTGGGCATCATCGGGCCAAATCCCTCCGCCTACTCGAAATAAGAGTTCGCATATTTGATTTTATATTCGTATTTTAATTTAAAGAATTTTAGTTTGTCAATTACTTTTTTGTAATTTTTTATAGATTCCTTCTCTTCTATCTTCGAAGATTGGGATTGTACCGCGTATTTCATCGACTTTTTTAGGATCAATTTCGCCAAAAATGATTTCCTCATTCGGACTACCTTTTGAAATTACTTCTCCCCAAGGATCGATTATCATCGAGCCTCCTCCAAATGTATTCGCTAAATCCTTACCTACTCGATTACATGCTACGACATAGCATTGATTTTCAATTGCTCTTGCTTTTAATAAAGTTTCCCAATGATTCATTCGTTGAATTGGCCATTCTGCAACAAAAAATAAAACTTTTGCACCTTTCTGAGAATGAGCTCCGATCCATTCTGGGAAACGCAAATCATAACAAACAAAACCTGCGGCAGTTAAACCATTAATTTCAAAAAGTCCATCGGTCTCACCTGCTTGAAGATAGTGATGCTCGTTCATTAGCTGGAACAAATGAATTTTATCATACGTTTTAACGATTTCACCTGTTTTGCTTATAACAATTAAAGTATTGGTGACACCATTTTCTCGAGCAATTGGAAATGATCCACAAATTAGTGTTACATTATTTGATTTTGCTATTAACTGGAGTTCAGAAATGATTTCCTCTTGATCACCAATATGCAATCCAATTTCTTCCAAACAATAGCCTGTTGTCCATAACTCCGGTAATACGATTACCTCTACATTTTCTTTTACAGCCTCAATAATTTTAGATTTCATATTTTTAAAATTAGCTCTTGATTTGCCTAATATAACGTCAGATTGAATGCAAGCAATTTTCAACATAATTTATTCACCCTATTCTAAATTTTATAGACATTTTTAAATCGAGCATATATGATGGTGAAAGTTATTGCAACAGTCGTTCATGCAAATCATTCGATTACAAAACGATCTAATCTACTTAAATAAATTCTATTTTTGGAGTGATTAACTTGATTCATAATAAGCTATTAAACAATTTACCTAAACAATTTTTTGCTTCACTCGTTCAAAAAGTTAATGAGTCAATCAATAAAGGTCATGATGTGATAAATCTTGGTCAAGGAAATCCAGATCAACCAACACCAGACCATATTATAAAAGCATTGCAGCAATCTGTTGAAAATCCAACAACTCATCGTTATTCACCTTTTAGAGGGATGAGTACATTAAAAAAAGCTGTTGTAGATTTTTATAAACGCGAGTATGATGTTGACTTAGACCCAGAGGAAGAAGTAGCTATTTTATTTGGCGGAAAAGCTGGATTAGTAGAGTTACCACTTTGTTTATGTGACGAAGGAGATACGATTTTAGTTCCAGACCCAGGATACCCTGACTATTTATCTGGTATTTCTCTTTCTAAAACGGTACCTTATACGCTTCCGTTACTTGAGCAAAATCAATTTTTACCAGATTATAGCTTAATTCCTCAGGAAGTTTTAGATGCTAGTAAAATTTTATTTATTAATTATCCAAATAACCCTACTGGTGCAATCGCAACAGAAGAATTTTTTAAAGATACTGTGGAGTTAGCAAGAAATAATCATATTACAGTTTGCCATGATTTTGCATACGGTGCTTTTGGATTTGATGGCAAAAAACCATTAAGTTATCTTCAAACTCCTGGTGCAAAAGAGTGTGGTATTGAAATTTATACACTTTCTAAAACTTATAATATGGCTGGTTGGAGAATTGGGTTTGCAGTTGGTAATAAAGAGGTCATTTCAGCTATTAATCTATTACAGGACCATCTTTACGTTAGTATTTTCCCAGCTATTCAAGAGGCTGCCGCTGTTGCATTAACAGAATCTCAAGAAAGTGTGAAAAAATTGTTAGCACTTTATGAAGATCGCAGAAATGTCTTTATTAGCGGTTGTCATGAAATTGGTTGGGAAGTAACGGCCCCAGCAGGTTCCTTCTTTGCTTGGTTAAAAGTTCCTTCAGGATTTACTTCACAGGAATTTGCAGATTTATTACTTGAAAAGGCACATATTGCAGTTGCTCCTGGGAATGGTTTTGGCGAATTCGGTGAAGGTTATGTAAGAGTTGGTCTATTATCAGATACCGAAAGACTAAAGGAAGCGGTTACTAGATTAAAAGAAATCGAATTATTTTCAAAATTTAATGTTTGACATTTAGAATTGTTCATGAAATAATGCGATTATATCAAGAATTCAAAATTAAATATTAACTTATTCAGAGTAGGTGGAGGGACCGAGCCCGATGAAACCCGGCAACCGGCTAGTTAGCTAGCACGGTGCTAATTCTCGCAGCGTTTTGCTGACAGATAAGGTGTAGGTAAACCTCTCCTTAGCGAGAGGTTTTTTGTTTTTAATAAATACTTTCGGAGGTTATGAAATGAGTGGAATAATAGCAACTTACCAAGTTTACGATAAAAATCACAATTTAGAAAAAAAGGCAGAGTCAATCGCACTTGGTTTGACAGTTGGTTCTTGGACGACATTACCACAAAACGATCAAATTCAATTGCAAAAGCATAAAGGCAAGGTACTTTCTGTTCACGAAGTTGGGTGTGAAGAAAATGTCATTAACTTTTTAGGCTATAAACCGACAAAAGGAATTATTGAAATCTACTATCCTAGTTTAAATTTTTCAGCTGATATTCCAGCAATTTTAACAACTGTTTTCGGAAAACTTTCACTTGATGGCGAAATCAAACTAATTGATTTAAATTTTACGGATGATTTATTAAGACTGTTTCCAGGACCAAAATTTGGTATTAAAGGTATTCGAGAAAAATTGGACGTATATGATCGCCCTTTATTAATGAGCATTTTCAAATCAATCATTGGTAGAGATCTTCCATACATTTCGGAAGAATTAAAAAAACAAGCATTAGGTGGCGTCGATTTAATAAAAGATGACGAGATTCTTTTTGACACAATCACATCAATAACTGACCGTGTCACTCATGGGAAAAATATTTTGAATCAAGTCTACGAAAAAACGGGACACAAAACTTTATATGCGGTGAATTTAACTGGCCGTACATATGAGTTAAAAGAAAAAGCGTTACGTGCAGCTGAAGCTGGTGCTGATGTATTTTTATTAAATGTATTTTCTTATGGAATTGATGTACTTCAAGGTTTAGTTGAAGATCCTTCAATCAATGTTCCAATTATGGCTCACCCTGCTGTTTCAGGAGCTTTTACTGCATCGCCGATTTATGGTATTGATGCTGGCTTATTACTTGGTAAACTTTTACGTATTGCAGGTGCCGACTTTAGCTTATTCCCGTCACCATACGGTTCGGTTGCATTACAAAAAGAAACAGCATTAAAAATCGCTGAAAATTTAACAGAATCAAATGGATTAAAAGAAACATTCCCTGTTCCATCTGCGGGAATTCACCCAGCACTTGTACCTCAATTAATTCAAGATTTTGGAATTGAGCAAGTTATAAACGCTGGTGGTGGTATACACGGTCATCCAGATGGTCCGATTGGTGGAGGAAATGCATTTAGAGAAGCGATATCTGCTACTTTATCTGGTGTTGAATTAAAAGATTATGCACTTCCAAATACATCACTTGAGAAAGCATTACAACTTTGGGGGTAAATAAACAATGGCAATAAAGATTTTTTGTGATTTTGATGGAACTATTACAGAAGGAGACAATATCGTCAATTTAATTAAGCAATTTGCTCCTCCTTCAGTAAGCGAATTAACAAGCGAAGTATTAAATGGCAAAATATCGATTCGTGAAGGCGTCGAGAAAATGTTCGCTACAATCCCTTCAACGAAAAAACAAGCAATGACTGATTATGTAATCGATCGTACGGTCATTCGAGATGGTTTTAACGATTTTATTCAATTTGTAAACGAGCAACAAATTGAGTTAAAGGTTGTTAGTGGCGGCTTAGACTTTTTCGTTCATCCTATTTTAGCAGAGTACCTTCCACCTTCTGCTATTTTATGTAATCGTACTGACTTTACAGGTTCAACTGTAAAAATTCATTGGGATCATTCATGTGATGCATTGTGTTCGCATGACTGTGGAATGTGCAAGCCTTCTGTTAAGAGAAAATTTAGTGAATCAAATGATTTTATTATAGTCATTGGAGATTCAATTACTGACTTACAAATTGCAAAAGAAGCTAATTTGATTTTTGCAAGAGATTTCTTAAAGAATAAATGCGAGGAACTTTCCCTTCCGTATATTCCTTTTGAAAGCTTCTATGATATCCGAGCTTCACTAGAGAAGGAGGTTCTAGTATGAAAGACTTTTTCAAACATTATGATGAAATCCGCGAAGTAAAAAAAGTACTTGCTGACCGTGATTGGTTTTTAGGAACTAGTGGAAATTTATCAATTAAAGTAAATGACGAACCATTAAACTTCCTAGTTACAACTAGTGGTAAAGATAAAACAAAACATACGTATGACGATTTTTTACTTGTGAATGAATTCGATCAGTCTGTTTGGGATGATACAAAGAAACCTTCAGCTGAAGCAATTTTACATCGACTAATTTATCAAAATACGAATGCTAAATGTGTTCTTCATGTACACACTTTAGCAAATAACTTTATAACAAAAGATTTTCCATACCAAGATGAGTTATCTTTTTCAGGTATTGAAATTATAAAAGCATTAGGATTATGGGAAGAAGATGCAGAAATTACAATTCCAATTATTAAAAATCATGCACATATCCCTACCCTAGCAAATGAGTTTCTTCCACATATTAAAAACGATCATGGAGCAGTCCTAATTCATAATCACGGTATTACAGTGTGGGCAGAATCAGCATTTGAAGCGAAGAAGCATTTAGAAGCTTATGAGTTTCTATTCCAATACGCATTACAGGGTATACAAAAAAATTTATTTATTAAAAATTAATTAGTTGGAGGAATGAATTATGGCAACAATTTGGGTAGAAAAAAAAGATTATCATATTACAAGTGATGTAGAAGTAAAAGCCTATTTAGAGGAACAAGGGGTTATTTATGAAAATTGGAATATCGAGCAATTACATAGCTCATTAAAAGAAAAGTTTCTCTTATCAGATGATGAAAAAGCATCGATTCTTGAAACATTTAAAGCTGAAATCGATGATATTTCTTCAAGACGTGGCTATTTAGCAAATGATATTATTACGCTTTCAGAAGCAACACCAAATCTTGATGAGTTATTAAAAAACTTCAACCGTGAGCATCATCATACGGATGATGAAGTTCGTTTCATTGTTAGCGGCCATGGTTCTTTTATTATTGAAGGAACTGAAGGTTTCTTCCATGTTAAATTAAATCCCGGTGATCTAATTTCAGTACCACCAAATGTTCGTCACTATTTTACATTAGCAGATGACCGTAAAGTAGTAGCTGTTAGACTATTTGTGACGACTGAAGGATGGGTACCTATTTACGAATAATCGTATATAAAAATCAATTGACTCATATCCATTTTAGGATGTGAGTCAATTATTTTTCTACTTCATTTAATTGATCTTCCCGGTAATCAATATATAACGACCCATCTGTTTGTACTTCTACTAAAAATACATCTGAAATTGAGTGAATTCCTGCCCTTTCAAGCTGAGCATTTAACCATTTTTTATCTAAATTTAAATCTGATAGTGCATCTTCATTTACTTCCCCATCAGTAATCACAGCAGTTGAAGTTGGAAAAACCAATGTTTTTTTCCACGCTTTATTTTTTTTCGTTTTAACATCTTTTGTTTTCATAACCGATAGACTTCCATCAATTTCAAAAATTGCGTATTCTACATCTTTGAAAGAATAAATATTTTCACTTCGGAGCATCCCTTGAAATTGCTCAGTATCTAATTTAGCCTTTTTTAATGCGTTTTCCATTATTTTACCTTGTCTAATTAATATAATAGGTTCTCCAAGAATTAGTCGACGGGCAGATTTAGATTTTAAACTTATATACCCCATGATAATCGTCAGAACTGCCCAGCCAACTAAGCCAGTTATGCCATCCTCAATATCTAATGTTTTAGATGTCGTAAGTGATGCAGCAATATTTCCAATCGTAATAGCCGTAATAAATGTAAAAACATCTAATTGGCTAATTTCTTTCTTCCCCATTAATCTAGTTAAAATAAATAAAACAAAAAATGAGCACATAACTCTAAATAAAACTTCATTTAAGCTCATTTATTTCATCCTTTCTTTCAAACAAAGCAGTTTTAAGTACTTACTAATCAACTTAGCGTTTGAAAAATCGAAATAAACTATTCCTTAATATAGAAAAAATAATTTTTTCTAAACTTCGAGATACACCAATTGTATACAACTATTGAAAAGGAGTAGCTGTCATCTCCATTTTTCCAAATTATATCTTTACAAAAGTAAACAAATTTAGAATTGAAAGTTTTGTTTCTTCAATCTGATTCCATTTCTAATCACGCTAATCAATCAATTTATACTCTTCATTTTAGCGACTAATAATTTACCGATTATTGAAGAAAATATTTATATTCTTTCATAATCAATAAATTATTGAGGTGAGGTCTTGAGTAAAAAACTTTCGCTAGTCGGTTTAATATTAATGGTATTTACAACTGTATATGGCTTCGGTAATATACCAACTGCTTTTTATTTAATGGGATATAGTGCAATTCCATGGTATTTACTCTCAGCTATTACGTTTTTTATTCCATTTGCTTTTATGATGGCTGAGTTCGGAGCAGCTTACAAGCATTCTGAAGGTGGTATTTATACATGGATGGCTGATTCCGTTGGGCCAAAGTTTGCCTTTATTGGTACATTTATGTGGTTCTCATCCTATGTAACCTATATGGTAAGCGTTTCTTCAAAGGTTTGGATACCACTTTCAACGTTCATTTTTGGTAGAGACAAAACGCAATCACTTTCCTTATTTGGCCTTTCCTCTACACAATCAATCGGTTTATTAGCATTACTTTGGATGCTAGTTGTTACTTATTTTGCTTCAAAAGGAATTGAAAGTATTAGTAAAGTTACAACCATTGGTGGAATAACTGTATCCTCATTAAATATAGTTCTCTTAATCACAAGTATCATTATTTTTGTATTTAATGGAGGAAAATTTGCTCAACCTATTAAAACTTTTTCATCTGCATTCGCTCACTCGCCGAATCCAAATTATATATCCGGCCTTGCCATATTATCATTCGTAGTATTTGCCATTTTTGCGTACGGTGGCTTAGAAGCTATTGGAAGTTTAGTTGATCAAACAGAGAATGCCGAACGCAATTTTCCAAAAGGGATTACAATATCAGCAATTATTATTTCAGTTGGCTATTCATTAGGAATCTTTTTAGTTGGTATTTTTATAAACTGGTCGCATGATTTAAGCGCGAGCTCGACCAATCTAGGAAACATCACATATGTACTCATGTATAATTTAGGTTTAGAGCTTGGAAAAGCTTTTAATCTTTCGTCAGCTACATCAGATACTATAGGCACTTGGTTTGCAAGAATCACTGGTTTATCAATGTTCCTTGCCTACACTGGAGCATTTTTCACCTTAATATATGCACCATTAAAAACGATTATTAAAGGAACACCAAAATACTTATGGCCAACTAAATTTTCAGATACAAATGAAAAAGGTATACCAGTAAATGCCATGTGGATCCAATTTGCAATTGTTTCAATTATCATTATCCTTACTTCTTTTGGCGGCCAAGGCGCATCTTCATTTTTTAACAAATTGACTCTAATGACTAATGTTTCGATGACTTTACCTTATATATTTTTAGGAATTGCCTATCCAATGTTTAAAAAGAATGATCGAATCGACAAACCATTTCAAATATTAAAGTCAAATTCTACTGCTTTATTTGCTAGTATACTCGTCATATTAGTAGTTGGATTTGCTAACTTTTTTACAATCATCCAACCAGCTATTGAAGGTGATTTTAAATCGACAATATGGATGATAGCAGGTCCAATCTTCTTTTCAATATTGGCATTATTAATCCTTAGTCGCTCTAGGAAACAACACCAAAAAGAGAAGAAAATCGCTTAACAATTCTTTCCCACAATTTGTTAACATCACTTTTGAAAGTAAGTTAGAATTGTGGCACATACTAATTTTGGAGGTGATAATTATGGGTCACAATCAAAATCCACATGTAAAAAAGAAAAACAAAGATAAAGGGCAACCAACACCAGCTGCAATCAATTCTGAAGGCTATTTTGCCCCAAGCAAGTCAAATACTGAAGCTCTTAATGAAACTAAAAATCAATAAAAAAATGACCGTCAAATTATTTGGCGGTCTCTTTTATCAGAATGAGACAATACCTCATTCATATATAAGGAACTGTTCTCTTTCTTTTTCAGTTAAATCTTTAGGTTTAATTCCTTTTTCGTTACAGTAATCATACATTGCTTTAACTCGAACTATCGCTGCTTTCTTGACGTTCGGATTTACATAAACTCCATCTGGGAACACTTTTTCAAACTCATTTATTTCTTTTACCATTGCTTCACTCACCTTTTTTAAAGGGTATATCTAACCATAATGGATTTAAAGTCATAATAAAGTATTATCCCGGACGGACATATTCCGATATTCCAATATTATCAATTCACTTTCTTAGCTCTTTGCAAAATTATAGCATGGTACAAGAAACTTTTGGTAATCAAGTAGTGTCAATACTGTTAACTCTTGTGCACATTGAATACATTGGAATTATAATATTAACGAGCATTTGATCAAATAGAATGATAATTTAATTCGTATATTAAGTGCGCTAATTCCTTATAGAATTAATATTTTCTTTTAGTTATTTACTCATCGAATCTGCAGTTTTTACTAAATCTCTAATAGTAAATTGTTTACCTGTTTCCTCTGAAAAAAGAAGTGAAATTGAATGGTATAGCCCATCTTTCTTCCAACGAATCGTTTTTGTATTATCATCATCATCAACAATTAAAACTTTTGTACCATCTTTTAACTTTGTTGTTTTTAATGGTTGCTGATTTTTGGGGAAGGTGTACTTTTTATTATGATAAGTGATGACAAACATTGTGATCTCTTCTTCTTCATTTGAGTAATTAAAAGAAGTAGCATTAATAGCTCCATTTGCTTTATTTTTTAGCATATCCATTGTGACATCATTTGCTCTAAATGGTAACCTTTCTGGTACTACTAGTTCTTTTTGTACATCTTTAGGTAATTGATCTACCACATTTTTCACAGTTTTAGGATATTCTTTTTTTAATGATTCAACTGCATTATTACCATGCGAACAAGCTGTTATGAAAAGAATTGAGAATAAAAGAATTATTTTTTTCAATTCACTAAAAGCCTCCCTACTTTTCCAAATCTATCGTTTAATTTTTCTATTTAATATCTCTAAATATCGTCATTTTAACCTAAAAAAAGAAAAACTGCCTTTATTGTATAAGACAGTCTTTAATCTTATTCTTATAGTTCAACAATAACAATTTTCCCTTGTTGTACATATAATAATATTTCTGCATTTTCCGTTTCATTTCGGTATGTATAACATGTAAGATCTTCAATTCCACCGTGTGAAACATCGTGAACTGTATTTATTAGTTTGTATTTATTACCTCTAAATTCTATTTTTCTTTCGATAGATGGCTGTTCTTCTAAAATTTGTTCCTTCGTTCGAAAATTCATGTAATCACTCCTTTGTTCATCAATAGTATTGCCATAATCTTAGTTTTCAATTTTATGTGCCGTCCTCCTAACTTTTGTTTTCCCATAATATGTAAATTCAATTATTTTATCTATTTACCTTCCATTTCACATAATGAAAACTTCTTTATTTAGAAATCTTTTACTACATGATAAAAATTTAAGTGTCATAAATTAGTAGTAGTGATAAAAGAGAATAAACGGCTACTTGAGAACGTCCTAAAAGTCAGCGCAACTAACGAATAGGCAGCCCTTATTTATTTACGAGAAATATCGTTTATTTAAGTGGGGGTATCTTAGTGCTGTTTTTTAATTAGAGTTGATTTTTTTTATAGATAAATAGTAGATTTCTTCACTTTTTTAGGCGTTTCAGAAAGAATTAGAGCAATTTTTTTAAATTTCTAGCTTTGTACATCTACTTTTGAACAATAATCAGGCTAAGTACCCTAACCGGTATGGGTATTTTCCTATCTAACAGGGAATTTAATTGCAGTTTCGTTGATTTTATTTGCAGTTTCTATATTTTTATTTGCAGTTTTACTGATTTTATTTGCAGTTTCTGATTTCTTATTTGCACATTGAACAGTTTTATTTGCACTTCGGCCTTTATTTGCAGTCTCTAATTTCTTATTTGCACATTGCACAGTTTTATTTGCACTCCGACTTTTATTTCAACCACTTTTCTTCAGAATATTTTCCATAAATAGAAAATGAGGGTGTCCATATAGCCTATTGGACACCCACTTTTTTATTAGACTTCTAGAGCCATTTTTAAAAATTCTACAAACAAGATTGATTGTTCTCTCATCATCAATTCCTCATTCGAAATGATTGCATAATCTAACGCTAGTCCATCAATAAAAGAAACAATCATTCTTGCTACTATTTCACTATCATACTTAGTGCTAAATTCTTTATTTTTTTGACCTTCTTTAATGACATCAGAATAGATTTTTATCCCAAAATGATAGCGCTCTTTTCCATATTTTCTTCTTCTGCTATCATTTCGACCAGTAATAAAAAACTCTAAAGTACTTGGTGCCAAAGGATCCATTTTATCATTTGGCACCCTGCTTTCACCAAATAGTCTTAGTAAAAGTAACTCCCAATATGAATCAACTTTTTGATCTAACTTCTTACGTGTTTCATCATACACCCTCGAAAGTGAATCAGCTAGGATGGCTTCAAACAAATCTTCTTTATTAGCAAAATATTGATATAATCCACCTCGACTTACGTTTGATGCATCCATTACATGTTTCATCGTAGTTCTTTCATAACCATTTTCAATAAATACTTGTTTAGCAGCTTCTAATATTTTAGTTCGACGTTGCTGTTGGTGCTCCTTGCTGACTTTCGGAGACATCTTTCTTCCCCCGCTCTAATCTGTTTTTTGTTAAAAGTCCGATTAGTGAAACAAACACTAAAAGCGACGCAGTTATTATAAATGTTGGAATAACACCTAAAACCGTTGATAACCACCCTCCTAATAACGGGCCGATAATTGTTGCAGTAGTTGTTACACTACCAATTACACCAAATACTCTTCCTGTTAACGCAACAGGTGTTTCGACTTGAACTGATGCCTGGAATGGTACAAAAACTAAGCAAGCTGCAAAGCCTGCAAACAGACCTAATAATGGTGCCCAAACAATTGAATAATCGACATTATAATGTGTGAATACCGCCATCATACCAAAACCAAGTCCGATTCCACAAACTCCAATTAACATTAAAGGATAGGCACGATAATTCGTTTTCTTCACTAAAATTAAACTAGAAAAAAACATTCCAACCCCAGATCCAGTTACTAAATAGCCGAATAAACCTGGAGACGTATTTTTAAGTTCCCTAATTAAAACGATAATTTGTGAATCTGATAATTGCAAGATTAATAGACTAAAACCTAAAAACAACATACCTACTAAAATTTGTGTATTTGATTTAATAAATGTAACGCCTTCCATAAATTCAGCTTTAAAAGTAGATTTGCCCTTTTCTTTTTCTTCTTTAATCTGCTCAACAGCTTTTGGCAGGAAGAAAATTAAGATTGCCGAGATAATAAAAGAAACTGAATTAATATAAAAAACTGGCGTAGTCCCAGCTGCTGAAACTAGTATCCCACTTACAATCGGTCCAAAAATTTTCGTTGCCGAGTCAATCATCGTTGTAATAGACATCGCACTTTTTATTTCTTCATTCGGAACTAATTCTTTTAACTTACCATTTTTTGCAGGATTAAAAATTGCAGAAAATAGGCCAATTGTAAACAAACAAATATAAACCATCCACAAAGTATTTGCTAATGCAAGGATAACAAACAATCCCGCCCGAACAAGATCAGAGATAACCATTAAATATTTTCGCCCAAACCGATCTGCTATCGTCCCTGCTACCGGTCCTAATAAAGCCATTGGGACAGCAAGACATAAAATAATAAATGATACTTCAATCGGCGTTGCATTCCACTTTATCCCAACAAGAGTAACAATTGCTACAATACTTAACCAATCTCCTGTACTAGAAATTGCTTGAGCCGTCATTAATGTCAAGAAACCTTTATTATTCATGATCCCCTTCATCAAACTTACCCCCTTAAAACGACATTGGTGTCTTTTTATTTAATTATAGCGACACTGATGCCGTTTTTCAATCAGTTTTTTCTGATAATTTCCAACTATTTATTAATTCTTCGTTTAACTTTATTCAAAAATGGGATTAAAAGTATATTTTTTTAACTTACTTGTAAACTTCTCTTAATATGAGTTGTTTAGGGCAATTTATATATTGTTAAAGCCTCAATTATTCTAAATATGATTAATTGAGAATAAAATTTCAATAGATAAAAAATAAAATAGAAAGAGTTGGTTCTTATGAGTCTAATCCATAAACTTTCAAAGGACCAGATGATTTCCATAATCCGTAATGGATTGCCTAAAACAAATAATCCACGAAAAATTACGATTGTAGGAGCAGGTTTGGCAGGTTTAGTAGCTGCTTCATTATTAAAGGAATCAGGTCATCAAGTGATCATATTAGAAGCAAATAATCGTGTAGGTGGGAGAGTTTTTACGGAAAGAAAAGCTTTTACCAATAACCAATACATGGATTATGGTGCTATGCGTATACCTGAAACCCATTATCTTGTTTTTGAATATATTAATAAATTTAAATTATCTGTTAATAAGTTTATTAATAGTACACAAAATGATTTAATTTATATTAATGGAGTAAAAACTTCAAAAAAGGAATACGAACAAAATCCTGATATTTTAGGCTATCCAGTCAATCCTTCAGAAAAGGGATTGAGTTATGATCAGCTTTTAGATTTAGTTATTAAACCTATTTTAAATCATATTAATCAGAATCCTGATGTTCATTGGGAAGATGTTATCAAGCATTTTGACCATTATTCGATGGATCAGTTTTTAAAATATAATCCTAACGGTGTTAAATTGTCTCAAAATGCTGTTGAATCAATTAAAGCCCTTCTTGGAACAAGAGGTTTTCCCGAATTAGCATTTACAGGTATATTAAGAGAATTCATGATTTTATTTTCTAACCCAAATTTATATGAAATTACTGGAGGAAACGATAAACTTCCAAATGCATTTTTATCTCAACTAAAAAAAGAACTATTTTATGGGCAAAAAATGACAAAAATAACTCAAGATAAGGAGCAAATAACAATTCATACATTACACACACAAAGTAATGAATCATTTCAAACCACTTCAGATTTCGCGATTATTACGGTTCCATTCTCTGTTCTTAATTTTGTAGAAGTCATTCCTCAGAATTCCTTTTCGTATAATAAATGGCTAGCGATCCGAACCACACACTATTTAGCATCCACAAAAATAGGCTTACAATTCAATTCGAGATTTTGGGAAAAAGAAGGATTATATGGGGGAAGATCAATTACTGATTTACCAATACGATTTACTTATTATCCTAGTAATAATTTGGGGAGTGATGGTCCTGGAACAGTATTAGCTAGTTATACATGGGAAGATGACGCTTTGTATTGGGATAGTCTGTCTGAAAATGAAAGAATTCAACAAGCATTAAAAGATCTATCTTATTTATTTGGTCAGCAAGTATATACAGAGTTTGTTTCAGGCTTCACTCATAGCTGGACCCAGGATCCGTATGCAGCTGGTGCAGTTTCAATGTTAAAGCCTGATCAACAAAAGGAGATTGGAGATTATATTGCAACTCCAGAAGGAAGAGTACATTTTTCAGGAGAACATACATCATCAATACCTGGATGGATGCAAGGTGCTATAGAATCCGGAATCCGTGTTGCGTATGAAGTAAATTCACTTTAGAAATTTATTTAACTTAAATCTGATCAAGTTGAACGCAAAGTTGCTTAGGCAACTTTTTTTATTGTATGTAATCGTATAATTCCATTAAAACAAACAGCAAAATCACATATATCTAGTATAATCACACTGTACAATTTAAACAGTATTGAATAATATGTTTAATGATTACATTTGTTCTGAGAATATTAAACCTAAAGAGAAGGTGAGACAATATTGACAACAATCTTAAATCTATTAAAACCAATTCAATTTATCAAGTGGTTTTAGAGAAAAAAGACAGAAAAAGCTATAAGAGACTATATAAAAACTATTGAAGAATAAATAAAAAAAATTACTGAAAATTTGTCGGATTAATGTCATCCTGCTCAAGTAGTCAATTTCGTAAAAAAAAATAGAAGCACAATTCGGCTTCTATCTTTAATTTAATTTATTTTCATATCCAATGTACACCCAAATACTGAATCCAATTATTCAAAAGAAAACCCAACAGATTGAGCCTTTTCCCAATTTTGTTTTTTCTGTTTACGTAAACTTGATCTCATTTCATCGCAAAGACGAATAATATCAACCTTTTGTTCACAATCCCACTCGATAATGATTGAAATATATAACTCATTCAATTGGGCATATGAAAAATCACTTGTTGAATCAATTAATAACTGCATTTCATCATCATTTAAAATCCGAGATAGTTTTTTCTTCTGTAAATAACTAGAGCGCATTTCTTTTGTTGGTTGCTTAATTTCATAAGCTCGATCAAATCTACCAGAGCGATTCATTAATGCTGGATCGATTCTTTCAGGATAATTAGTTGTCCCAATTAAAAATAAACCTTCTTTTGAAGTTGCACCATCAATCGTATTTAGAAATACTGAACGTACTGATGCAGGCATACTATCAATATCCTCTATTACCAATACCATTGGCGTTAATTTTAATACTGAACTAAAGACTTCCTTAATCGTGTAGCTTGAAGTATATTCTGTTATTTGCCAATATGCAACTGGTGCGTTAATACTACTTGCGATTGATTTTACTAAAGTCGTTTTTCCATTACCCGGATCTCCAAATAATAAAAATCCTCGTTTATAAGGGATTTCATAAGTTTTAAAGAACTCTCGCCCTTCATTAAAAAAATGATCAATTGATCGATAAATTTCTCTTTTTAACGGCTCTTCTAAAAACACATCTTCCCTACTAACCATTTTAGTGATATTTTCAATTGAAGTTTCTACTCCGTCATCTGTATCTGTATATACCGTTACATAATTTTTAATATAATCTCGTTTTCTTTTTAACACATATTGAAAAAAGGATGAAAGACACGCATCATTTTTAGCAAAAATTAAGTCTCTATTATACTGATTATCAGCTTCAAAAATCATCGCTTTCGATAAAGCTACCCCATAATTAGGATAATAATATAGCCCATTTTCAACTCGAGGTTTAATAATGAGTTCCATTACTTTTTCAGTGTGATTCGAAGAAATTGTTTTTGTTTCAAGCTCTTTATAAATATGGCTGATTAATTGAACTTCAATCGATTCCTCTTTAAGATCCTCTTCAAGAATTTCCCAAATTTCATTTGTTGTTTCTTCATCAGAATACATTTGGAATTCTACATCAAATCGTTCAAAAAGCTTATGTTGGATTGTTGAGATGATCTTCCCGTAATCGTAATAAAAAGGTAAAGTATTTCGTTCCATATCTTTCGAATCAAATAAGACAGTTCTTTTTGTCATGCAATTCTCCTTTGTTTTCCAATCTTTCTTATCATTCTAAATCCTTCGTTTCTATATGTCTAGGGTTGAACGTATTAGATTTCACATAATTTTGAATTAAATATAATGGCATGCTTTTACCTAAATACGAACAAATTTTGAACTTTATTCATAAAGTTGTGAACTTTGCTCATAAAGTAAGTATTTTCGTGCATAAAGTACTGATTTTTGTTCATAAAATACGGAATTTCGTGCATAACGGGTTTGAGGCGTATTCTGTGGGTTGAAGTTTATTTCTTAAATTACGAACACTAAGTGAACAATATTGATAAAGTTGTGAACTCCGTTGATATAATACTAGTTTTCGTTGATATATTGCTTATTCTCGTTGATATATTGCCTTATTAGATATAAATCGTATATTAGATAGTTTAAAAATCGACTAATTATACCCACCGATTCACGAAAAACATTAAAAACCCACAAGGTAAATTAATTTACCTTGTGGGTCACCATATAATTGCTCAATAATTTTAATCCCCAACCAAATTATGCGGTGGTATAATTTTTCCTTTTCTAGAAGGATTGGAATGATGTCGGTCTTCTTCTGTATTTATTTCCTCAGGTAGACGTTTTGGTGCAATCGGAACATTTTTCATTTCATAATTAATCACATCAGAAGAATGTAGTGTAACAATCATGCTGCCACCATATCTTTTTGCTCGAATTAAGATTGGCTGATTATATTTATTTTGGAAACGGAAGTCCGGCCCGTACCAGCTAACTGTCGCATCACGGCCTGCTGGCACATACGGAACTCGCCTACTATGGGAATATCGTTCAATAATTTTTAAACCAGCGCGATCGACGGCATTAAAAAGCGTTGAAGACACTTGGCATATTCCTCCTCCAACGCCCTCAGACAATTCGCCTCTTACGATAATTGGAGCTCGTTTATATCCCTTTGCGCCACTTCTTTCTCCTACAACCTTATTGAAGGAAAAAACTTCATTCGGGAAAACCACATAATTATCTATTGCTTTTGCAGCAAGTGAAATATTGTGTACACGGCTTGTATTATTAGCATTAAAATATGTTACATATTGACCGATTTGTTGAATTTTAATGTGCGCTAATAACTCGCTATCAACTTTCGGATAAATATCTAATTCTGGTACTTCAATTTGTGATGGACCTTTTCCATAAAAATATGTAGTAAATTTATCTTTAAACTCTTTTCGATAAAGTCTGTAACCGACTTGACCAGGCACAATTCTACCTGCATCATTAATGGATGCATTGATCGGTTTACGGTAAATTTGTTGATCAAGTTTTTCAATAAATTCATTAAACTTTTTATCATTTATCATTGGTGTCCCTGGTAGTGCTATTGTAAAATCCGTCCGATTTACAACTGCAATTGGATGACCCTGTTGAATAACAGTTAAGCTGTCAGGAAGTTCAACAGATTGTGTTAATATGAAAAAACTAGCTAATAATTTTTGCAACATAGTTGGATTACCTCCCAACTTTAGTATGAACAAGATTTAATACTTTCATGTTTTTTCCTTTATAACGTTTATCAAAAAAAAAATCGAGCTGCAATATTCGCAGCTCAATTCAATTTAATACTTATTAGAAATGTATTCTTTAACTATGATATTAATCGTATTAAATGCTTCATCTTCAATTGATCTATTAGATCCCTTATTTGCATCATAAGTAATTAAAGCCTTCCATAATGCCCAACCTCTTGCTCGATTCCAAGTGTTTTCATCAAACTTTAAAACTTCTCTGAAGTTTTTTCTACTAGGCGCATCAAAAAATGTCCACGCCATTGCAGCATCGCAAGAAGGGTCCCCTACGCCTAGAATTCCAAAGTCAATTACAGCACATAATTTACCATTATTTACAAGTAAATTCCCAGGAGCAATATCACCATGTACCCATACTGGTTCTCGGTCCCATTTGGAGTTAAGAGCTGTTTGCCAAATTTCTGTTACTAAACCTTCGTTAAAAATCTCTTTTGTTTGATCGATTGTCTCTCTTGTTTCTTTGTCGTAAACTGCTAGATTTCCACCTCTGTAGAAATTATGCTCTCCTGCTTTTGGTCCGTGACTTGCGTCAATTAACTGTAGTTCATTTAAAAATTGCCCTAGATCAGTTGCGAAATTATTTAAATCACTTATATTATTTTTATTCAATGTTTCCCCAGCAATCCATTCATTTATAGTCCAAGGCCATGGATAGTATTTACTTGGTTCTCCTTTAGCTAGTGGTTTAGAGATCGGTAAACTTAGTTTACTAGCCAATTTTGGCAACCAAGTATGTTCCTTTTCAACTTGAGGGACATAGCCTTTTGCACTTGGTAATCTAACACTCATTCGATCTCCTAAATGGAAGGTTCTGTTATCATGTCCGCTTAATTCAACAGGTTTTATTTCTAAATTAGACCACTGTGGAAATTGTTCTTTGATTAAGTGTTTAACTAAATCAACATTAATATTTTCCATTTTTTCTCCTCAGTGTTAATGCTCATTTTATAAAACATTAACAATTAATCTATTTTTTATTGTTGAGTAATTAAAATGAAAGTTACGCCAAATTGATCTGTTACTGTTCCAAATGCCGGGCTAAATGGAACCACCTCTAGTGGTGCAATGATCTGTCCACCTTGTCGTAATGAATTAAAAATACGTCTAGTTTTTTCTACGTTATCTACTGAAAGGTTAATGGTAACTTCTACTTTTTTATTTTGAGCAGGTTGTGCAAATTCCACTTCTTCACTACTTACGCCTGGATTTGTCTGAGTAGGTGCGTCAAATAAGATCAGTTCACTTTCACCAATTTTTAGTATTGCGTTAGAAATACGACTCTTTAAGGCTTCAGAACAAGGGAATGGCATTTCTCCATAAGTTTGTATAGAAAGAATTTTTGCCTCAAGTTCCCTTTCATAAAAATGAACTGCTTCTTTAGCATTACCACTCATTACAATACATGGTGTAATTTTCATAGTCATTAAAACCACCTCCTTGTTAATTTTGATTAAACGTTTAATTTATAAGCTTTGACTGCTTTCTCTAAAAGTGCCATCGCTTCTTCTAATGTTTTTTTAGTGCAGGCATAATTTAATCGCATAAAGCCATCACCATTTAGTCCAAAACCACGGCCTTCATTTAAACCTAATTTCGCATCGTTTATTATGAATTCGTTTAAATGGTCGCCTTTTAGGCCTAGACCTCTAAAATCAAGCCATCCTAAATAGGTCGCTTCTGTAACTCTCATTTTCACTTCTGGAATATTCGTTTTTAAGTAATGATGTATGTACTCTGCATTCCCTTTTAAATAGACCAGTAGCTCATCTAACCATTCTTCTCCTTCGTTATAGGCTGCAATTACTGCATCAATACCAAATATATTTAAATTTTCCAAACTCGCACGTGCAATAGCATGTGTAAATTCAATTGATAGATCTGGATTAGGAATAATAGCAAGTGAAGAAAATAAGCCCGCAATATTAAATGTTTTACTTGGAGACATAAACGTTATACTCATGTTTGCCGCGTCTTCACTTAAAGAATAAAAGGGTGTATGACTACCTTTTTCATAAACTAAATCAGCATGAATTTCATCTGCTATGACAATGATTTTATTCTTTTTACATATTTCTAATAGTCCTGATAATTCTTCTTTCGTCCACACTCTTCCAACAGGGTTTGCTGGGCTACATAAAATTATCATTTTAGTTTTAGTTGTAATTTTATTTTGTAGATCTTCTAAATCCATATAGTAATAGCCATCTTCTTCGATTAAACAATTTTCAATGATGTTTCTACCATTATTTTTGATCGTACTGAAAAACGGAAAATAAACTGGTGGTTGAATGATGATTTCATCTCCAGGCTTCGTAAATGCATCAATTGCTAAATTTAACGCTGGAACCACACCAGGTACAGTCGTTAACCATTCGCGTTTAATTGAAGTATTATAGCGTTTGTTTGCCCATTTCATAGCTGAAGCAAAAAAATCTTCAGGAATATGGCCATACCCGTAAATAGGATGTTGGGCTCTTTTGGTGATTGCTTCTACAATTCCAGGAGCACAAGCAAAATCCATATCAGCAACCCATAAAGGTAATACTTCTGTATTACCAAATACTTTTTCAACTGAATCCCACTTCGTACTATTCGTTTTTCTTCGATTATGTTCTTCATTAAAGTTAAATGTCATATTAATCCCCTACCGTTCTTCATTCAATCAGTGATTACAATAATTAAGTTTTTAGTTAACTAATAGTATTTCTGCAAACGAAATTTATATCCTAATTATACTATTTCACAAAAAAATTCAAATCTATATTCTACAATTTTTTAATTTAATACTCATAATGCTGATCTATTTAAAATTGTTAGAACGTGAAAATACACAAGAAACTTTAAGATTCGATGAATTGGTCATTGTAATTAGAACTAGAATTGAGTCAAATTAGGAGTTTACTGCTGTGCGTCGTTTTATTTTAATGAATGAAGAATTTTTTACAATTAGTAAGGAGATAACAATTATAGTATTTGTTTAAATAATACATGCTTGCAAATATGTACCAAAACGTAATGAATGGGGGTTATGTAATGAAAAAAGAGGATGAATATACTGATGATATGAATCAGTTGTTGGAAATTATAAATGCAAAAGGTGACACTGGTGAATTGCTTGAAATTGTTGACAAATATAAACAAGCAGAAAATCCGGAGTGCAATCACGATCTCTTTTATCAAGAGCTTAGAGTGATCGCTGAGGATAGTGCAAAAGAAGATTAAAAATCTATCTAGAATATGCTAATAAGAGTAGTGGAACTTTTTTGCTCCACTACTATTTATCTATTACTAATACTATACTGAATTATTATGTATTAGAGACATTTTATAAACTATATTTCTCAGTCGGAATTTTACCTTTTAAAATATCGTATTCGGCCTTCATCTCACCAAACTTCTGAGCATTTCCGTTATCCGGTGCATAATCTGGATGCCACATTTTTGTATATTCTCTCATTTGCTTCTTCCAAACTTCAGCATGTTCATTAGGATCGAAGTACTTAAAATTATGTTTTTTATTTTTTTTGATTGAAGTAGAGTAATTCCTTAAATACTCTTCCCATACTCTAGCCCAATCAACTATTTTCTTTTTGTATTCTTTTGCTTTCTCAGCATTTTTTCTTTTTTCTTCCCTTTTCCAGTCTTCCATTCTTTGACTAAAATCTTTTACGCCTTCTTTTGAGTTTCTCCATCTTTGTTCTGCATCTCTTATTTCCTGATCTGTTATACTATCCGAATCTACATTATTGTTAAGAAATTCATTATGATTTTCAAATTCATTTTGATTTTCAAATTCATTTTGATTTATTTGAAATTCGTACATTTCTTCAATCATTTTTTCCAATAGTTCTGCACTGCTTTTCCCTGTAAGTTGGGATAGCTTTTCTAATTTTTCTGTAGATTCTATTTTAACTTTGTGAGTTATATAGACGTATTTAGCTTTTCCTCTCAAGCACCTCAACTCCTTAATTAAATGTTACTATACAAGGATGTATCTATATATTAAAAAATGAAGTCAATCATGTTACATTACATGCACTGTATGTACATATAATTGAGCTATGTTTGGTCTAAAAAGTATCATATATAAAATATTAATAATAATGGGTTTGTTGTTTTTTACGTTTGACAGTTTTCATTCAAATTGAGACAAACATCCCAAACGTCTGTATTAAAAATTCAATAATTTTTATTATCAACTTATTTTATTCTATATTAATCCATTGCAACCTTTTTTAAATCGATAATTATTTTTTATCAAGCTCAATAATTTTTTTAAAATTCTCACTTAATTAAGTTTTTTGTACA
This sequence comes from Bacillus sp. AFS017336, assembly GCF_002555445.1. Classification (NCBI taxonomy): domain Bacteria; kingdom Bacillati; phylum Bacillota; class Bacilli; order Caryophanales; family Bacillaceae; genus Bacillus; species Bacillus sp. AFS017336. The sequence goes on from NZ_NUCO01000154.1 coordinate 28,665, forward strand.
ATAATATAAGAACTAATCGACTTGAGGAGTGATTTTTATGATTAATCAATTTAAAAATATCCCAACAACTTGCATTTCAGATGTGATGGATGGATTAAATAATATGGATCCTTCCATTAAGCCTTTAAAAGAAGAATATAATTTTGTAGGAAAAGCACTGACAGTTAAAATTCCTGTTGGTGATAATTTAGCAGTGTTAAAAGCAATTCGAGAAGCGACTCCTGGAGATGTGATTGTCATTGACGCTAAAGGAGATCAGTATCGAGCAATCGCAGGAGACTTTGTTGTAGGAATGGCAAAAACAATGGGGGTTAGTGCGATTGTTGTTGATGGGGTAATTCGCGATATAAGCGGTACGAAGAAATTAAATTTCCCAGTATTTTGTAAAGGCACCACTGTAGCTTCAAGTGGGAAACATGGAATTGGAGAAATTAATGTTCCGATTTCTTGTGGAGGTGCATCAGTAAACCCAGGAGATATTATTGTAGGTGATGCTGATGGAGTTATTGTAATCCCTCAATCTGATTCAAAAACAATTTTGGAAAAGTCACTACATAAATTGAAAAAGGATGAACTTAGAGAAGAGCAAGTTTCTGGTAATATTGATGCGATTAAGACTTATATTGATCAAATGTTATTGAAGTAGTCGAAAAATGTTTACTTTAATAGATTAATAAGGTTCTTTAATTAGCTTTACGAGAACTAAAATAAGAACCTTATTTAATCGCATTTTCATTAGATGTTAAAATTCTATTTTTATTTTTTTGACATCATCTATTATTTTAGTAATCAATTCTTTTACAGTTACATGATTAGCTAATCTCGGACTTTGTCCTGACCAAAGAGACATATACCCTTTATTACTTTGTATGGCAGCTGCTTTTCGAATTGATTGTGTTATCGTATTTTGTATAGGAAACTGAGGAAATGTGTTTTCGTGTTGTCTCATTTCCATAACAAATTTATTTTCGACTCCTCTTGCCCATTTCCCTGAAAATGCTCGTGTCAAAACTAACTGCTCTTCAGTTGCATTTAAAATTGCATTTTTATGTACTTCATGTGCCCCACTTTCCATACAAGTTAAAAATGCAGTACCCATTTGAACCGCTTTTGCCCCTAAGCACATGGACGCAGTTAATCCTCTTCCATCCATAATACCGCCTGCAGCAATTACTGGAATATTCACGTGATCTACAACTTGTGGAATTAGTGACATTAACCCAATTAAACTTTCTTGATCGTCACTTATAAAATTACCTCTATGTCCACCTGCCTCACTACCTTGAACAACAACTAGATCCATTCCTGCTTTTTCGATTTCAATCGCTTCTTTTACCGTTGTAGCTGTTCCGATCAAAATAATATTATGAAAATTTAATTCTTTAATTAATTCAATAGACGGTAAACCAAAAGTAAAAGAACAAATAGGTACCTTCTCTTCAATAATTACTTTAATTTGTTCATGAAATGTTTCTGTAAGTCTATTAAAATTTGGTACTTGTACCCGCTCATCTTGTTTTAAATTTAGTTCTTCATTTATTGGTAATAACAAATTATTACTTGCTTCTATTTCATTTTCATCAATTTTGAAATCATTTGGAACAAACAAATTTATTCCAAATTGTTTAGTGGTTAATTTTTTTATTTCTCTAATTTGTTCACGTATTTGCGGAGGCGTCATATATCCGGCCCCGATTGTACCTAAACCACCGCAATTTGATACTTCGGCAACAAGATTCGAAGTTGTAATTCCGCCAGCCATTGGTGCTTGAATAATTGGATATTCGATATTTAAAAGTTCTGTTACTTGGTTTTTGAACATCAATTTCACCCCATTTATTAGTTATTTTCAATCTAACAAAAAAAGTCCCGAATAGTCTACTAACACTACCCGGGACTTACCTATTAATATATTACATTCCAGATTTAGCAGGAACATTTACGCCTAGATTTAAAAGTCCATGACCTTCCTCTAGTGTACTGTATCCGAGTGGGACAGTGTGACTAATTAGAAGCTCAAATAGTTCTGATTCTGTGATTTTCTTGTTCGTCTCAGTTTCGTATAGTTGAATTAATAAAGCAAGCGCTCCTGAAACATGCGGTGTTGCCATCGAAGTACCTGAAAGTACGGCAAATTGATTTGTTGGATAGGTCGATAGAATCTTTTCTCCTGGTGCAACCAAATCAATTTCATCATTTGTATTACTAAATTGTGATAACCGTTTTTGAAGATTTACAGAACCTACTTCTATTACTTCATCATATGCACCAGGATAGCTGTATTCATCAGTCGATCCATCTCCGTCACCTTCATTTCCAGCTGCACATACAACGGCAATATTCTGTTCAACCGCTCTTTGAATCGCCGCATGTAACGAAGTATCATCCCCTGGTCCACCTAATGACATTGAAATCACTCGCACTGTTTCTCCATTAGAACCTTTCCAATTTGTTGCATAATCAATGGCTTGTACAATTGATTCAATACTTCCCTCACCAGCACCAGTCAGTACTTTAAGAGCTAGAATCTTTGCTTTTGGAGCAACGCCGACTACTCCTTCTCCATTTTCAGAAGCAGCAATCGTTCCACATACATGTGTCCCATGTCCATTATTATCTAAGAATACGTTTGGATCTCCACCGTAGTCTTCAGTAAAATTATATCCACCAATAATTCGATCTTGTAAATCAGGATGGTCGGTTTGACAGCCTGTATCAATAACTGCAACGACCACATCTTCCCCTTGACACCCTTTTTCCCAAATAGACTTAGCTTCGATTAACTGAACTCCAGGTGGTACTTCCTTCGTATAATCCTTAACTTCTTCCAACTTAAAAGGAATTAATCTAAATTTTGACATGCCTACCAGCTCCTTTTTGGGATTTATACATAAAGGATAAATCTTTGAGGTATATTTAGTATTCTACATCTATCCATAATTTCCCTTTTAATTAATTCGAATTTTTATAATTTTCATTTAACACCATTGGCTGTATTTTTAACAGTTTCTACTCCCTACAATTAATAGAGTTCGTTGCGTTCACATCATAAAAACTTTTCCATCATTTTACATCAGATTAATCTTAGCTTAAAAAAAGAGTTTTATAATCTATAAGTGTTAAGGTATTTTCAACCTAGGGGGAATAAGATGCTTACTAATTTATTAACTGAAATCAAATTTTGGTGGTTTGGAGAGTTGAGAGAAGAAGCAGAAGAACTAGAACGAATTGAATCTAAACATACAAGAGTTCGATTTGACTCTGATATTTATGAATTAATTCGCATACACTAAAAAATTTAAGATTGCTATAGAAAGATAAATATAAAAAAAATCACCACAAGTTTAAATTAACTTGTGGTTTTTTGTTTGCTCCTAAAGTTGAGGACCTTTTTCTTTATAAACATACTTTGAAATTCTACTTGAATACAAAAGCTTATACAATAAATGGCAATACATTATAAGAAATTATATTACGATCACGATATGTTTGAGTTATTACATCACTTTTTGTGCTTAATATCCCATTTTGTAATATAACCGCTTTAAATCCCCTCTCAATAGCTCCATTATATGTAAAAAGTACACAATGCTCTGCTGCAAAGCCAGCCACAATCACTAACTTAACATCATTTTCTTTTAAAATCGATTCCAATTCTGTATTCCGAAATGCATTTGACTGTTCCTTCCTAATACAAATATCTTGTTGATCTACATTTATTTCAGGAATAAAAGCAAGCGATTCAGAATTAATCTCATCGGCACCTTCAACATCCTGAACATGTATGACTAAATGTTTTTTTGACCGAATCGACTCAGCAACATAGTTAATATACTCACAAGCACCTTCGACATTCAACTGCTCTTTTTTATCCTCTAAAAATACCTTTTGCATATCAATAATTAACAAAGCAATTTTCATTTTTTCTCCTCCAAAGTCCATTTATTCTTTAAAATAAATATTCTATATGTTTTAAATTAGTCCTACATTTATTTAATAGATTCTAATAAATTTGAATGATGATTTTTGAACAAAAGAAAAAGACCATAAAAAATGTGGTCTTACTTTAGACTGGTATATATGCGTTTATTGAACTAATACACTTTATTTTCTAAATTAAATTTGAAAAATTGTTCTCTTTGTTGAGTAAGTTTAATGATCACCTCTACTTATAAATAAAAATAATACAAGCAAAGACACATATACTCGGAATAATACTAATCCATTTTGGAATATTTACATTAATTCCTTCCAAAGTTTTTCTCAATAAGGTATCTGCGAATGCATAAAGATTGATCGCCACAAACACCGCTAATAAAGTAACCATAAAAGGATAATGACTTAGAAGAAATCTAGCTCCAACAAAAATTAAAGGCAAAAATATAATCTCTAATAATAATTCGATTAAATCATATTTTCTATTGTTAAATTTGAAAACCCATTTAACATATCTTTTTAAGTTCCCCATAATCACAATACCTCTAATGATATATTTTTGATATAAAATTTTTCAAACTTACTAATGTTATCTTTTAATCTGATGGGCTGTAAATTTTTTAGCCACTATATAAGAGTTACCCATTATTAGAAGTCTATAATCTGTTTTATAGTCCATTGGAGTTCTATAATCTCGTGGCAATACAGATGTTTTATAACCGTATTTATTTAATACATTTCTATATAATTCTAATATTTTTATTGGACCAAAAGCAAAATGTCCAAATCCACCATCTAAAAGTTTATCAATTCTATAACATTTATTTAAGTATTCATCGAACGCTACGAAACCATTAGTATTGTCCAAATGGGTTTTATAAAGTTCTCCAATGACTTCTGCAGTCAAATTTGATTTTCCGTTAAAGGAAATGCTAATCCATTTTTTGTTATATTCCCATAACAATTCATGTTCATTAACTATCTCCCATTCTTCAAACACATCATATTCAAACCTATGAGTTCCGAAGTCATCACAAACAATCTGCCATTCCTCTTCAATTTCCTCTTCTAACCCGAATGTTAAGTAAATAGTTACTGTTATTTTGTCTAAGTATTTTTTAAAACCCACAAGGTGTATGTCCACATTAGTCTTGTCAGATAATCTTGTAATTGCTTCCTCTAAGTCTTCTAGCAATATAGCTCACCTCATTTTTTATCTATTGCTTTCAAGATAAATTCAGCAAAAAGGAGCATATTTCCTCCTTGAATTACTGCTCGTACACACCTGATTTATTCAAGTAAGCAATTTCCTAGAACCTAAATAATGAAGACGACCAATTGTGAACAACTCACTGTATTATTTCCAAATGCTCGATCATATCTTTCCTTTTTTTGCTAAACTTTAAAAGGCTCCCCAAGGTACCCCTAAACACTCGGCACTACCTAAATTACTGTGGTTTATTGTAGCAAGCGCTTAAGACTCTTGCCCATTCTTTAGGCTTATCCATAAATGATACGTGCGAGCCTGGGAGTGTGATCAATGTACTACCAATTTCATTAGATAGTTTTTGTGCCACCTCAGCAAACCAAACATTTTTATTCACAGACCAGTCGCCCGCTGCAAAGATTAATTTTTCTTTATGTTCACGCAAGATATCCATATTTGGTATGTAATTTGTTACTGGAATTAATTCCTGTTTGATAAAAATATCATCAGCAATTCTTTCAGGGATACGTACCTCTCCTGTAAGTTTTGGCTCTTTCCTCAAGTATGCTTTCAACCTGATATCTGATAGCAAAGGTGCGATCGTTTTACGTCCCATAACACCCATTCCAAACTTTGTAGCTGCCTTATTTGAGTCTTTGCATAAAGCTAGTTGATAGCAGTCATCAAAGAATTTCAACCATCTCTCTTGATCATTCGCAAAGTTTGCTAACGGTGGTTCATGAATTACCGCTAATCGAACTACCTCGGGAAAATTCTGAACTAGCTCCAGTGCAATTACTCCCCCACTACTATTCCCAAAAACAAAGGCAGATTCTTCGCCAACTGCTCCGATGACAGCAAGCACATCACGACTTTGTTGTGCAACTGAAAAATTTTCCATATTATTTGCTGTACTTCTTGCATTTGCTCTACGGTCAAAAGTGATCACTTTAAACTGATTTGACATTTCATCAGCTAATGGCAGAAAAGTATCTCCATCTCCGCCACCACCAGAAATTAATATTAGCGGAACACCATTCCCCGTTACTTTGTAAAATAACTCATCACCCTCCGTGACAATCTTGCCACAAGTCCTTTTTTTCATTTTGCAACACCCTTTTATGTAACTTCTCATTTTCATACCAATATCTTTTAACTATGTTAATCATAAAAAATTGAGCCACTGCTGTGACTCATTTTTTATTTACTAACAAAGAATTATTTAGTTAAAACTGACTTTTTACTTAAGCGACTTTGCAGATAAAAAGCGATCGTAGCAGAAATCAGTGTAACAATTATAGTTGGAGTTGAAGAACTTTTTACAAAGATCACTTCATTATGTAATTGCTCAACATTGTTCCATAAATTAGAAAAATCAGGTTGATAAAAAACAGTTTGCAACATTCCTGAAAAAACATTTATAACACCAAATAATAAAATAAAACTTAAAACAAACAACAGATACTTTTTCATTTAATTTTCTCCTTTAGTTATTTAATAAACAAGTTCCAACGATTGCTGATTAAACTTTCATTAAAAAACTATTACTAAAAAAGATACCTAAAGTTATTCTAAATAAGTTTATATTTATTAAGAAAAAAAAGTCAGATTCTATATCATAGAGTCCGACTTCTTTTAGTTAAATTATGCTTTTTTTACATTAGTTGCTTGTGGTCCGCGTTGACCTTGTTCTACTTCAAATGTAACTGCTTGTCCTTCATCTAATGATTTAAATCCATCAGTTTGAATTGCTGAGAAATGAACGAATACATCATCACCATTTTCACGCTCGATAAATCCAAAACCTTTTTCTGCATTAAACCATTTTACTTTACCATGTTCCATTAATGTTTCCTCCTTGTGTGAGTTACACACATTTTAATATTCCAATTTTAACAATAAACTTAAAAATAATCAAATTCACCTAAAAAATATTATATTATTTATTTACTTTCATTTGTTTTCGTCTTATTTTTGGTACCCTTACTTACATACGGTTTCGCACTTTTTGCTTTTTTTGCACTAGCTTGCCACCTATTCCAACCCTTCTTATCTGTACCTCTACCTGTTCCGCCTTTACCTTTAGCTTTACTCAAATAAACACCTCATTAATATACGACATTAAACTACATATTGACGACTAACGTTCAGTTAGTTCTATAATAAGATTTAATCATTAAAAAATAATATTTTTTAATAAAAGAACTCCGTAAACAATAGTACTACCAATTATAACTAATAACCCTATCATAAAAAAGCCATATATAAAACCCTTTCCCATTAAAAATATATCCAAACACATATTTTTAAAGATTTTAAGTAACTTTTTCATAATAATTCTCCTAATGGTAAATGTTTAATTTTATTTTCCCATCCATATCCAACTGATTATGCAACAAAACATCCATATACATAGATAAATGCTCTTAAGTAAACAGAAAAGCACTCCAAGATTATTTGAAGTGCTTTTCTATTTACTGTGTATAAATATTAGCAAATGCAGTTTCTTTATCGTTATTTTTCAAAGTGATTGTAAAATTTCCATCGAATTGTTTAGTTGATTTAAGCTCAAATAATGACTGTATGTTCATACCTTTATCTACTGTTGATCGATATGAGATTGCTAATTTTTGACCGTTCATTTTGAATTTAATATTGGAATAGTTTGTACCTACTCCATTAAACAAAATATATATTTCTTTTTTACTTTTATAATCATATAAATAGACACCATTATCATTTTGCATATTAATTTTTTGTTTTAAATCCGATTCATTAATCTTTTCAATATCTAATTCTTCTAAAGTAAAACCTTTTTGTATTTCATTTGAAGAGATGACTGCTTTATTTACTGTCGCTTTTTTTGTTGAAATATTTTCAGTATTACATGCTGCTAGTGTAATAGTTGTTAAAATGAATAAACTAGAGTTAAGCATTTTTCTTTTAAACGTCATTTTTACCTCCACAGACTTATGTAATTAATATAAATTTATATGATTAACCAATTAATGAGTATAATATCCTTTTGATCGAATGTTTTAATAGTCAAAATCATTCATTAGCTAATTATTGGGCTTTTATTTCCATTTACCCAATCAAGAATAAATGGTTTTTGACGCGGATTTAAGTTACTCGGTAATTCCATTTTGCTAAAGAATTTATGTTCCTTGCTTTCAATCCCTTTTTGTATTAACTCACCAGTAAATTTTGTTGTCTTAAAAATTACTTGGACACTGTAAGCCTTATCTTTATTAGGATATTCAACAAAACAGCTTTCTCCAGAATAAATACCAAATAACTCTATTTCATTAACTGTTAAACCTGTTTCCTCAAATGTTTCCCTCATTGCAGCATCTTCAAATGTTTCTCCAATTTCCATTACTCCACCAGGAATACACCAATTATCTTCATCGGTACGGTGCTGTAATAATATAGCATTGTCTTCTTCAATAATGACCCCGCAACCAACTGTAAATAGTATTTCATTTCCAATTAACTTTCTCATTTCTTTTATGTAGTTCATATTAAATCTTTCTCCTATCAACTTTGTCATTTAGTACATTTAAATAATATAAAGTAGTTATTTTTATAGTTATATTGTCAGATACGTAGAATAAGAGCTACCAAAAAACTAAATAATTTTAATTAACCTTTAACTTTAATTCAATTTACTTAGTAAATCTCCTTCTTTTCATCTTTAACCAATTGTTTTTTACCTCAAAAGAAACTGCAATTAAGTAAGTTAAATAAAGCTTTAATAGATTTAAACTATTTATTTAGACTTCAGTGTTGGTCATCCTCAACCTTACTAAAAATCGATTCATTTTTTAGGGAACAAATCTATTTGAAATAAAAATAAGAATATTAATAAACTAGTTAAATGTATGAACAAAACATGTCAAGTAAGCATAGTAATATAGGGCTAGTTATAAATAGGACAAGCTAGCTATCAATTGAGGAAAATTGTCTATATAAATATAGAAAAGGTGATTTATTGGGCAAAGAAGATCGAAAAAAAAATGATGGTTGTAATTGTAACAAATCTAAACAATGTAATTGTCAATGCAATCATTGTAAACAACGTGATTGTCATAGCGAATGTGGTTGCTACAGCCATGGTAATTGTCAATGTTGTTATATTCCAGGGCCTCCGGGACCTAGAGGGCCAAGAGGTAAACAAGGCGAAGAAGGGGAAAGAGGTAAAAGAGGTGCTACCGGTGTTACAGGATCAAGTGGAACTACAGGTGCTGCTGGTCTAACTGGGGCTACTGGTGATCCAGGTGTTACTGGCGCTACTGGGGTTACTGGTGCTACTGGCTCTACTGGTCCTACTGGTCCTACTGGTCCTACTGGTCCTACTGGTCCTACTGGTAATACTGGTAATACTGGTGCTACTGGTGCTACTGGGGTTACTGGCGCTACTGGGGTTACTGGTGCTACTGGTGCTACTGGTGCTACTGGTGCTACTGGTGCTACTGGTGCTACTGGTGCTACTGGTGCTACTGGTAATACTGGTAATACTGGTCCTACTGGTAATACTGGTAATACTGGTCCTACTGGGGTTACTGGGGTTACTGGGGTTACTGGNNGTCCTACGGGTGTTACTGGTAATACTGGCGTTACTGGCGCTACTGGTCAAAGAGGCGCTACAGGTTCTACTGGTCCTACTGGCCCTACAGGTCCAAAAGGCCCTTATGCCTTTGCTTTGAATAGTGCAGGAGTTCTTCCTGTAGCAGTTGGAGGTACAGTTGTTCCTCTACCAACTGCCCAAACTTTGAGTACTGGATTCACAATTAATGGAACATTTGATACGATTACAGTTGCAAATGCTGGTGTATATTATCTTGCTTATACAGTAAATACTACTGCAGCCTTAGCATTGACTACACGAATTTTAATAAATGGTGTTCCAGAGCTTTCAACTATTGTTGCCCCTTTATTAAGTCTATCTATATTTCATCATTATGGAATATTGCCGTTAAATGCAGGAGATACTATTTCACTTGAAATTTTCGGTTTGACAGGTATTGTCACACTACTAACAGGGCATGGAGCTTCAATTACTGTTTTTCAATTAGATTAAAAAGTAGTCTTCTAAATTGTACTATCCTATGAATTTGGCACTTTATAAAAGGATACGCAATTTAAACTACCTTAGTCCAATTCTATTGGCTAAGGTTTTTTTATTTTTCTTTTAATAAATTTTTTTAATGCAAACAATACCTTTTTTAATGTATATAGCTTGGTTTTATCACGCGATGGTTGTAATCCAAATGGAATCCGGTGTTATACTAAGCGGATATATCTTTAAATGAACGTGCGCAGACTAAATATCAACGGGATTTGGCCATTTATCAACGGCAGTATGCTATATATCAACGGCAGTATGCTATATATCAACGAGATCTAGGATTATATCAACGAAGTTCACGACTTTATCAATATTGTTCACTTAATGTTCGCGTTAGCAACAAGTCAAACACTAAAATAATACTCAGTACATTCTCTCCCTATATCCTTAAAAAAAAAAGATAACCCGCTAGGAAACAAATCCTGTTAGTGGGTTACCATATTTATTTGAAAGTTAACCTGAACTCTACTAATCACTTTATTTACTATTTAATTTTTTTATTTCTACTTTATTAAAATTAATAGGTAGTTTTTCCACACTATATTTTACTTGTTCACTATTCGGTAGAGGTAGCTTTAAAATATTTATATTTTTATTAATACTTACCTCATTTTTTGCTACATTCTTAGGTGCTACATTTTGCATTGCGTTAGTCTTTTTTAAACCCGTTAGTTCAAAAAATATTATATTAACACATAAACAAGTCAAAAAAGTACATATAACAATCACTATTTTTTTCATTTTCTGCCTCCTAACTTAATGCTTGTCCATCCATAAGTTTAAGAGTAGTTTATGAATTTAATTACTAGATTAGAACCTAGTAATCTATATTAGGTCAACATTATATTTTTTAATTAAATCTTTAAAAGCTGGTCTTTCATTGCCATCTCTTCCTATAATATGCGTTGCAGTTATTAGTGAGTTTAAAACAGCTTCTTCAGTTGCTTCTCCAACTGCCCTAAAAGCTAGATCAATGTCCTCTTCGTGTATAGTCGGTACAAAAAGACAATTTGAAGTTTTTTCATGAGGGATTTTAGTTGCTGTTGAAAAGCCGATCACTACTTCACCACTTCCTGTAGTGATGATTGAACCAGTTCTTGATAATCCAGTAACCGTTCTTTTTATGATTCGATTAAGCTGTCTTTCAGATACAGGCAGGTCAGTTGCTACAATCATAATTATTGAACCTTTATCTTGCTCTTCTTGTTCATTTAAGATATGGCCTTTTAACTCTTTTCCAACTGGCTTTCCGTTAACTTTTAAATCACTTAAAATCCCAAAGTTTGTTAACACTAAAACTCCCATTGTATATGTCCCATGATCCATTTTCATAAGACGGGAAGCTGTACCAATTCCTCCTTTTAATGAATAACAAAGCATTCCTGTTCCTGCTCCGACAGTGCCTTCTTTTACTAGATTGTCAGCATTATGTATAGCTTGATGAACATGTTCTCTTGTAATATATCTAGTTCGAATATCGTTTAAATGCATGTCATTACATTCGCAGATCACTGGGTTAACGGTTCCTGTTGTGCGCCCTATTTCCGAATTTTGTTCTAACATATACTCTATTAAAGCGTCTGCAGCTGTGCCAATACTTAGTGTATTTGTTAAAATAATTGGCGTTTCAATTGTTCCTATCTCATTGACCTGAATTGTCCCCATTGATTTACCAAACCCATTAATTACATGACTAGACGCAATTAATTTTTCCTTAAAAAGATTCCCCTGATGAGGTAAAATTGCAGTTACTCCCGTCTGAATATCTTGATCGCTTATTGTTACTTGACCAACTGTAACTCCTTCAACATCGGATATTGAATTTAATTGTCCAGCTTCCAAATTCCCAATAATTACACCATAATCTCTAATTCTTTTTTGAATCGACATAACAGTCCTCCCGAAATTAAAAATCTTTGGTAAAATTTATTATTTTATCACTAAAACACAAAAAGCCCTTATTAGAGCTTTTTAAATGATTATGATTTACCTTCCATAGAGCGATCTATAGACTTCTGTTGATTGTAATTCTCTTTGTATACTTTTTGAGGAATATACGTTAGTGAAATTAAAGCTCCACTAATCATTAGTAAAATCATCAATGACGTAACTAATAATACAATCTTTTTGGAAAATAATTTCATCATTCGTTGTTTTCTCCTTTTATGATTAATCTTAAGGTTTATTTTAACAGATAAATTCGAAAATTATCTATTTTAAAATGTGTATAAATTTACTAAAAAACTTTTTCAGCTTTTCTGTAAATTATTACCATCTTCCAAAAAAGAACTGTTTAATTTCCCTAACATACGATATATTAACCTGATTTTCTTGGTGGCAGTGGCAAACAGGTACTTTCACTTTTATCTTATAGATAAAGGTGTTTTTTTCAATCTAACGAAAAAAACACATAGAAATTTCTGAAGTGCACCCCAAATGTT